>NZ_JAAHIH010000001.1:1200000-1500000 GCF_010671925.1 Moorena sp. SIOASIH | reverse complement strand
ACCAGGAATCCAGGCGTCTATTCACCGACATTGGCGATATCCCCTCAACCACAAAATCCACAGCATCCCCAGAAAGATGACGGGAACGTGTAGCACCACCAACTTGGCGATTGGTTACTGGGTCGCGATACCAAGAGTTAACCAGAATGGGGCGATTGCCAAAGTATTCCCTCACTTCCTCCATTACCTCAGCAATTTTGAGAATGCCCTCCACAATACTTTTGTCCGTAGGAATGCGGGTACCATTTTTAGTTGCCTCTGCCCAACTAAAATGACCACCAGTGATAATCGCCTCTGATAGGTAAACCGTGTTGTCATATCCAGGCAACTGAATCGGACCAATCTTCTCAGAGTTAATCTTAATTAAGTCAGATTGTTGTTGATTCTTAGGTGCGTTATCGGGTTCACTCCCTTCAATTTCAACATGGTCACAGAAGACATACCAGGTTTTTCTTGGTGGTGTGCCTAAAGCAACATTGGCCAGGACTACCTGAATATGCTTATTCTCGGCTGGCTGATCCGATGTAATCTCAAACTCCGTGTCTGCCTTGACGAAAACTTTTTCTGAGTCCTTGAGCTGATAGGACTGCTGGGTGCAAGTTTTAAACACAGTATCGCTGAGTACTCTTAGCCTAATCCCTGTCTGTGGCATAGTGCCTCGACTCTCTGGTTTCCGAGATTGTTGCGGAAGTACAAAATTAGTCGGCAACTGAGTGCCATTGGAAAGTTGTACCACAGCAGACTTCCCCACAGAGACTAATTTGCGATCAGCATCATCTTGCCAGCGACGAGTAAATTCCCTTAGCACTGATGGCGACTGCTGTTGTTGCAGCCAAGCTAGTGCTGCATCTTGATGAGGCAGTTTCCCATAACCTCTGAGCAGATCCAGGAACTGAATTGATCCCGTGTTGCTTGGCTGTTGCCAATTAACAGAACTTTGTGAACTGGCAAACTGTAACGGTTGATTAAGCATTCCTTGGTAATACAGATACCAAACAATTGCTGCTGCTCCTATCTTGTGCTCTTGACCATAGGAATCATTACTGTTACCTACCAGCAATTGATTCCCTAGTGAGCTACTAAAGTGATTGGTGCCATTCCAGAGGTACTCGGAATTATTCCCCCCCTTAGCATCACGGAAACCATTCCACAGCTCAAACCCCCATAGCATTGCGCCGATTGAGTGGTCTTTGGCAGTGTGGAACTGTTTCCAGCGCAGTGCATCAATAGCACTCTCAACAAAGGTGTATCGTTGTCCGTTAGCTGGTGGAGCAATGGGTCGTCCTTGTGGGTAGCGAATTGTTCTATTAGTTAAAGAGTCGCCATTGTGCAGGTGAGCGTCTCGAAAGTCCAGCTCTCGATAGTGCAAAATTCCGACAAACCACCAAGGCACCCCTGTTTGCCGCTCCACTAATCCGTAGTCTCCTTGCCGTTGGAGGATTTCTTGAGCAATGCGGCCAGTTGGCTCTAGGCAGCTTCGCCTGAGCTGACAAGTAGCAAAAAGTTGTTCATATTGAGGTTTGAGAGTACGAAGCCGGAAATCACTAGACATTGTTATTTTGACTTTAGGACTAGATACAACTGTTAGGGGGCGTTCTTGTGGGGTGAAGTACAAAATCTTGGATTTTAGGGAGTAGGGAGTAGGGAGTAGGGAGTAGGGAGTAGGGAGTAGGGAGTAGGGAGTAGGGAAAATTAACTGTACCTCATAACTATTAAAAACCCTATAGTCAGTTCAGTGGTAAGTGGTCAGTTACCAATTACCAATTACCAATTACCAATTAAGCTGTTGTCCATTTAAAGTGGATAGTATTTAGTTAGAAAACAAACCGTCAATCCCTATCCCCCTGCTCCGAAACTCCCTGATCCGAATCTCCCAGCTCCCTTGCTGTCAGAACCATGAAATTTAAATGAAGACCAGCTTACGAATTACCAATTACCATCAATCATTCCCTTAATCAGTAACGCCTTTTTCTAAATTATATCTTTAGTTTTTTATATTGATGGCATTTTGGCTATCATTTTTATGATTTAAGTAATTTCTTTTAAAGTGTTTTTTTTAGGCTAATTAATCAAAAGTTTTGGTAGGTAAAACTACGGTTTTTTATGAGCAGTATTAGAGAGTAATAAAGCGATACATCGCTATTCCCTGTTCCCTGTTCCCTGTTCCCTGTTCCCTGTTCCCTGTTCCCTGTTCCCTGTTCCCTGTTCCCTGTTCCCTGTTCCCTGTTCCCTGTTCCCTGTTCCCTGTTCCCGACTCCCGACTCCCGACTCCCGACTCCCGACTCCCGACTCCCGACTCCCGACTCCCGACTCCCTAAAACTACCGTATAATAATATAATAGATAAAGCCTAGCCCTGATTAGCACTGTCAGCCAATCTATTATGCTTAAAAGTTCTTTGCCAAAATCCTCTCTGAGGACTGAGCAACCTCCAGACTGTGAGATATCCCAGTTATCCCCTACTTCCTTGACCCTGATCGCTGATTTCTTTAAAGTCTTATCTGAAGTAAGTCGCTTGCAGATTATCTGTTGTCTGAAGTCCGGCTCAAAAAATGTTAGTCAAATTATCGAAGAAACAGGCTTAGGTCAGGCCAATGTATCCAAGCATTTAAAAATCCTGGCTAAAGCAGGGATTGTCACTCGCAATCAACAAGGAATCAATGTCTTTTACCAAATAGCTAATCCGTTTATCTTTGAGCTATGTGAGCTAGTGTGTGATTCCCTGTCACTGCAAATAAAGCAACAACATCAACAGCTAGAGCAACTCAAAGCGATGCAGCAATCTTTTTAGTGACCTTGGTAATTGGTAATTGGTAATTGTGATTAGTCCCGAAGCATTACCCATTACCAAAAAAACCATAGACTATGAACACTACTGAAACTGGACAAGAGCTCAGATCAAGTCTGTTTGAATACCGATAATCTAGGGGCGTGGGCGCGGGGAGATGGGGAGATGGGGAGATCTCATAAGGGTAGGTTTTTTACAAAGACCTCAGGTGTGGGGTGACCGGGTGACCGGATGTGGGGGATAAGAATAGGTAAGTTTCAACAGCACCTATTTTCAGAAACACAGCACGCCCGTATGTCTGGATGGTTATCACAGCAATCATTGAGAAGAAAAGACATCAAGTCCCCGAGATTTCCAAGATTTGCACGATAGATGATATTCCGCGATTGACGTTCAGACGAGATCACCCCTGCCTGCTCCAGTGCTGATAGGTGAAACGAGGCCCGTGAGGAAATCGCATCAACCTGCTTAGCAACTTCGCCCGCTGATGCCCCTTTTGCACCACACTGAATCAAATACGTGACAGCTCCTACACTGACCTTTCAGGTTCAGTGTAGGCAACAAGCGCCAATCCGGGTATCCCTTAGGAGGCGCTGGGCTTTAAGAACGGACTGCCCTGCCGCTCTATTTCGTATATTGATCGCAGCATTGTGGTCGCGATCTAAGCTGCATCCGCAATCTCGACAATCATGCCACCGGATATGCAGCTTTTTAGGGACTTTCTTTCCGCAATTGGAACAATTCTGTGAAGTATCTCGGGCGCTTACTGGAACCGCCAACAAACCAGCATTTTCGGCTTTGCTTGTCAGGATCGTCAGAAAGCTTGACCACCCGGCATCCAATACAGATTTAGCCAATCGGGATTTGGCCAGTGCTTTGACGTTTAATTTTTCGTGAGCTACCACGTCATATTTTGAAAGCAAATAATTAGCGCTTTTAAAATGGAAATCCTTCCGTTTATCCGCTACTTTTTTATGCTGCCTTCCAAGTTGCTTGATAGCTTTGAGTCTGTTTTTACCCCCCTTTTTTCTCCGAGACACACGCTTCTGAATTACTTTCAGACGTTTTTGTGACTTTCGGTAATATTGGGGAATTTCAATCGTCTCGCCTTCAGATGTGGTCAAGAACTCTTTAAGTCCAACATCAATGCCAACTATTGAGTCGGGATTAATATCAGACTTGATCTCAGGAACTGTTTCGTCCTCTAGGGATAGTACCAGGTAGTAGCCATCACACTTTTTAATAATCGAAGCTGTCTTAGTCTTGAATCCCTCAGGAATAGGGCGGTGCAGTATAACCTTAACCTTGCCTATCTTTGGTAGGTTAATCAGATTGCCCTCTAAGCACCCTTCCTTCATCTGGGGATAAGTAAACGTGCGATAGCGGTGTTTCTTTTTAAATCTGGGTCTGCCGCTTCTATTCCCGTTCTTGTCTCCTTTGATAAATCGATCAAAAGCTAGCTTAACCCTTTTTACGACATCCTGAAGTACTTGGGAGTGTATGTCCTTGTACCAAGGGTGAGTTTTTTTGAGATTAGGTAAAGTCTTTTTCTGACTGTAGTAATCCGGGCTATCTCTTAACTCAGGAAGGTGACAAACAAGGGGACAAGCATTCCTGGGACAACGATTCTGCTCATACCAGGAAAACCGGTCAGCCAATAAGTAATTGTATTGTGAGCATAGCATAGAAAGCCAATGATCTATTTTGTCCCTTTGTTGTTTTGTTGGCTTTAATCGATATTGATATGCAATTCTCACGCTTACTTACCCTGGTTTTTCGACCTATAATAAGAATAACACAAGTACGGCCAAATGGTAAGCGAAAATGAAAAATAAAAAATTAACAATCAGAGTTACAGATTTTGAAAGAAGGCCGTTAGAGCAAGAAGCAAATCGACGTGGAATGACCCAATCCGAATTAATCAGAAGTTTGATAGCTCGTTTCCCCGAACGCGCCCCGCGTCGGCTTTGCCGAATCCAAGAGATCCTATCCGCGATTCATCCCACACTCATGCTGCGCATGTTCGTTGTGGGGCTTCTCGCGGAAGAAGCTAAAGCATCGCACAAGGTTCACGGGCAATTCGTCTTTAGCACCTAAGCTCCGGCGTTGCGTCAGTCTTTGAATGAATAGGAGTAGAGTGGGCATCCTGCCCGCCCGAAAATATTGATAACGGGCAAGATGCCCGTTCCACCAAGATGCCCGTTCCACCAAGATGCCCGTTCCACCAAGATGCCCGTTCCACCAAGATGCCCGTTCCACCAAGATGCCCGTTCCACCAAGATGCCCGTTCCACCAAGATGCCCGTTCCACCAAGATGCCCATTCCACGCAAGATGCCCGTTCCACGGCAAGATGCCTATTCCACAGGTGCGACCCGTGATGGCGAGGGATTGCTCGCCATCACGGAAAGCGCACCTAAAAACTCTTAAAATCATTCCATTATTAAGCAACGTCAATATTTTAGCCAATCGGGAACTTTGGATCAGGGAATTACAGCCGTTTTACACATCTGAGTGTGTAACGGGACTCAGACAAAAAACTGAGACAAAACTGAGACAAAAAACTGAGACAAAAAACTGAGACAAAAACTGAGACATTTTGCTGTTGTCGTCCAAGTATTCTGAAAGTATAGAAAGTTTAGCGACATGCAGCTATTGGGCTGACACCGCTGACTGTTCACACTTGGCTGATGTATATCACTAGGATTTACAGCTTGTTGTCCAAAGTTCAACATCAGACTATCAACTCACAAATTAAGGAGAAATTTCAATGTCACAAATCACAGGTACAGCAGACGACAATACCCTCATTGGAACTGCTGAGGCTGATCAGATTGATGGCTTGGACGGCAATGATTTCATCCGTGGAGAAGGCGGCAATGATCTAGTCGAAGGCCGAAGAGGTCGGGACGATATCTTTGGCAACGGAGGCAATGACACCCTCAATGGTGGTGGCGGTCGAGATGATATCTATGGCGGCGATGACAATGACCAGCTCAATGGCGGTCGCGCCAATGACGAACTCTTTGGCAATCGGGGCAACGACCAGCTCAATGGCAATGATGGTAATGATACTCTGGCAGGGGCTGGCTATGTCATAGGTAACACTAGCTTGGCTTTTGGCGGCGGCGAAATTGATACTCTAACTGGTGGGTCAGGAGCAGACCGGTTTAACTTGGGGATTCCCGAACGACTTCTCGATGACATCCGTCTGCCTCAAGGAGTATTCTATACAGCTTCTGGCAACAATGACTACGCTTTGATTACTGACTTGAGTGTTGCAGAAGATACTATCGGTCTGTTGGGCAGTGCCAGTGACTATGTTTTGGTCGAGCAAAGCTTTGCTGGTGCAGGTGACTCATCAACGGATACT
The DNA here is from genome assembly GCF_010671925.1 of Moorena sp. SIOASIH. Classification (GTDB taxonomy): domain Bacteria; phylum Cyanobacteriota; class Cyanobacteriia; order Cyanobacteriales; family Coleofasciculaceae; genus Moorena. The sequence continues at coordinate 1,493,842 of NZ_JAAHIH010000001.1, read as the reverse complement.
TTAATCCATCAGAATAATTCTGGTCAAGCTGGTGAACTGATCGGTGTTGTGGCGGATGTCACCGGTCTTGCTCTGAGTAGTTCGACCCAATTCACCTTTTTCTCCTAGTATTGATTCCGCTGCTATAGCAATCCTACCTAAATCCTACAGGACTTACGCACAGACTCCATGGGTAGGGTGGGCAAGGTTTTGCCCACCCTACAGGTAGCTAAACCATTTGTGAACAACACTTCTTAACTAAAATAGTGCTCAGTTTTGAGTGCTGAGTGCTGACTAAGAACTGTCAGTGTTCACGCTTCTAGGATTGCTATAAAAGGGATTAATACTAAGTGCAGGTAAGCATTCAGCTATCAGTCATCAGCTTAAGCGCTACGCGCACGCGTGCGCGTTCAGCTTTTGAATAAAAGAGGTCAGCTTTGGCCTTTGGCCACGCTACGGGAACGTTTAATCTGAGTTACGTCAGCTGATGGGCTTTTCCCCAGACTTTCAATTCTCATTAATCTCTCAATATTAAATTATCCCGAAAGAGGTTTATTTTAAGCTGACGGCTGACAGCTGACGGCTGAATGCTTACAAGTAAAGCTTCCCATAACTAAAAACAAATAGTTAGTCATGCAACTTATGGGAAGCTTTATTAATTTGGCTTAACGTTTGCCTCAACATTGGCAATGGCTCAGGGTCGGGATTAATTCCCTGTCATCAGCTAGCTGAGACAGACCATTAACTGAACATTTTTGCAATTTTAAGGAGACACTAAGATGCGATTTTTTATAGGTACAGACGAAAGCGAATTAATTGATCTTGAATCATCAACCGAAGGTTTTACATTTGTCTTGGCTCAAGGTGGTAATGACACTATTATTGGCGGGAGCGGTGATGAAACCCTCCGTGGTGAGGCAGGTAATGACACTATCTCTGGCGGTGATGGTAATGATGACATTCGTGGTGGAGATAATGACGACACAATCAATGGTGGTAATGGTAATGACAACATAGGTGGTGGTAACGGTAATAATCGCCTCCTAGGTGCTCCAGGTAATGACACCATCGTTGGCGGTATTGGCAATGACTTTATCAATGGTGGACAAGATCAGGACAGTCTAATTGGTTTTGATGGTGAGGATACCATTCGTGGCGGTGCCGGTGATGATACTATAGACGGTGGCAGGGATAATGATTCTCTGTTTGGGGGTAGCACTGGTAATGATTTCCTTGAAGGTGGTGCAGGGGATGATACCCTTGACGGTGGAACGGGTAATGATAGTCTCTTTGGCGACCTTCAATTTTCTTCCTCTGAGCCTAATGTACCGTTTAATGATTACCTGGTAGGAGGCACTGGTAATGACTTCCTGGCTGGTGGTAACAGCATCGATTTTCCTCAGGGTCAGGATACATTAATCGGTGGTGCTATCGGTGTTAACTCTGGATCGGGAGAAATTGATACTTTACAAGGTAGTATATCAAGTCAAGATACCTTTGTACTTGGGTTAGCAGCAGATCCAGCTAATGGTCTTTCTCAGGATGAGATACTTTACGACAACGGAGGCGCACAAGACTATGCTTTGATCACTGAATTTGGAAGACAAGGAGATGGTGCAGGGCCAGATACGATTCAATTGGTCGGAGAGCTTGATGATTATGTCTTAGGGGCATCTCCTTTCAGTTCCAACCAACTAGCTATTTCTGTGGATTCTAACGGTAATGGTACCTTTGAATCTTCCGATGAATTAATTGGGATTGTTCAGAATGTTAGTCCCCTTGAGTTTACTGTGCTACAAACTCCGGAGGTTTTCTTCACTTTCGTTTAGAAGCAAAGTCCTTTGGCTAACACAGTGACAAATTAGTATCACTGGGCAGAAGTCAAACATCAAAGTCAAACATCAAAGGTGAGTGCGGAATCCAGATGCAGGTTCCGGGTTTCGCACTCAAGAGAATCATTTGTGATTTCTCATTAGTCTTAATACAATACCGATGATACTGGACTTGAGGTATCTTTCAGCCTTAATACTTGATAATTAATCCTTGATAATTAATCGTTCTTTTATAGCTTTCCAAGGATTTCCTAAAAGCCAAGACAACACCCCAGTCAGAAATGCGATCGCAAACCATACCCATGAGCGATATATGATAATAACCACAGACAGGACAGCAATCAGCAACAAGGCTACTTGCACTACCAGGGAAATCAACTTCTGGCGACTACCATCACCCTTTTTAATCCCTGATGATTGGGTAATCTGTTGCCACCAATAAAATAGTTGTAAGGATTGATTGAAGACTTGATAGATCAAACTACTACCGAAGCCTGGGGTGCGATCGCCTAATACAGTGATCAGCATATCTCGCACAATCAGGGCAGCTCGGGTAGCCAGATTGGTTAGGATAGTAGTGGGAATATCATTTGACAATGTCTCTGAACCCACCTGGTAATGGTTGAGAAAGAACTTTTCTTTACCCTGGGGTAACGAGTCAATGCTTTTCCTAGCTAATTCCTGAGCTGCTAGTAGACTAATGGTTTCACTAAAACTACCCTCAACTAGACTATACTGGGGTATTGTGGTTTGACTTGTGGTTAGACTATCGTTAGCAGCAGCAGGTTGAACTCGCTGGTTACTCCACTCTAGTTGTTCATAAATTTCATCTTCAATCACATTCTGTAGGTCAGTTCTGAGAATATCACGATGTCCTTCTAGCACTAAATCATCCAGTATTGTTTTAATATCAGCTTCAGAAAGATCTGGATTAGGAATCGCCAGCTTACGTAGATGACCTTTAATTTTATCCTGGTGATCAGCGGTAGCGTTAGGGAAAGACTCTTGAATTAAAAAATCTAAGTACTGTTCTTTAAACTGTTCAAATTCTTCTCCCGTTTCAGGAATGTTATATTCTTGAGCTTGTCGTTTCAAAAACTTAGGAAACTTAGCAATCGCCTCAGGAGTAAGTAAAGCTTCCACGATCCGGTTTAATCCGTCTAAGCGCCCCCACATAATATCATTAGAACGCCAAGACTTCTTAAAGAAACCGCCAAAAGCATTTAAGGTATTTCCCGCCAGTTTACTATCTAACTTTTGCCCTTTACCAAAACCCAGCTGAGCATCATCTGGACTAATCCGAATCGTCTCAATCAGGTCTTTTTCCTCAATTTCAGATAGATACTCAAAGGGATACAGAACTTTATCCAGTTCTCGAAATCGTTTAAAACGAGTCAAGAGTTCTTCAGACTGATTTAGCCCACTTAGTTCAATAAATTTCTCTGAGGCTTCCTCTATCTTACACAAAACCGAAGAGTATTGGTTACTATTATTTTCCGTATCGTTATCTTTGAATTTTTCAGCAAGCCAGATTTTTTGAAGTTGATTGGTTTCTTGGTCTACTTGATTAATTTTTTGCTTAAATTGTTCAAAAATGCTGGCAATTAGCGGCTGGGGCAACCAGTCAATGGTGCTTTTTACAACTGTCTGGGTTTCAGAGTTAGCGGCTAATTGTTCTGCTTCTTCTGGTAATTTTTGCAATAAATAGGCTGGGACTTTCTCTAAATAGGATTGCTGATAGTTTTGTGGTACAAATTCTGCTAGCCCCTCAGCATCGAGCAAGAAACGGTATAACCGAATTAGACGGTTGTAAATCTCACTACGCAGATTATCCGTAGACTCCGAACTGTGATTAGTTTGAAAGGATGATATCAGGTCATAGAAGGATTGACTAACCTGGGGATGATTCAACAGCTTAGTTAATGCCATCTTAAGGACTTCTAGGAGTTTAATATGACGACCTAGCCTTAAGGCTAGGGATTGGAGCGTTTTATACTCTGATAATGATTGCTCCTGATTCATCAACTGACAAACTTTTTTAACGATATAGAAGTGCTTTCTTAAGGCATATTCGATATCGAGATTGCTAATCTGTTGACTAGGGTCTTGGAGAATAATGTCGTTATTTTTCCGTTTTTCCGGTTCAGTAATGTGTTGGGTCAGTAGCTTAGCTATTTTATCTAAAAGGACTTGGTTGTTTAAGGTTTCTTGGTAAGATTTGGTGCTACTGACTTGAGACATTCTCAAGACTAGAGGTAATGTGCGATCGCGTAAGCTAATCATACGACTACGCCAATAAATTCCCGTCTCAACTGGGAGCGTTGTCTGTTGGGAGTTGTCAGCCTTAGCAAATAAGGGAGATTCCGCATCGGCTAGCAGAGAATGGTAGCGCTGGATTTTCTGGTTACGGTCTTTGATTAACCCCAAATCATTACTAATACTTTCATAGGTCGGCATTCCTAACAACGACTCCTGGATTACCTCCCAGACATCAGGCTTTGGCATCTGATTAAACTTTTGGCTGCCAGCAAAATTATCTGGACTGGGATCGATATAAAATAACTTGCGCTCAACTGGATAATAGTCGGCACGATAATACATTTCTTTGATGGTGTAACTGAAAGGCCGATTATCTAGCACCCCTCCATCCACAAAGTGCAATTGATACCCACCCGTTGGAGGGGTTTCCGGTAACTTTCGATTCTTAAGGATTCCCCATTCTACTAACTTGGCATCGACCTGATTGCTAGGATTATCTAACTCAACGGTAACCACAGGGAAGGCAACTGGAAAACACGATGTAATACGACACAGTTTTGCCAGAGCTTGATAGGTGTCTTGGACAGTTGAATTGTTTGGGTTAAAATTGGGATTAAAGGGCTCTTTGCGACCTTGACGGTGCTTGAGATGAAAGATAGTGCGGTGGTCTTTAAGATCAATCACCCGTCCGGTATCATCAAAAACGGTATCAACCCGTCCTACAACATCAGTTCCTGTCACAAATAAATCTAATTCATTAAAGGAAGATACCCACTCGTCGGAGGGTGCTTTTTTCTTATTACTCTGCCCTTGCTCAAAGGCTTTAGCTAGTGCATCTTGATAGTAGCCCTTGCCATCTAAAATAGATTCCCCATCATTTTTACCTTGACTAAGGCTAGGTTGATGCATGAGCTTGCGGATGTTGCCATTTTCCCGCCAAATTTGGGAAAAGTTTTCAAAATCGATTACTTCATCCTGACTACTATTGGTCAAAGCGTAGCTAAGCAGAACCCCATTAATTCCTCCCGCTGACGTGCCTGAGAGAATATCAACAATAATATCAGAATCGGTGAGAGCTTTAACTAGTTTATAGATACCTCGACCGCGAACAGCATTATAAAATTCGCGGCAAACACCGTTCATATAAATGGCTAGAGAGACTCCACCATAAACTACTAGTCCTAAGCGCAGTTCTCTGCTAAATTCTGGCTTGCGAAAGTTTTGGCTAGACATAACATGACTCTCCAATTATGGACGTTACCCTGAGTTACTGGCTAAATATAGCAATCCGTGTAGGAATTGTGATAATTTTTGATGCCATATTCCCTACTCCCGTTCCCCTCCTGGGAGGGGTTAGGGGTGGGTTCCTGTTCCCTGTTCCCTGTTCCCTGTTCCCTTTGCTATAGTACTGAACTGCTGCTGACACAACCTGCGGAAATCATCCCCGCGATGTTCAAAGCTTTGGTATTGGTCAAAGCTAGCACAGGCAGGAGAAAGCAGGACAACACTAGAATTATACTGTTGAGCGAGTTCTGCTGCTCTTGGTACCGCTTTCGCCATAGTTTCCACAATTTCGTAACTGGAATAGCTAGCTTCCTTAAGGCGTGCCGCAAAAGCAGGTGCAGCTTCACCAATGAGTAAGACAACCGCTGCTTTGAGTTTAATGGTCTCAATCCAACTGGTATCATCACCAGCTTTGGCTTCACCACCAGCAATTAGAATAGTGGGTGCAGCTACTGAGGCTAAACCGACTTGAGCTGCATCATAGTTGGTGGCTTTACTATCATTGATGAAGTCTATCCCCTGCCAGGTAATCACCTTTTCTAGGCGATGGGGCACACCAGGAAACTTGGCAATGGCGGATGCGATCGCATTTTTCTCAATTCCTGCCAATCGTGCTGTTGCCACTGCCATTAATAAATTTTGTCGATTGTGATCTCCAACCATCTGTAAGGATTTCACTGGCAAGATCGGTTCTGAGTCTGCTATCACCCAGTCATCTTGGATGTAAGCCCAAGGTTTAAAATTCCTGTCCCCCTGACCACCTGTGATACTGATCCAATAGGCATCGGGCCAATAGTCTACTCCCAAATTCCCCAGGTAAGGGTCATCCCCATTTATAACTTGTAACTGGGACCGACGCAGTAAAGACGCCTTGATGTCATAATAGTTTTCCAGGGTTTTGTGGCGGCTGAGGTGGTCAGGGGTCAAGGTTGTCAAGACACCAATACGAGGGGCAAGGTCTTTAGAAGATTCGATTTGGTAACTACTGATTTCCCCTATTACCCAATCGATTGGGGGTGTTTCCTGGGGTTTGCCCGTGATTTCTGGTGCTAGCAGGAGTTCGCAAGCGGCATAACCAATGTTACCGCAGGCGGGGGCATGGAAACCAGCTTCTTGAAAAATAGCAGCAATCAGGGAGGTGGTAGTAGTTTTGCCGTTAGTACCAGTAACAGCTACCCATGGGGATTGGAGATAACGCCAAGCTAGTTCTATTTCCCCTATGGTTTCAATGCCTTGGGTCCTGGCAGCAACTAAGACTGGTATATCCCAGGGAACACCGGGACTAACTACAATCAGCTGGGGTAAGTCTGAAGGCTCTAGGGTTAGGGAATAACCCAGTTTAAGGTTAATTCCGTCTCTGGCAAGTTGTTGTTGTTGGTGTTGCCAGTCTTCTGGGGTATAACGTGCAGCGATGCGTTCAGGGCTAGCAGCATCGCTGAGAGTGACATCCCAACCTTCTTTTCTTAGGAGTCTTGCGGCTGCAAGACCTGACCGTCCTAATCCAATAACATCAGCCTTAGGCATACTTTGATTGGTAGTGCATCTGATGGTTTGCCGTTTATAACTATAGCAGTTATAGCGGTTTTCAATTGGGTAAGTTACTTACGCCCTTGGAATTTTAGGGAGTAGGGAGTAGGGAGTAGGGAGTAGGGGGAATAAATTTGACTTTACCTTATAAGTATGAGCAACGGTATAATTCTTTATTACTTGACATTAATAATACTTAAATATTATCCAAAAATATCGAATGTTTTAAAAATAGTTCCTTGCCCAATCTCGCACTGCTCGCCGAATTGCCCGCCTACCATCAGCCCGATGGCGCTCAATTAAACTAGGAAGCTCTTGAATCGGTAACTCAGGAAAAACCCTACTCTTTGCTTGTTCTACATACTCACCCTCTTGCAGTAAGTAAATTGTTAGTTTGCCAGAATCATAGCACCAGATTTCTGGGACTCCTAAGCGAGCATAGATTGGCAAACGAGGCAGTGATTTACTAGTTATATCAATTTCTAGAGCGAGATCTGGGGGGGGATCTTGGTTGAGATCTAAGTCCAACCTGCCTCGAATCGCCGCTTCATTTTGGATATAAAAACAATTATCTGCTTCTACCCCAGCTAAGCTACTCTCTCGCCGCCAGGTTGTTGACCCTAAACTTTCGTAGTCGAAATCTAGTTCATCTGCCAGCTCTTTAACTAGGTCACCAATCACCTCTTTATAATATTCATGTTCAGCTAAAGGAGTCATAATCTCAAGGGTACCATAATCATAGGCTAAACGAGCAGATCGATGGTCACCTAAATCCAGCAGCAGATTTTCAAACTGTTCCCAGGAAATGTTATGTAAAACCACCCGATCTGCCCTCGGTTTCGTCACTACCATTAGTTTGGTCTCCGAAGCTAATAATAGGTCATTTTTTTATTATAGAATTACTCTCTATAGCAGTTATCAATTGGGGAAGTTACAAAGTGCTGATAACTGCTAAGCATCCTCTTTCTCAAGCTGAGAAAAAAATTTTTTGACAGGGATTGTGGATAATGGGATGTTCCTTTGGAACCGCTTCGCGAACGCAATCGGAACCACCAGCTTCTTGAGAAGAACTTCGGTATTGAATTGTAAACACTCAATTATATCAAATATCAACAGATGCTGGGTTTAGCACCCCAAAAACTCCAGCAGCTTGAAGCCTGAGGGGAAGATGGGGATTTGAGCTTGCCATATGAGCCGATAAATCTTAATATAAGTTAATGTAATGCAATATTTATCAATATATTAACTATGGCTACCAAGAAATCCGGGAATGTGAGAGCCCCTTCTTTCGCGCGTAGGGGATGAAACAGACGCGGCGGGTTTCAACCCGCCGTATCCATTCAAGTTATAATAATAAGTAAGGAGGTGATAAAAATATGTACAGAACAATTCCAATCAAAGGGACATTCACGGACGAAGAAAATGCTTTTTGGTTATTTCAGTGCGAACAGGCCAATAGTTTGTGGAATTGTGCCACCTATTACTCCAAGCAAAAACATTATAGTTGGTTGGAGCAGCAACCAGAAGCATTGACAACTTACTGGCGCGGAGACGATCTAAGGTACGGATGGAAAACGTACAAGTGCGCTGTGAAGTATGCTGAGCTATGTAAAAGCTTTAAAGAAAACCCTCATTACAAGGCTATGGCGGCTCAATCAGCGCAACAAACCCTCAAAACTGTAGCCGAGTCAATTGCTAGCTATAACCAATTAGTCGGCCTTTACTATAAAGGTCAGGTAGATAGACCAAAGCTGATCAGGTATCGCCAAAAAGGGGGTCTAGCTGCTGTTACCTTTCCTCGCCAGGCACTTACTTACAAAAAAGGTTTATTTTATCCGTCCATTAGCAAAGAAAGTAAGCCAGAATTAATTACTGAAATCACCTTAGAACCACCAGGATTCATAGATCCAGACTGGGTAAAAGAGGTAACCATTCGCCCATATCTAGGACAGCTCTGGATCGATTGGGTTATTGATAATGGAAAGCAACCAGTAGAACAAAATTCTAATTTGGATTATTCTCAAGCTTGGAGCTTTGATCATGGTGGAGATAATTGGCTGACCGGAGTTTCAACTCATGGGAAAAGCCTAATTATTGATGGCAAAAAGCTCAAATCTCTGAATCAGGGTTATGCCCGGTTGGTTGCTAAGTACAAAGCAGGGAAGCCTGAGTTTTATTGGGATGCGAACCTGGATAGGGTTCAAAGAAAACGCAATAACCAGATGCGTGATGGAATCAACAAGGCTGCCCGTTTTATTATCAATCGGTGTTTGAGTGATCGTATTGGAAATCTAATTATTGGGTGGAATGAACGACAAAAAAATTCAATAAATATGGGGCGACGGGGAAATCAAAACTTCGTCGTAATTCCCACTAAAAGACTGATTGAGCGATTAAAGCAACTAGCCTGCGAATATGGAATAAAACTAACAGTTACCGAAGAAGCGTACACCAGTAAAGCGTCTTACCTAGATGACGACAGCCTCCCAAAACATGGTGAAAAACCCCAAGGATGGACACCGTCAGGAAAACGGGTAAAGCGTGGAATGTACAAAACTTCTTTTGGTGACCTGGTAAATGCGGATTGCAATGGTGCCGCCAATATCGCCAGGAAAGTAGCCACACAGTTAGGTCTCGACCTTACCAAGGTGGGTAGAGGGAGCTTGACACTCCCACATCGATATGATCTTTTTGGATCTCTGTCTAGATCATATCGAACAAGATGTGGAGCGGCACGGTTTCAACCTGCCGCGTAACAACCTTGTAGAATCCCCCGTGTTTCAACCGGGGGAGATGTCAATTCAGAAGAACAACGCAAACAGAAAATTATGGAGCACCTCCAGAAAACTACGGAACTGCCTCAGCAGCAGCCTTCCTGATCAGAGGCTAGGAAGCAGAAAATTATGGAGCACATCAAATTGACACGAGGTTAAGACAAAGCCCTAGATATTCCGTAGGGTGGGTTAGGCGCGGCCAGGATTTGAGGGATTACCAATCAGTCGTTGAAAGCGCCGTAACCCACCTTCTTCAAATTGCGCACCTGACGACTGAGCTATCATGGCGAAGCGAGAATTCTAAACCATGGAAATTCATGACACAGCCCAAAAGTCGGTTTATGAACGAGGCCATTGCTCTATCTGTGATCAGCGTTAGGTCTGGAAAGGGAGGTCCGTTTGGAGCAGTGGTTGTCAAGGATGGAGAGATTATTGCCAAAGCTCATAATCAAGTCACCTCCACGAATGATCCTACGGCACATGCTGAAATTGTAGCTATCCGTGATGCCTGCAAGGTCTTACAGACTTTTCAACTGACCGGTTGCGAACTCTATACTAGCTGTGAGCCATGCCCGATGTGCCTCGGGGCGATCTACTGGGCTAGGCTGGACAAGGTTTACTATGCCAATACTAAAGCTGATGCCGCTCAAATTGGATTTGATGACCAGTTCATTTACGAGGAATTGGACTTGCCGATAAGCGATCGCAAACTTCCAATAATTCAATTGATGCGAGATGAAGCCTTAAGAGCTTTCCAAGAATGGCAAGACAAAACCGATAAGGTAGAGTATTAATCATACGGTTTAGCCTCCAGACATACAAAAAATACCATAAAATTGAAATATAGGCCAAAGTGAGTTGTTGAGATTGCTTACCTGCTCGCTGCAACCAAAATATCCCGGAGATGGCGAAAGGTAGAACGTGAATCGATGGGAGAGGAAGGTTTTATGGATATCACTGCTAGCGTATTTTCCAGGCAAGAGAAACAGCTGGAAACCAGCTTACTACTTCCCTTGCGCAATATTGTATTACTCCCAGGGATTACGCTACCAATCGTAGCAGGTAGGCGTCGTTCTGTGGCAGTCGCTGAGTCAACCATGATCACTGAGCACAAGCAGCTAATTGTGGCTGCGATTCGCCCAGAAGCCCAGGGGCGACTGGAGGAAGACGAAAAAGCTGAAATTAATAGCCTCGAGGAGATCTATCCGGTTGCTACCCTGGCTGTGGTCAAAAAAATGAGCAGGCTACCCATCGGACCAGTCCAACTGATCATTGAAGGTCTTGAGCGAGTCCGAATTGAGCAATTAATTCAGACCGAACCCACCTACACTGTTAACTATCAACTCCTGCCTCAAGTTACTACAGAAACAGCGATCGCAGCAGGAACAGAACAACAGACCCTAGCAGCCCTAACTAGTGCGATTCAATCCCTGTGGCAAGAGGCTGCAATGTTAAATTCCAACTTCCCTGAAGAACTTCTAGCAGTCTTATTGCATAGCGATGATCCAGCCCAGTTGGCTTACCAGACCTCCATCTTGTTACAGCAGGATGTTCACGAAATGCAGGCAGTGTTAGAGGAGGAAAACCTGGAGATGCTCTTGCGTCAAATGCTGGCGGATTTGAAGCAGGAGGTAGAAGTCCAGCGCCTGCGTAAAGAAATTCTGGGAGAGACCAAAAAGGAAATTGAGGGGCAGCAGCGGGAATTCTTCCTGCGCCAGCAACTGAAGCAAATTCAAGAGGAATTAGGTGAGCTCGATCCCGATAGTCAGGAAATTGAGGAATTGCGGGCTCGGATCAAGGAAGGCCAATTACCGGAAACTGCCCAAAAGCAAGCGAAACGAGAATTAGCTCGCTTAGAACGTATTGGGAATGCCTCGGCAGAAGGTGGGGTGATTCGCACTTACCTGGACTGGCTGTTGGAGATGCCTTGGAACAAGACGGTACAGGACAACCTGGATCTGCAACATGCTAGGGAAGTCCTTGATGCCGATCACCATGGCCTGACCAAAATTAAAGAACGTATTATCGAACACCTAGCTACCTTCAAGCTCAAACAAATGGCTCGGACTCAGCAGGATCTCGAAACAAGGGATGCTGAACAGCCACAGAAACCAGATCAGCGCTACACCATCGGTACAGTAATTTGTTTTGCTGGTCCTCCGGGGGTAGGTAAAACCAGTCTAGGTCGCTCGATTGCTCATGCTTTGGGTCGTCCCTTCGAGCGAGTCAGCCTGGGTGGGTTACGGGATGAGGCAGAGTTAAGGGGTCACCGTCGCACCTATATCGGTGCTATGCCAGGTCGGATCATACAGGCGCTATATCGAGCTGGGGTGAAGAACCCAGTGATTATGCTAGATGAGTTGGATAAGGTGGGTATGGACTATCGTGGTGACCCTGCCTCTGTATTACTAGAAATCCTTGATCCACAGCAAAACCATAGTTTCCGAGACCTATACTTGGATTTGGACTTCGATCTGTCCCAGATTATCTTCATTGGTACCGCTAATGACCTATCTCGTGTTCCCCCTCCACTAATAGATCGGCTGGAAATTATTGAATTATCCGGGTATTCCGAACAGGAGAAAATTGCGATCGCTCAGAAATACCTATTGCCTCGACAGATCGAAAAGGCAGGACTGCCAGCTAATGCTGTGGAACTACCCACAGAAACCCTACGCCAGGTGATTGAAAACTACACCCGTGAGGCAGGAGTACGTAAACTAGAGCAACAACTAGGGACTCTGTGCCGCAAAGTTGCTGTTCAGTATGCCAATGGTAAAACTGAGCCAATGGCAATCGATCCGGAACAGTTGGAAGCGTCACTCGGACCAAGGCGCTTTCTGCTCGAACAGATCCGCAAAACTACACAACCTGGAGTAGCGACAGGTCTGGCTTGGACTCTCCAAGGAGGAGAAGTCCTCTTTGTTGAGGCTGTCTTCTTACCCCAGGGTAAAGACTTGATGCTCACCGGTCAGCTTGGGGAAGTAATGCAGGAGTCGGCTCAGATTGCTCGCTCCTATGTCTGGTCTCATGCTGCATCTGTGGGAATTGACTTGAGTGCATTTAAAGATAATGGCTTACACCTCCATGTGCCAGCCGGTGCAATTCCCAAAGATGGACCCTCTGCAGGGGTAACTATGGTAACAGCGATCGCATCCCTGTTGATGAATCAATCGGTACGCACGGATACTGCCATGACGGGAGAAATTAACCTCAGTGGTGAAGTACTCCCCATTGGTGGAGTGCGAGAAAAGGTGTTAGCAGCGCACCGGACTGGCATCAAAAGAGTGCTGTTACCGCAACAGAATCAGAAAGACCTAGTTGACGTGCCCGACGATGTGCGTAACCAAATCGAGTTTATTTTATGCGATCGCATTGAACAAGTGTTGGAGAATGCCCTACTTCACCAACAGGAAGTCAAATCTCAGCAAGATTCAGAGGATGGTCATCACAAGATAAGTAAACTGTTTCAGATGTTTAGTATTTGAATTAAAGCGATCGCTTGCTCCAAGTATCGAACGATTCACGGCTCTACAAGAACAACTAGCGCGCGCAACCGGTTTCCACTAATGCCGCTGTGGAAAGATGAGACCGAATCTTGGATTATCTGATTCGACGCCATGGAAAACCCTAAAAATAATCAGGTAAAAGGTAATTTTGTCAACCCCCTACCGATTAAGTATTTATATCAAGTTCGGTTGAATACCCATAATAAAAGTGTGGGGAGGGTGGGGAGATGGGGAGATGGGGAGATGGGGGAGTTTTTATTAAGGGTAATTATCCTGACATGATATTACCCATATTTATTCAGTACCTAGAGAAAAATCAAGATTGCTGGTTAAGGTGGAGTATAGGCTGTGGGGTGTAGGATAATTCAAGGGGTATTTCATATTTCTTTACAAACTGTCCCAGATTAAGTCAATCCCCCCAAAAAAAATGTGGAGTATAGGCTGTGGGGTTTAGGGAAATTCCAGGGCTATTTCATATTTCTTTACAAACTATACCGAATTAAGTCAATCGCCCCAAAAAATTTAGATAATCTTAAATTTAAGAGCTAGGGATTGGTAGATAAAGTAAACTACAGCTATTCAAAGACTATGCTGCCACTATCTTACTAGATGATTGACTAACATTACTCACTACAAGTTACCATTTACAATTCTAACCAATGCTTGGCTTTGAGTTGGTCAAATATTTTCCGACAACTCTCAAAGCATTTAACTAATTAAGTTATCAATTAAATTCTCAACAGTCAACCCTCAACAGTAATAACTAAACCATGGATAATCGTTGCATGATTCCCGTAGTTATGTCTCCCAAAGACTACCAAGCTTATCGTATTAGTCCCCAGGATAAAAATCGCTTAGCCATTGTCTTCGATCCAGACAGTGCTAATGCTTCAATAACATTTTGTGTAGAGATTTTTGAGCCAGGAGGAAAGACTCCGCTCCATTATCATCAAATTGGAGTAGAAATGTTCTATATCCTCAAGGGTCAAGGCTTAGCTAGCTGTGATGGCAAAATCGTTCAGCTGCGGACTGGAGATACTTTATTAGTTCCGCCTACAGGAATTCATGAAATTAGAAATACTGGCACTGAGCGCTTGTATACCCTGTGCTGGATGGTGCCTAATGAGGACTTTGCTGAACTAGTTCGCAGTGGTACACCTGTTGAATTCGATCAAGAGGATTTGAGAGTGCTTGGGCGTCAAGATATGTTGGTAGCTTGTTGAATAATGTAATAGCTGGATATCTGGGACTGTTAATCACTTGACAGCAATCAGCTATCAGCTATCAGCAATCAGCTATCAGCTATCAGAATATGATTAGATGGGCTTTTGCCCAGACTTTCAATTATCATTAATTTCGAACTATTAGGCGCGCACCTATATCGAATTTAATTCTTAATGGGTCAAGCGCACCTTTAAATTCTCTCCTTAGAGGTTTATTTTAGCATGATAGCTGACAGCTGTTCGCGTAGCGTGAGCTAAAAGCTCACGGCTGACAGCTGTTCGCGTAGCGTGCGCGTAGCGCATATGCTTACAACAGGACTTACGGAAAACTGGACTCCAAACGTGGTGATAGTGTAGGGTTCGTTAATAAAGCACCTTACTACTAGAAGTAGAGTTACTGCGTAAGTCCTATTGATGAAAAAAAGCTTTTACCTAGGAGTTAGTATTTTTACCTTATGCTGGCTCCTTTCATTTTTTCCAGCATTACTCCCTGAAAATTTACCACCAACTGCTGTGAGAATGCTAGGAGCAACGCTTCTCATGGCAATTTTTTGGATTGCTGAAACTATCCCGATTGCCGCCACCTCGATTATTCCCTTGGGTTTATTTCCATTTTTAGGAATTATTTCTGCTGAAGAGGTTGCTTCCGCCTATGCTTCTGATGTAGTATTGTTATTGATGGCAGTTTTTTTTATTGCTAAAGCGGTTGAAAAATATAACCTACATCAGCGGATTGCTTTCCAGATTATTAGCATTGTTGGTACCCAACCGACCAGGTTAATTTTGGGGTTTATGCTAGCAACAGCAGTATTGTCGATGTGGATATCGAATACAGCTATAACCTTGATGATGCTGCCAATCGCTATTTCTATTATCGAAGAAACGGCTCTTGCCAATCCCAATATTGATGTAGGTAAAACTCTGGGAACTTCCCTAATGCTGGGAATTGCCTACGCCGCTAATATTGGTGGAATTGGAACTCCGATCGGGACTCCACCTAACCTGATATTTCTGGCACAATTAAAAGAAAACTTTCCAGACAATACCGCCATTACATTTTATCAATGGATGATGGTGGGAGTGCCAGCTGTTTTGATATTTATCTTTTTAACTTGGATATATTTAACTAAAATTACAGTCAAGCTTGATAATAACAGTTTATCGTCATACTATTTTAATATTCCAGACAAAGAAGTCCAGAAACTGGGTAAAATGTCTCAGGGAGAAAAATCCGTTGCTATTTTATTTGGGTTAACAGTATTGTTGTGGATTTTTATGGGAGATATCACCATCGGTTCCTTTACATTAACTGGTTGGGCAAGCTATCTGGGGGTGGCTAACTTTGTTCATGATTCCAGTGTGGCTGCCCTAATTGCTGTGATCATGTTTATACTTCCTGTGAAAACAGAGACGGGGGATAAAATCAACCTCCTAGACTGGGAAACCGCTGTAAAAATTCCTTGGGGAATATTGCTGCTATTTGGTGGTGGAATTGCAATTTCTAAAGGGTTTGCTGCGTCAGGATTGTCTCAATTCCTAGGGGATAATTTACAAATCGGATTGCAGGGAATTTCAACGGTTTTAATGGTAGTTTGCATCTGTGTATTTATGACATTTTTAACAGAAGTGACCTCGAATACAGCAACCACAGCTCTGATCATGCCTATCTTAGCTACTGCTGCACCGATTATAAATGTCTCACCTGCTTTGTTGATGTGGCCCGCCGCAATTTCTGCTTCCTTCGCCTTTATGCTGCCAGTCGCAACTCCTCCCAATGCAATAGTTTACTCTCAGGAATATTTTCCAATTTCTACCATGGTTAAGGTAGGATTAGTTTTAAATATAGTAGGGGTGATTCTAGTAAGTTTGTTGATGAATTTTGTAGCTATCCCTATGTTGGGATGACTAGAAGTTACAGGTGGCAGGTTGGAAGGTTGAAGGTTGAAGGTTGGAAGGTTGAAGGTTGGAAGGTTGAAGGTTGGAAGGTTGAAGGTTGGAAGGTTGAAGGTTGGAAGGTTGAAGGTTGGAAGGTTGAAGGTTGGAAGGTTGAAGGTTTGTTAGAGGTGACAGCTTGTTCGCGTAGCGTGGCCTTTTGGCCAAGGTTGGAAGGTTGAAGGTAAAACAAGAAACGGCATCAATGGTAACACGGGATGGAGTACGGCTGGATGCGGATATCTACCGTCCCGATAGTGCTGGTGAGTTTCCGGTCTTGCTGATGCGGCAACCCTATGGAAGAGCGATCGCATCTACGGTAGTCTATGCTCATCCCACTTGGTATGCTGCCCAGGGTTACATTGTGGTGATTCAAGATGTCAGGGGGAGGGGCACTTCAGACGGTAAGTTTGATTTGTTTGCCCACGAAGTCGAAGATGGCTTTGATAGTGTTAACTGGGCAGCAAGTTTACCCGGTAGCACTGGGGATGTGGGCATGTACGGCTTTTCCTATCAGGGGATGACTCAACTGTATGCTGCTGCCACCTATCCCACGGCCCTGAAAACTATCTGTCCAGCGATGATTGGCTATGATTTATATAGCGATTGGGCCTATGAAGGAGGGGCGTTTTGTTTACAAGCTAATCTGGGTTGGGCGATACAATTAGCAACAGAAACGGCACGATTGCGGAAAGATGAGCAAGCCTATCAACTGCTGTATGCAGCATCTCGGAATTTACCCCTGTATGACCCAATTCCTGCTTGTCCTCAAATTCTCCAAGACTTAGCACCAGACTCCTTTTATCACGACTGGTTAGACCATCCTCACCCAGATGAATACTGGGAAAAACTATCTCCCAAGGGAATGATGCAGGATGTAGACATGCCAATGTTACACATTGGCGGATGGTTTGACCCATTTTTGCGAGGGACACTTAATTTATATAAGGATATGGCATCTGATGGCTGTTCGCCCCAGCATCTGCTCATTGGACCTTGGGCGCACCTGCCTTGGGGGCGTAAAGTGGGAGCAGTGGATTATGGTACCCAGGCAAATAGTCCCGTTGATGGCTTGCAAGTGCGTTGGTTTGACCAGTTCCTCAAGGGAATTGATACCAACGTGGTTGAGCAACCGCCTGTTTGTCTATTTGAGATGGGAACTAATCGGTGGCGTTATTTTGATAGTTGGCCTGATGGCAATCAGAAATCTTATTATCTGGTAACTTCCGGTTTAGCCAGTGTCAGGGAAGATTCTGGAAAATTAGTTCCAGAAGAGTCTCAAGAAATGCAACAGCTATCGGAGACAGAGGGAGTATCCCAAATCCAGCATACCTGTGATGTATCCTGTGATCTATTAGTTCATGACCCTTGGCGTCCAGTTCCAGCAATGGGGGGTCATGCAGCTATGCCAGTCGGTTCATGCGATCGCACTGCCATAGATTGTCGCACAGATGTTTTAACCTACACCTCTGAACCCTTAGCAGAAAATTTACATTTGGTAGGGGATGTGCTGGTAGAGGTGTTTTGCACCGCTGATACTCCCAGTTTTGATATCTGTGCAGTGTTGTCGGAAGTCCATCCCGATGGCAGGGTTTACAATATCACTCAGGGATATGGGCGGGTGAATCCTGGGGACAATACTAATCCGTGGCGTATTAGATTGCAGGCAACTTGTGTGCGTATTGCTAAAGGGAATCAGTTGCGCTTGAGCTTAAGCGGGGCTTGTTTTCCCGCTTATCCAGTGAATTCCGGCACTGGGGCTTTCCCTGGTGAAAGTCGATTGATGGATGCTCAGATTATTACTTTGATGGTGAGTTGTGGAGAGGATTATCCAACTCGTGTTTTATTACCTATTTTGAACTCTCACAGGTCTCCAAAGCAGCAACTAACTGCTGGAAATGATCCAGTGTATGAGTTGCCATAACTGAGATCCGAATCCGACTCGTAGGCACTGTCGGAGGACGAATAGCAGGGGCAAAGATACCAGCCGCTTTCAAGGTTTCGCCAACAGCAAGAGCCTCAGTAGCACTGTTTATGGAAATGCACAGGATAGGCGACTCAGAAGGCAAACATTTGAGATTAGGCAGCTGCTTAGTAATTAACTGTTTGAGAGTCTCTACATTATTCCTCAGTTGAGCGCACCGTTCTGGTTCTTGTTGGACAATTTGGATTGCTGCCAATGCTGCTGCTGTATCTGCTGGAGATAAAGCAGTGGTGTAAATCCAGCTAGGAGAACGATTTCGGAGGAAATCAATTAAAACTGCTGAACCAGCCACATACCCTCCCAAACTCCCCAAAGCTTTACTGAGGGTGCCAACTTGAATAATCGTTTCTCCAGTACAGCCAAAATGTTCTACACACCCAGCCCCTGTAGCGCCCAAAACTCCCGTAGCATGGGCTTCATCCACCAGGAGCATACAATTAAATTGGTTTGCCAACCCTAATAGCTCAGGCAAGGGGCATAAATCACCATCCATGCTAAAGACACTATCAGTAACAATTAAGCAGCGACGGTATTGTTGTCGGTATTGAACCAGTTGACCCTGCAAAGAAGCCATATTGCAGTGCTCATAATCGATTACCTGGGCACCGCTCAAAATTGCCCCATTTTTTAGGCTGGAGTGGTTGTATTGATCCCCTAGGATTAAATCCCGTTTCCCTACTAAAGCCGCAATCGTACCTATATTTGCTAAATACCCAGAGCTATAGACTATCGCATCTTCAGTTTGTTTGAGAGATGCGATCGCATTTTCCAAATGTCTATGCAGTTCCCGGTGTCCAGTGAGTAATCTCGAACCAGTGCTACCAGTACCATAGTCCTTAGTAGCAGTAACTGCGGCTTCGATTAAAGGAGGAGAGCCCGCCAGTCCCAGATAGTCATTACTAGCAAAGTTAATCACCTCTCGCCCTTCCAGTTGCACCACAGCACCAGGCATACTTTGTAGAGTTTGTACTGAACGATACCAATTGGCTTTCTCAATCGTGGCCAGGGATAGCTTTAGCCAAGCATAAGGGTCAGTAGACATTAGACCTCTTGCATAAGTCTGATCAACCTTGGTGAAGACAAGGCAAAAGGCAAAAGCGATGCAGCGCGGTCTTGGGGAGGCAGCGCGGTCTTGGGGGTCTCCCCCATGAGCGACTGCCGTGGTTTCCCCCATGAGCGACTGCATCAAGACGGCAAAAGGCAAAAGGGATAGATTTTGATTTCATATTTATTTTTGCAAGAGGTCTATTAGACATTGTATTGGGGATGAGACTTGGGCTTGGTGCAGGTTGAATCTTAATCATCTTTTTTCGCCTTCACCCCAACTAACTCTGAATTACCATCCAAAGAACCGTATAGGATATTTCCCCTCTTGTTGTCTTGTTTATAGAAAACTAGTCGTTGCTCCAGTCGTTGCAGCTGCCTTTGAGCTGCTTGTGGATTCTTCGAGTAATACTTCTTCAGATCAATCTTAAAGTAGCGATTAATCTCTGACCATGGGATATCCCAAAGTTGGTCACCACAAAGTACCTCCAATTCCCATCCTTCAATATCAGTGTCCTTGATATCTAGCTCAACTTCCCTGGGTTCAACCTCAATCAGCTTGCACTTCTCCATTTTGTTAGGGGAGCAGCTACTGAGTAATGTTACTCCCACACTGAGCAACAAGACGATGATAAACAGTTTTTGATAAAAAAAAGATTTTTGGTAAATTTTCATGTCCGCCACCAAACTTCACGATCCTAATAGTATTCACTCATTTATCTAGCAAAGGTAACAGGGAGTAGGGAGTAGGGAGTAGGGATTAGGGAGCGGTGCGACCCGTGGCGAATTTAATTCTTAATAGGTCAAGCGCACCGTAGGTAATATGGTATCAAAAATTATCACAATTGATTTAGGATGCCTATCCCCAACTAAATTATAGATTGGAGCTGGGGATGAATTACCGGAACTGTTAACTATCTATATCTATCAAAATGCAGTTGACACAATCATAATTTTCTGCTAATAAATAGTCGAAATTCACAAGCTATAATAGCTAAGTAAGTCCTGAAAATGAAACATTTTTAAATTCTGGATTCGTCAATTACTAGATTGTAGATCAAACTAAGGTTCTTCGGTACTTGTTATGCTAAATAAACAGTCTGGCAAAGGGACTTCGGAGTACGGACTTCGGAGCAGGGACTTCGGAGCAGGGACTTCGGAGCAGGGAATAGTGGAAAAAGGCCGTATTCAGAAAATTTTGTGAGTTGAATAGCAGAATTTTCCTGTCTTGATTATTGCCCGAGTGGTTTCCCCCACTCGCGATTGGGATCAAGACAAGGCTCCCCTCTCCTTACGGTAATTCAAAGGAAACCTGCGTCCGCACCGCTGTTTCCCCCGTGGGAAACCCCTTTGGCCCCACTGCCTCCCCTGTTCCGAAGCTGGATCGCTTGTAAAGTAAGCTTTATGAGTTTTTTAACTGGAACTTTCGCATAAAAGGTACTGAAGACCCCAAACTAGATATAGAAAATAATCACTGGTCAGTAGTAAAAATTAGATATAGCACTACCTATTAAGGTGTTTGACATTGATACAACCTGAAAAAGGTGCGACCCGTGGCGAATTTAATAATTAGATGCGGAAAGCGCACCTGCGCTTTTGTAGTAAACTTTTGCCTCTTGCCAATGCCATTGCCCGTAGCGCTATACACTCAATTGAGTGATCATGAGGCATGCAAAGAGGCGGTGCGACCCGTGGCGAATTGAATTCGACGACTGTAAGCGCACCGGGAATCGAAAAAACTAGGGATAAAAACTAACAACTGACCAATCACCTGACCAATCACAAGGAAACATTCCTTAAAAATTACTCTTTATGAATCATGAGCAAGATAAAACTACCGTTAGCACCGCCAATCTTAGGACTGACATTAGCAATTGTCAGCTTTAGTAGCAGTATTGCCTTGCCAGGAATTTCAACAGCAAATCCTAGTAATTCCCGGTTGGACTCAGATCAACGTTCCCCAAAAGCAGAAGTGGCTCAAAACCACCTAGACCAAGAGCGAATTACTTCAAGAACTCTACAGCCATTAGCGATCAGTCTAGCTTGGATGCCACCAAATGTACCGGAACGAGGCGTACCCGGTAAACGAAAAGCAGCGGCAACCCGTGGTGGGCCTCGATGTCCAAAAGTCGAGCCACCTTTGACTGCCTTGGTCCCTGCTACTCCCAGCATGGCCAGTGAGGGTCAAATGCGAACAGAATCGGTTTTCGGCTTAACCGTTGTTTCTCATCCCACCTTCTGGTTTTATGTTCCATATGCCCTGACACCGGACTTGCCTTTGGAGTTTGTGCTACAAGATGAAAACCATAACGAAATCTACTGGACTAAATTTGTGGCCTCATCCTCCTCACCAAGTGTAGTAGGCATCGAACTTCCATCAACAGTCGCCTCCCTTGAGGTTGGTAAACAGTATCGTTGGTACTTTGTGGCTAAATGTGAGCGACTGGGGTCTCCTGTAGTGACAGGCTGGGTAAAACGGATGTCACTCAACCCATCCCTGAAAAATCAGTTAGACCAAGCGACATTAGAACAGAAAGCGATTATCTATGCCAGATCAGGGATCTGGTATGATACCCTTAATGCTCTAGCTAAGCTACGTCAGCAAAATTCTAACAATGACCTGCTGATGAAGGATTGGGTGAAATTATTGCAGTCTGTTGACTTAGATGCGATAGCCCTTGCACCCCTTCTGGAATTTTAAGATCCAGTAGCTGCTCTGAGAAACTGATATAACTCGGTAGAAACCGTGTTAAAGTTCCCTTCCTGCTTCCTCCAGATTATCTGGGTTTCATAGGGTGTCGGCACTTCCTATTCCACAGGCTTAAACCGAGAAGCCCTCGGCATAACGTTCTAAATTAAGGCTTGCGTTCAGATCACGATCAGCGGTGTAATCGCAAGCCTCACAATTAAAAACTCGTTCTTTGAGTGGCATTTCTTGAACATGACCACAGCTTGAACAGGTTTTAGTGGATGGATAGAACCTATCCGCAAAAACCAGTTGGCAGCCGTACCACTCCGACTTATATTCGACCTGGCGACGAATTTCATAAAGAGCGGCATCGGCTATAGCACCTGCTAATTTGTGGTTTTTCAACAGACCGGAAACATTCAAATTTTCTAACCCAATGACTGCGTGGTTCTTGCAAAGCCAAGAGGTTAATTTATGGATTGCATCTTTCCGGATGTTAGCGATGGGATGAACTTTCGCTAATTTCAGCTGAGTCTTATTTCTGTTGTTAGAACCTATCTGTCTTCTAGATAGTTCTCTTTGAAGTCGGGCTAGTTTATTTTGAGCTTGCTTGTATGCTCTGGGATTATGAAATACAGTCCCATCCGAACAGGTAGCTAAAACTTTAACTCCCACATCAACACCCAGATATTCTCTAGACTTTGGGGTAGATTCCGACTCAAATTCGTAGGCTACAGAGATATACCAAGAATTAGCTACTCGACTGATTGTGACTCGCTTAGTCTGGATTTCGGGTAGAGGTTCATAGGTACTAACCCATCCAATAAAGGGGAGTTTTAATCGAGTTCCTGAAAACTCCATGACCTTCCCACAATTATCTAGGGTGAAGCTATCATTTCTACCTTTTTTCTTGAACTTAGGGTGTTGAGCAATCCCTTGAAAAAATCGACTAAATGCTTCTCCTAAGTGCAGGAAAGCAAATTGGTAAACCCTAGAACTTAATGTGGACTGCCAGGTATACTGAGGCTTCACATGATGAGTATAGAACTTTTTCAACTTATTGGCTGAAGGTTTGAGTCCAGCTAATGCGGCTTCCTTCCACAGGTTTAAAGCCCAGTTCCAGACCCACCTAGAATACCCAGCGTGTTGAGCCATCAAGGTTTTTTGTTTGTTATTGAGTTTTAACTTGGTCTTGAAGGCTCGTTGCATAAGTCGGGATGATTGATTTTCCCATCGGGCTAGTGTGCTGACGTTAACGCCTAGATACTCAGCAGCTTTTGGTTGGTTTGAGGTGCAATGTCACCTAGCTACAGTTAACAACATACTGATAGTATCGTGTTGTACCTTAAATCGTCAACTCAGTTATTACTCTAATTCCATTACCAGCACTCGATTGGGTCATTTACCGGTATTGGCATTGGTCGAGCCTCCTGTGTATTTTAAGGATGCAAGCATCCAAGCCTTATTTCAGTTCCGGATGAGTTGCACTTTCTGGAGAAACACCCATGTGATTAATAGTAGCGAGTAGCTGGTAGAGACGGCTAATATCTCGTCGATTGAAGTGGAAAACCAGACGGGGGAGTTCAGCAGTTTCATCAGGTAGTTCTTCTGGTAAAACCTGACTTTTCTCAATCCGTCCCTGAACCAAGATATCGCTAAAATCCTGATTTAGTTGTTCAAGCTCAGCATCTGACAACTCAGATTTGAGGCGAATGACGAATTGATCTCTGACATAGCGGCTAGAGTGATAAACCCGGTAAAACCGATTAATTGTTTCGTAAGCCACATCTAAGTTATCTGTGATGGTATAGAGACTGGAATCCTCTGGCCTGATCAAACCCCGTTGCATGAGGTGCTTTTGAATATAAGCATCCCAATCTTTCCAGTAGGTGCCACCAGGTTTATCAATCAGTACTAAAGGAGTTGGTTCTAATCGTCCTGTTTGACAAAGGGTTAAAGACTCAAAGGCTTCATCCTGAGTACCAAAGCCACCAGGAAATAAGGTAAGCGCATCAGTTTCCTTGATAAAAAATAGCTTGCGAGTGAAAAAATACTTGAACTCAATCAGCTTGGGATCCCCTGCGATAAACGAATTTGCTCCGTTCTCAAACGGTAGTTGAATATTCAGACCAAACGAATGCTTAGAGCCAGCACCTTTGTTTCCTGCCTCCATAATGCCACCACCAGCACCAGTCATTACCATAAATCCCTGCTGGGTTAAATGATGGGCAAATTCAGCTGCCAGCTGATATTCAGGAGTATTTGGCGCAAGGCGTGAGGAACCGAAAATGGTAACTTTCCGGACATGACGATAGGGATAAAAAACTTGAAATGCCCGGTCCATATCTTCTAGAGAAGCGGTTATTATTTTCCAGTCCAGACGGTCAATTTCTTCCTCAGTTAGTCGCACTAGCACTGCTAGAGACCGTTTGATCCATTGACGATTTTCCAGATTAGGTAGCTGGTCAATCAGTGTTACTAAATCGGCTGACAGTGACTTGAAGCCATCCACAGAAGGAGATAGAGTCATATCGTATCCATTTGACTACTTATCATTGAAGGTTTTTCGTTAATTGAAAATTGAAACTTAAAAATTGTAAATAGTAAAGTATCAATTAACAATTAACAATTAAGGATTTTACTGAATACGAAGTGATTAACCGGACTCGATATTATTCCATCGACTTATCACGAACGCCTTTAACAATCCGAGATAGTTCGCTCTTTTCATCGACGGGAATACGAGTGGGAGAACCACTGATAATTCGTTCGTAATTGCGGAAGGAATCCTTAATTTCTGGTCCATCCTTACTGATAGTGTACTCTCGGATCCCTGTATCATGCCAAGAGCCACGCATCTTAAACACATTGATAGCACGGGACATTTCACCACGAATTTCCACATACTGTAGCATTATAATTGTGTCAGTAATTGTGGAAATATGGGAATCGGTAATGGAGTGAGCTCCCATAAATTTATCTGTGGTATTGGTAAAAAAGCCGGTAATTTCTTCTTGCTTCGCATAGCCCGTCACACCAATCACAAACTGCCGAAAGGCATTGTTGCTCACTCCCCGTGCTAAAGCAGAAAGAGAGTCGATGGCAATGCGAGAGGGTTTAAATTCAGCAATTTCTGTTTTAATCCGTTGTAAGTGGTCTTCTAACCCCGCTGATTCTGGATAAGAACAAAGAATTTTTAATAAACCCTTTTGTTCCATTTCCTCAAAATTAATGCCCCAAGACGATGCATTACGAGATAGCTGAGCCCGAGATTCTTCGTAAGCAAACAGAATGGCGCGATCACCTTGTATGCAAGCATTTTCGATAAACTTGCTGACTAACAAGGTTTTGCCAGTACCTGTGGCACCCGTTGCCAGGATAATGGAATCCTTAAAGAAACCACCACCACACATAACATCAAGAGTGTTGATTCCGGAAGACACTCTGGCCATGGAAGACCGTTGAGTCAGTCGCATTGCTCCTAAGGGGAAGATGTTGATCCCTTGATCCGTAATCGTAAAGGGGTATTCTCCTTTCATATGGGTGGTACCCCGCAGCTTGAGAATTTCTATAGTGCGGCGTCGGCGTTCCCCTTCCAGGACATTACGGACAATGACCACATTATCCGAGACAAACTCTTCCACCCCGAATCTAGCTACTGGTCCATACTCTTCAACTCGCTCTGTGGTCATAATGGTGGTTACGCCAATGTTTTTCAGGCGTGCCACTAGGCGAAAAATTTCTCGACGTACTACCGAAGCAGCATCGTACTGCTGAAAGATGGCAGTGATTGAGTCAATGGAAACTCGCTTGGCTTTGTATTTGTGAATGGCGTACTGAATACGCTCGATCAGGGCAGACAGGTCGAAGTTGCCGACAATGTCCTGTCCTTCTGGATCCGGGGAAGCATCCAGAATAAATAGCTTCCCTTCATTAACTAGTTTATTTAGCTCCCAACCAAAGCTCGATGCATTTTTGGTGATATCTGTGGGTGATTCTTCAAATGTAACAAACACACCAGCTTCATCAAAATTGCTAATGCCGTTGTAGAGAAATTGAACGGCTAATAGAGTTTTTCCCGTGCCAGACGTTCCACTGACCAGGGTGGTTCTACCAGATGGTAAACCGCCATGAGAGATCTCATCGAAGCCTTCGATCATTGTCCGTATTTTCTGGACACCGACCGTTGTTACTGAGTTTTGATATTGTTCATTTTGATTCAATTGATTCATATTGGTCGTAAGTAAATGTTCTTAATCAAAAAAAAAAGAAAGTTTAATGGTGTTGCTGACTTGCTAAATCTTGACTATTAATCTAAAATGGTATAATCTAATTAGAAATCCAAATCTCCTTCACGGAGTTCTTCATAGAGCAAATCTAAGCCGATCAAGACTTTTTCCCGATCCGAGAGGTCCCCAATGATTTTTCGCACAGGAGGCGGTAAAACTTTTGCCAAGGTTGGTGTTGCCAAAATTTTATCTTCCTCAGCTAGTTGGGGGCTCTTAAGAACATCAATTACTTTGAGAGCGTAAACCCCTTGGAATTCCTGTTCGAGAATAGTTTTCAGTGTTCTCAAAGCCCTGACGGAGTTGGGGGTGTTCCCAGCTACATAAAGCTTGAGAACATAGGTTTTTTTATAGGAACTCATAGGCTCGTAAGTTTAGGAGAAGATGGGTTAAAGGTCAATACAAGGGATCAAGGAACTCAAGGAAACGGTTTTTAGGAGAGCCTCCCATCAAGCTTACTACTCAATGTTGCTCCGATTCTGCTGATCTTACAGTTCTCTGGGGATGGAACGGCGATACATTTCACCTAAGTGAGCAATCACGTCGATTAACGTCAGGCGATAGTCAAGCAGTATATCCTCTCTACGCCCTTCCAGCTGCAACTGTTTGGAAAATTCATCCATCAGTTCCATATGAATTTCTACAATCTTAGATATAGAAATATCCGCAAAAAACACTTGTTCTACAAAATGATCAATGTCTTGGTTTAGGGTATCTCCCGGTGCAAAGTACTGTAAAACAATTTGACGATACTCTGATCTTAAGTGTTCTAACAGCTCATCCCTGTCGTTGAGAGATAGATTACGAAAAAAAAGCCGAGGATTTCTCTTGTAGTACACACCAAGGTATCCGAGTCTTTCCCTGAGTTTTTCAGCTAACCGATGCTGCTGCTTACTCAAGAAACTGTAATTAGCTACTGTGAGGGTAGGATAAACCGGGCCAGATGACCTGGGTAAGTTACAGGCGGGAGCCAGGGACAAAAACTTGGTCATGGCCTGTTGGATGAAATTGCCAATCTCAGGTAATTGGTGAATACTAAGTTCGACTTCTGCCGGATGGAACAGATGAGCCCTGGACCTGGCGGTGAATTTATGGGTCGTCTGGTTAGAGCCGAGCTGTTGATTGCTGTCAACCCTAGGGGGGGTTTCTGGGGAGTCCTTCAGCAAAAATACTGCAGGTAAGGTGGTTCCTTGCAGGTACAAGTACTGGATCACCTGGGGAAGTGTGTCGGTATCCTGCAATACCAAACAATCAAGATCCTGTTTATGTTGCTCAACCACCTCGAAAAACTCAGATTCTGAGCTAGTAGAGTGTACAATATATTGCTCGCTACCCAAAACCTGAGAAAGGGATTGAGCTAGGGCATCAGAACTGATCAGCGTACATATGGTTAGTTGGGAAAGCAACACAACAGGTCCTGAATATCAAACTGGTTACTCTTACTATATAAGAGTGCTTAAACCAGTAAGATTTTAACATTTTTTTTAACAATGGGCTTAATATAAATTAAATTAAATTGAAACAGTCTGATAATTGAAATTAATTTTGATTTCGCGCCTCACTATATCCCCAGTGTTGAGCAGTATATTGAAAAGTACTTGCTCTTCAAGCATTAGGGGATAGTCTAGCCCTGTTGGGCTTGAGTTAATTCCTTTGTTGCTACTTTAGGAGGATGTGTTGCTACTGTAGCGCTCAACCGCTGTTGAAGCTAGATTGGTTATGTCCATGCCTACTCCCAGTATCCAAAAATTTGCCGAGCTAGTTCCTGTTTGTCAAAGGACTTCTGAGTTGGCTACTCTGCTAGATATTTTTCATGCTTCAAGGCATGACTCGATTGTGGTAGTCAGCGAACAGCAACATCCTGTGGGAGTGGTGAACCTACGGCAGATCATGCCTCACCTGCTCTCCTTAGCTAAGGTAGGTAGCTCAGGAGCAACCATGACAACTGGTTTTCTTCACAAACCACTATCTTGGATAGATCCAAACATCATTGAACCCATAACCATCCTACCAGGTAAGCTGAGTCTGAAGCAATTCTGGTACTACCTACAAGACCATGGAAGTAGGGAGGGGGGGTTAGGGGAGTTGGGCAGCAACTGGGATAGAGAATTTAACCAATTCCCCATCCCATATAAGGAACACTGGGCCTTAGTAGATGGGGAGCAGAAATTTATCGGACTCCTTAACAGTTGCCTGCTGTTAAAATCATTAGCATCGACATTCACCCAACAACGTTCTGAATCCATAGTAAAACCTACTCAACCTAAGGGACTGAACCCTAATCCCTTCAGGACTCAGCACCCAGACTATGGATTAAAAGCCAAGACTTCTTGGGGCAATTCCCTAGGATTATCATCTCGAATCAACTCAGGACTGAAAACTGAGGAGGAAGCCCTAACTAACAGTGCCCAGTTCAAGGGCATGAAACCCTTAGTGCAACTGTTAGAACAACTGCCATTACCCCTAAGCATACAAACCTCGACGGGAAAAGTTTTAGTTGAGAATCTGACCTGGCGTGAGCAGATTGAGACATCATCCGAGGGGAATCCGGGAAATAGTAGCACCACAGGCACTAAGAATACTACCTCTGCTATGAAAAACCCTGGAGCTAGGGAAAAGATACCCTACCGTTCTTCTTACAATCGTCTGTTATCTAATCATGTACCGAGGGAAGTCAGTAAGGAAGGTTTGAAGCAATCGATGGAAGAGCCCTTGACATCGTTAGACTTCCAGTGGCGTCAGCCTGATACCCAGAATTCCCCAACCTTCCATGACCAATCTGCTCCTCGATCTTCAGGACAATGGCCATTATCTGTGGGCAATGTTTCTGACCAGGGAGACAAAACATCTGAATCAGGTGCTGTGGGGCAATACTGTGCTCTTGATACTCCCTATCAAGCAGCAACCACTATTCATGAGCGCGTGCTACTCTTTTCACCACCAGTCACGAAAACTAGGGGAAACCATACCCCCTGCCAGGAAACCGCTGCGCCAACTGATCCAACTCTTTCAAACAGCCAGGAGCGGGTATTCTCGTTTGTCAAAATTCCTCTGTCACCTGCTATCGCTGCTCTTTGGGAAGGAGGACTAGAAACTGACAGTTGCGAGCCTAAGGTAGCTTTTAACTATTCCCCATCTCGGTCTGAGTCACCTAAGGAGACCATTAACCTAGTGTTGGCTCAAGATACCACAGAGCAACGACTCTTTGCCCAAGAACTGGCAGCGAAAAATGCTGATTTAGTGCAACTCAACCGACTCAAAGATGAGTTTTTAGCTTGCATTAGCCACGAACTGAAAACACCTATAACTGCGATTTTGGGTTTGTCAACTTTGTTGAAAGACCAAGCCCTAGGGGAACTCAATCAACGTCAATCCCGTTATGCGCAGTTAATTTATCAGAGTGGACGTAAGCTAATGGCTGTGGTCAACGATATTCTGGATTTGACCCGTATGGAGACTGGTCAGCTGAAACTTACCGTCGAACCGGTGCAAATTCGGACTGTATGCGATCGCGCTTATGACCAGGCTCGCTCTGAGATAGACTCAAAACACTCCGAGGACAACAATCGAAATTATCCCACAAAATTCACCCTAGAGATTGAACCGGGTTTAGAAATGCTGATTGCTGACGAGTTGCGCTTACGGCAAATGTTGGTGCATCTGTTTTCTAATGCCTTTAAGTTTACCGATGGCAGTGGTGAAATTGGTCTGAAGGTCAATTGGTGGCAAGGTTGGATTGCTTTCACGGTCTGGGACACTGGCATTGGTATTCCCGCTGATAAACAGCACTTGATCTTTCAGAAATTCCAACAGCTGGAAAAGCCCCTCACTCGTAGCTTTGAGGGGACGGGTCTGGGATTAGTCTTAACACAACATCTAGCTCACTTGCATGGTGGAGATGTCTCGTTTATTTCCAAGGCAGGGGTCGGTAGTCAGTTTACCTTACTATTCCCCCCTTGTCCTCCCCAGGCGTCCTCTGATCAATCGGACAATTGGGATGAGCAACTATCAGGGATTGCCCCGACGGCAAATTCTCACCCCCCATCTTCGACGCCCAACCGTTTAGTGTTAATTGTGGAAGCTGTACCTCGTTACCTGGAAGGATTGACGGAACAGCTCAAGAGTTTAGGCTATTGGGTGGTAGTTGCCCGCTCTGGTACGGAAGCAATCGAAAAAGCCCGTCGTCTACAACCCTATGCTATTTTACTCAATCCCCTACTACCAAAACTTTCTGGTTGGGATGTCCTAACACTGCTAAAGTCCGATGCCCAAACTAATCACATCCCGGTTTTGGTAACAGCCACCCAGGCCGAAAAACAGCAGGCCACCCACAACAAAGCTGATGGTTTCTTAAGTCTGCCAGTACAAGAGGAAGCATTACGAGAAAACCTGTCTCGCCTGGCTCAAGACGAGAGTAATACCAGTAGTGTGCTAACGATTCTCTATCTCAATCCTGGTGATGGGCGAAAAGGCTATTATGTAGATTATTACCAGAACCCTGACTCGTCTGAACTGACTTATGAGTTAACTTCACTATTGAGTCTAGAACACTTAGACCTCAATTATCGGGTACTCGAAGCCGATGATTTCGATCAAGCTGAGTTATTGAGCCGGGTTTGGAATCCAGATGTGATTGTATTAAATGGTGCTCGACTAATAGACCCTTTCATCTACTTGAATCAGTTTTCATCATATCCTGGCTTGAGTAGTTTACCACTAGTAACCCTGGATCACCAAACTACAGAAGCAGCTAATCAAGTAACTGGTCTTTCGGTCTATCCCTGTTTAGCACCAAATAATCAACAAAAGATGGCTGCCATACTGCAAGTCATTCAAGTGGCAGCTGGAATCAGTTGCAAGCCTACCATTTTAGTGATGGACACGGGGGAGCAGAGGACAAAGTTTAGGGGTAATCCGTTACAGGTTAACAGATTGAACGTTGAATCGTCTCACTTATCCTACGGGTTGTCAATGGCCGGAAAATCATCAACATCTTGGCTACAGGCACTGATTCAATACTTACAAACTGCTGGTTATTGCAGCTTACTAGCCTGTTCTTGGGCAGAAGTATACCGTCAAATTCAGGGAAAAAGTGTGGACTTGCTGCTGATTCGATTAACAGATCTCACTAATCCTTCAGAACATTCGAAAGGATTGATAACTCTTGCTCAATTGCCAGAGCGACCACCAATTCTGGTTTTGGATCATCGATTAGACGCTAAGCAGCACGATCCAGTAATCCAGAGTAGTAACAGTAGTAACTTGAATTCTCAGTTGGATTTGCTGCTTGAGAAAATTGCTACTCAGATTGTACACTGGAATTCTCAGTCAATGACCCAGTTATTGAAACAGATTAAGCAGGTCATGAACCACACCCTTTAAAGGGGTGGGATGCAAGTCGGTCATATTGTCCGACAACTCAGGGTAGTTTACCATAAAGATGCCCTTCGCCCAATTTATTGGTTGGTTGCAATTGATACCACGGCAAATCAAAGATTATGGCATGAGCATTTTTTCTAAATTCAAGCTAATATGGATAAGACAGCTCTTATCCACCCAAAGTTATTTTTATTTCTATCACGTTTACTTTAGCATTTATATCTGAAGATAGTTAATATTTGTTGTTAATTAATAGCGTAATGGTTAATTCATTTTACTAAAACTAATTAAAGGTTGGTTAAATAAAACGTAATAACACTAATAAAAATAAAAATTACAACGGCAAACAAAAAAACTATAAACGGTTTAAAAAATGATGTTCCAATAGTAATTTCACCAAAACTAAGTGCAAACAATAGTATGGCTTATGGTTAATGAATGGAGCGATCGCTTTATCATCTGAGTTGTTCGAAAGTATTTACGTTAATTTAAATAGTAAGTAAAAGTAAGTAAGTTTTTTAAAGGAGGTAGACCATGAAACGTCTTGTGGTATGTTGTGATGGAACATGGCAAGAGTTATCAAGTACTTACCCAAGCAATGTGGTTAAGATTTCTCAGGCAGTTAAACCATTGGGTAGTGACGGAGTTTCACAAATCGTATTCTACGATGAGGGAATTGGCACAGAAGACTCTCTGAAGAGCAAGCTTTTCGGTGGGGCTTTTGGCAAAGGGATTGATACCAATATCCAGGATGCTTATCGCTTTCTTTGCCTGAACTACGCCCCTGGTGACGAAATCTACCTGTTCGGTTTCAGTCGTGGGGCTTACACCGTGCGCAGTCTCGCTGGAATGATTTATAACTCAGGCTTGCTATCTCGGATTGAGATCGATAAAGCTCCGGAAGCCTACGAAATGTACCGCTCTCGGGATATCAAGCCCAATCACCAACAAATGGTAGCATTCCGCGAAAAATACGGAGAAAGTGTCCCCATTACCTTGCTTGGCTGCTGGGACACCGTTGGTTCCCTTGGTATCCCTAATTTATCTCCCTTGTTGTGGTTTGACAAAAGGATCAACAAGAGGTACAGATTCCACGATACCTCTTTGAGTCCGATTATTGAGCATGGGTTGCACGCTGTATCCATTGATGAGCAGCGCAAAGTCTTTGACGTGACTCCAATGGACAAAAGCCACCTTTCCCAGACCCAGGTTGTTCGTGAAGTATGGTTTCCAGGGGTTCACGGCTCCATTGGCGGTGGCTCCCAGGAGCAGAGCGGTTTGTCCGACTGCGCACTGCAGTGGATGATGGACTCAATCGGCAAGATCGGTCTTGGTCTTGAGTTTGACCCAAGCGCAATTCCCACTGGTATCAACCTTGACTATGAAATTGATTTCAAAAATAATCTGGGTCTATTCAAGTTCACAGGCCGCAAGCTACGGGAGATTTCTGATAACTTTGATGACCTTCATGAGAGTGTAATAGAACGCTGGCTGAAGCGGCCCGATTATCGACCGAGCAATCTGGCTCAAAAGCACGGCTCCAGACTCAATCAACTATTAGAACAGAAGCAACAGAAGTAGAATAATGATGTCAATTTTGGTTGGTTGACTAGTCAACAGCTAATAATTAGTAATTTGTTATTTGAATAAAATTGTGAAGTATGAAGCATGAAGTATGAAGTATGAATTATGAAGTGTGACAACTTAATTTTCAATTTTTAAGTTTAGAGTTATCAACAAAAATTTGTTTTGAAACCCGAATCAGTTTATAGGGACCAAGACTAGCTAAGGTAGTATATTGGTCAGGTTTTAGCTTGGCTTTCTTTAGCCTTTTATTCCTAGCTAACATCAAAACTGAGGGAGGTGAAGGCTGAGTCACTGCTATTTCTTTCATGTAATTTCGTGCTTTTTTCCCTTTGCTCATGTAGGTGACGGGTTGCTGGGTGTAAAAAACCACACTGGGTTTTTTGAAACCAATCATAATCAATTCTTCTGAGGATTGCTTTTCTTGAACAGCAATGGCAGATAATTGCCGTAGGGGTAATTGACGCACTTGATCCACTAACAAGAAAGTCGGGGTCAACACGAAAATAAGAAAGGCTAAAAATCCCACTAGGTTGACTATCCATACCCCAAACAACCAACGTCGCCACAGCAACAGTGCTGCTACAATAGCGGTTAAACTCCAAATAATACCTCCCCTCACCATTAAGCCGGATTCTTGCAACTGCTCCGGTAAGTCGGGTGCCGCTGGTCCACTACCGATATATTCCGGAGCCAAGAAAATGGCA
The DNA here is from genome assembly GCF_010671925.1 of Moorena sp. SIOASIH. Lineage (GTDB taxonomy): Bacteria > Cyanobacteriota > Cyanobacteriia > Cyanobacteriales > Coleofasciculaceae > Moorena. The sequence goes on along the minus strand of NZ_JAAHIH010000001.1, from coordinate 1,459,850 downwards.
CTGGCAAGGGCAATTAACAACAACAGGTTAAATAGGCTACTGAGTAGCATGGATGGGGAAAGGGGCACAGGGGCAGACCAGGAAAGGGTTCTAGTATGGGTGAGTTGGTCACTCCACAATAAAGCCAAAAGAATGGCGGCAGCTGGAATTAGGGGTAGCACATAGCTGGGTAGTTTAGTGGCAGCAATGGTAAAAAAGCCGAAAATCCCTACAAACCAGAACAGAGCAAATAAACCCAAATGAGTAGAACGGGGTGAGTTACGCCACCGCAGCCGCCGCCAAAATTTTAGTCGTGCGATCGCAAACGGCAAGTAGCTCGACCAAGGGGCAAAAGCTACCAGTACTACTGGAAAATAAAAATACCAAGGCCCAGCGTGGCGGTTAACGGTGCGAGTAAAGCGTTGAATATTGTGATAGCCAAAAAACGAGTCGATATAGCCTTGCCCATTGGCTAGGGTTACTAATACATACCAAGGCAGTGTCAGAGCCAAAATAATCACAATGCCTCTAAATAAGCACATTTCCTGCAATACTTCCCTGCCATTGCCCAGGTAAAGCAGAAAACCACCAATAATTACTGTGGGTAGAACGATACCCACTGGTCCTTTGGTAAGGATAGCTAGAGCAATGAGCACATAACAGGCTAGGTACCAACGGCAAGGGTATTTGTGAGGGGGTGAGGGGCTTTTGGCAACAGTTGTTCCGCTGCTTCCGAGCTCCTGTGCTCCTGTGTTCCTATGGTTTCGATGGGCATACCCTAGAAAAAAGCTTAGTAATGCACCCCCTACACAGCCGCTGAGTAGCATATCTGAGACACCGGTTCTTGCCCAGATAATGGTTTGAAGATTCACTGCCATCAGGGTCGAACCAATCCAGGCACAGAGCCACAACTGGCGCTGGGGATAGGAAGGGTTGATTTTGCTATCCCTGTGCTGAGTAGAATCTACATCAGGGGTAAAGGCAGCAGGACGGGAAATCCCATAATATCGTAGGGTGTAAAAGGCTAATCCAGTTAATGCGATCGCACTCAAGGCTGACGGCAGTCTTACTGCCCATTCATTCACCCCAATCAACCGGTAACCAATTGCCATCAACCAGTAGATTAGGGGGGGTTTATCAAAGCGAGTCTCACCATTGAAATAAGGGGTAATCCAGTCACCTGTCACCGTCATCTGGCGAGCGGCCTCAGCAAACAAGGGTTCAGTTTCATCTACCAAACCGATGTTGCCCAAATTCCACAAAAAAGCTAGCCAGCTGATCAGCAGTAACCACAGAATAGAAAGTATCCAGATGGTGGTGGGATGCTGTTGCCAAGATTGCCACCAATTTTTCAAACTATTAGCTAACGTAAACTTCATCAATGGGCTAGGGGGTGATTGAGGTCTAGCACGCTATCATAATTCCAAAACCGGATAGCATGGTCTACACGTGTGTTATTCTTATTTCAACGAGTGTAGTAGATGCAGAATACCCGTCTTAATAATTTAGTTGATTTTTTATGGACGCGGCTGGGGCTATGGTTTGCTAATCCCTGGCGACGCCTGTCGATGGTCCTGATTAGCTTCCTGTTTGGCTTCTTGGTAGGACAAGCCCTGTGTACCATAGCAGGAACTGGCCAGAAGTGGATAGTATCTGGGATGTTGATTATTTTTACAGAACCACTTAGCTGGTTGATTTATAGCGGTAAATTTCCAAAAGGCAAATCAAATCAAACCGTTGACCGGGTTTCATGGTTGGCAGATATAGTCAATTCTTTTAAAATTGGTCTGGTATACAGTATGTATTTAGAAGCATTCAAGCTTGGGTCTTAAAATAGTAATCAGTTAGTAATCAGTTATTAATCACTCCCGATTCCTCAGAAGCGATATTTCCCATGCAACTACTGACCGAAAAACGATAAATGAGAAGAGACACCAAGAGCGTTGGTCAAATTCTCGAGCAGTGGGTATCAGGACAAACACCAAATTCCCTTGAATGTCAGCAACTCTTGGCTGAGGAACTGGCTGATCACCTAAAGGCAAAGGCGTTTGGCATCACAGAGGATAATGGTGAACAGGTAATCCAAATGCGATCGCATTTGTTTGAGATAGTCTACCCAGATATTCTCCGTCTACCGTATTTTGAAACTACTCCTGAAAAACAGCAAAAGACTCTCTTATGCCTCTGGAACCTCTGGCTTCCTTTAGCCATGGAGTTGGTATCCTGTCGTAAACAGCTGGGACGTCCTTTGATTCAGGGCATATTAGGAGGGCAGGGCACCGGGAAAACCACTCTAGCCGCAGTCTTAAGTGTGATTCTCCACAAGCTAGGCGATGGACGTTCGCGTAGCGTCGGCTCTGCCGATAGTCCCGCTTTCAGCGAACGCACTCTCAGCTTGTCTATCGATGACCTCTACAAAACCTACAAGGAGCGACAACAGCTTCAAGAACAAGACCGCAGGCTGATCTGGCGTGGTCCCCCTGGCACTCATGATGTTGAGCTGGGTTTACAGCTATTAGACCAATTACGATCCCCTTCCCCTACCGCAGAAATCCTCGTGCCTCGGTTTGATAAGTCAGCTTTTGGGGGGGCTGGAGACCGAATCACTCCAGAGGTGGTCGAAAGTATTGATATTGTATTGTTTGAAGGGTGGTTTGTTGGGGTTCGACCCATTGAGCCAGAAGTGTTTGATGGTTCCCTTCCAGAACCGATTCAGACCCTGGAAGACCGAGAGTTTGCTCGGGATATGAATCAGCAACTGAAACTTTATGTACCCCTCTGGGAACGATTAGACCGATTGATGGTACTCTACCCTACTGACTACCGCCTCAGTCAGCAATGGCGACTACAGGCAGAGAAACAGATGATTGCTCAGGGGAAGTCCGGGATGGGAGATGCACAAATTAGAGATTTTGTCAACTATTTTTGGAAAGCTCTCCATCCAGAATTATTCATTACACCCCTGACTAGAAACCCAAATCTAGTAGACTTGGTGGTTGAAATTAATCCTGACCACACACCTGGTGTGATTTATTCACCAAGGGATGCTGATTAGGATAAAATCAACGTAAGCATTCAGCTATCAGCCGTGAGCCATTCGCGTAGCGTGGCCATAGGCCAAGGCTCACGCTACTTGAGGTGCCGTCAGCTAATCAACGGGAGGTAGTAAACAAGCTGGGGGGTGCTGGTACGACTGGTTGAAAATCCCCACTCGTTTTACTCATCTGACCCCATGCAGTTAAAGCGCCTGATAGCACCTCAAGTAGCGTGCGTGGCACAGGCTTCTAGCCTGTGAAGCATTAGCTGACGGCTGAATGCTTACAAATCAACAAGCGGGTGATCGGACTCGAACCGACGACGTTCAGCTTGGGAAGCTGACATTCTACCACTGAATTACACCCGCAATCCTTTAACTATTATTTAACTAATATTTAACAAGTATTGGTATTATAGCACTTCTTAATTGGGTCAGGTACTTCACCGGATTGAAAACTGCTAGATCAAGTGCGCAAGAATACCCATCATAAACAAGATTGATAGGGAGATGGGGCAGATTTTTATTAAGGAAATTACCTGGACAGGATCTGATCGAGGCTTTCAGCTTGGCTTTTTGGTAAGCTGTAGACAAATATTAGCGTTCGCCATTGCTGCTGATATAGCGCCCAAGGATTACCCAGTTTAGCTCTGAGAGTTTAGATCTGAGGCGTTAACCCTAAGCGAGCTATACAAAAGGTTAAACTACCAAAAATTCAATTCTACCAAACTAGTAAAACTAAGCCAGTGTCATGGGAATACTGGACTAAGTCTTAGCATTTAAGTCAATCAAAAAACATGTTTAACACCACTGAAATTCTAATTAACGCCTTTGTTATAAGACTCCGGGAAGGCTACCGCCGAACTTACGGGGGACTCAACCCTGACAACGAAGATATAATTGCTTGGGCTGGCAGCATGGCGATGGAAAATATCGCCAACAGTGATGCCCTCTATCACGATGTAGAACACTCCATCCTAGTTACCCTCGTCGGACAGGAGATTTTGCGAGGCAAACATATCCGCGAAGGTGGTGTAACTCCTGATAACTGGTTACACTTTATCATTTCTTTGGCATGTCATGATATTGGCTATGTTAAAGGAGTATGTCGCCAAGACCGAGAAAATGAACGACTCTACGCTACTGGTCAAAATGGGGAGATGGTTCATTTACCCCAAGGGTCTACCGATGCTGCTCTGACTCCTTATCATGTTGATCGGGCAAAATTATTTATTGATGAGCGCTTTGGTGGTCACAACCTGATTGATGCTGAGTTTATCAAGCGCAACATTGAACTGACTCGTTTCCCTGTGCCGAAGCAAGGGGATCATCAAGATACAGGTAACTATCCTGGATTGATTCGCGCTTCTGACTTGATTGGTCAACTGAGTGACCCACGCTATCTCAAAAAAACTAGTGCTTTGTTCTACGAGTTTGAAGAAACTGGATTTAACAAAGCCATTGGGTACCGCCATCCTGGAGATCTGCGGGAAGGCTACTCTAAGTTTTACTGGAATGGGGTATATCCTTATATTCAGGATGCCTTGCGTTACCTATCCTTAACTCAGGAAGGTAAACAAATTACGGCTAATCTCTTCTCCAATGTGTTTGTGGTCGAACACTCACACAATCACAATGGAATGGTGAAAATGACACAAAAGGTGAATGTATAGCAGTTCCTAATGGGGTGAGGTACTTAGGCTCTTGGGTTTTAGGGAACAGGGAATAGGGAATAGGGAATAGGGAATAGGGAAAAAATCCTGTGTACCTCATCACTATGATCAACGCTATATAATCAGAAGGTATTAAAGGTCAAGGCTTAAGGGTGAACGGTGTTAGGGTCAAGGGTGTTGGGTCAAGGGTGGTTGGACCAGATTTCGATACCATCTTATTAGTATGGGGTATGGGTAAAACATAGCTAATGCAAGACACGCCCATACTAATAAGACCCATACTAATAAGACCCATACTAAGTAAACGCGAGGTGCTTTTCGCCCTTTCGGAGTCAGAATCCTATGAACTGGTGGCAAAAACTTACCAAGAACCCTCTCGCCCGTTTTGGGGCATTGCTATTATTGACGTTTTATCTAATTGTCATTGCAGCAGATGTTGTTGCTCCCTACGATCCTTATGTGTCTCAGCCAGATGGTTCCCTGCTACCACCTACCAAGATCTACTGGCGTAACCAGCAAACCAAAAAGTTTATTGGTCCCCATGTCTATCCCACAACCCAAGGACCAACGGATTTAGAGACAGGCGATCGCAAACTAAATGTAGACTGGCAAAAGCCGTCGCCCGTGGGTCTATTTGTTCCAGGTCGGGAGTATAAGTTGTTTGGAGCGATTCCCTTTAACCGTCACCTGTTCGGTACGGTGGGTGAGGGTAAGATTAATCTATTAGGTACCGATGAGCAAGCTCGTGATCAGTTTAGTCGCTTGGTGTATGGGGGTCGGATTAGTCTTAGTATTGGTCTAGTCGGAATTGCGATCTCCTTTCCCCTTGGTCTAATCATTGGGGGAATTTCCGGCTATTTCGGCGGCTGGGTAGATGGGATCATCATGCGTCTGGTAGAAGTTTTGATGACTATTCCTGGTATTTACCTACTCGTCGCCTTAGCTGCTGTGCTACCACCTGGTCTAACTAGTGCCCAACGGTTTTTGTTAATTGTTTTGATTACCTCGTTTATTAGCTGGTCTGGCTTAGCACGAGTGATCCGAGGACAGGTGTTATCGATTAAGGAGCGGGAATTTGTCCAAGCTGCCAAAACTATGGGGGCGAATCCCTTTTATATCATTGTACGCCACGTTCTGCCCCAGACAGCTTCCTATGTGATTATATCAGCAACCTTGGCAGTTCCTGGTTTCATTGTGGCCGAGTCGGTGCTGAGTTTGATTGGGTTGGGAATTCAGCAACCGGATCCGTCCTGGGGAAATTTGTTGTCTTTGGCAACCAATGCCTCAATCATCGTGCTACAGCCTTGGTTGATTTGGCCCCCAGCACTGCTGATTATTCTGACAGTGTTGGCGTTTAATTTACTTGGGGATGGCTTGCGGGATGCTCTCGATCCTAGAAGTTTACAACGGTAGCTATTAGACTTCGCGGCAGTTGTCGGGAACAGCGGATCTGGGAACAGGGAACAGTGGACAAGAATTGACGCAAACACTATTATAAAAATACTTTTGCAAGAGGTCTATTGAAATACTCAAGGGGGAAGGATGGGTCGAGTCTGGAAAAAGCCTTTTTTTCTGGGTTCAATCATCAGCCTTGCTCTCCTTGAGCCCTAGCCCTTACCACAATAGTCCACAGACTTCAGTTTTAACAAAAAATCTCAGGGAACAATAATATTATAAATAGAATGTTTTGTGGCTGTGTTTACCCATTATCAAATACTTACTGGCTCAGACAATAATATATAAAATACGGCTCTTCCGTACTTGTTATGCTAAATAAACACTTTAGCTAAGGGAGCAGGGAGCAGGGAGTAGTGTAAAGAGGCCGTATTCAGAAAATTTTGTTAGTTAAATAGCCTCATTTTCCTTATACAGTAAGCTTTCTGAGTTTTTTAAGTTGAAATTTAGCATAAAAGGTACTGAAGAACCTAAAATACAAACCCAATCCAGAGCAAAGAAGAAGATCACGGCAATTAAACAATAGTAAATCTGGCTATTTGCTGTTATGATTTTGCGCTCCAATTAATTTTCACAGAGTACTATTTTTGGCGACGATAAAGACTGTCAAAAATACCTAGTTTTGATAAAAAAAATATTTTTTGTTTCTTTATAAAAAGAGACAATTCCTTGTCTGTTTCTTTACAGTCCATGTGGCAAGACAGTAGCAGTTAGAGGAGACATACAGACTGGGGACATGAAAGCATTATCAGTGGCAAGTGTTACGGCACCATCTAATCTACCCAAGGAGTCACCTCCTCAAGAGTATCGGAGTGAGTACCCCTTCCGGACACTACTTTATCTCTACCGCCAAGACCTAGGTAAAATCGGACTTTCGATGGCGATGTATGTGATCAAACACAGTCCGGAATGGATCAGACCATTGGTGATTGCTAATGTGATTGATATTATTTCCAACCCAAGCACTCACCCACTGTCGGAGTTATGGATTAATGGGGCTATCCTAGGGATTTCTGTACTGCAAAATATCCCCACCCATTACTTACACATCCGGTTTATGAGTCTCGCGACTCGCAACATGGAGTCGAATCTGCGCTCAGTAATCACCCAGCAGCTGCAACTGCTTTCGATTGGATTCTACAAAAATAACAGCAAGGGAGCACTACAAACCAAACTCTTGCGGGATGTGGAACAAATTCAAGGGTTGGCAACAACCCTGTTCCAGTTTGTCCCTGCAGCTATGCTAACTATCTTAGTAGCAATTGTCGCTACTGCTATTCGTGCTCCTTGGTTCCTGCTGTTCTTCCTGGGAACTGTCCCAGCCGCTGTGATTCTGATTTCGGTACTCAGAGGACCGATTCGCGATCGCAATTCTGCTTTCCGACAACAACTAGAAGAAATGGCAGCTAGCTTAATCGAGATGATTCAGCTAATCCCAGTCACACGAGCTCATGGTGCTCAACAGACTGAGATGGAACGGATTGATGGCAAGCTAGTGACTGTCAAAGAGGCAGCGGTGCGACTTGACTCGATTAACGCTATCACCGATTCCTCTTCTTGGGTAACCCTACGGTTATTCAGTCTGATTTGCTTGATCACCTCAGCCTGGTTAGTCTATACCAAGCAATGGTCAATCACAGTGGGGGATGTGGTGTTACTGACCGGCTATTTTGATTCCCTGACTAACTCGATAGTGCAAATCTTAGCTGTATTGCCACAGATTGGCAAAGGTTTTGAATCCATTCGCTCAGTCGGTGAAATTCTGGAGTGTCCTGACCTAGAGCGCAATCCTGGTAAGATAGCTCTGCAACAGGTGCGTGGTGAATTCACCTTTGAGTCCCTTAGTTATAAGTATCCCGATACGGAACAGTTTGCCATTGAAGACTTTTGTCTACAGGTCAATCCTGGCGAAACCATTGCCATCGTCGGACCATCCGGAGCCGGAAAATCTACCTTATTAAGTCTGATTATTGGTTTCATGGCTCCCACGACCGGAAGAGTTTTACTAGATGGTACAGATATGAGTAGCCTCGACCTACAGACCTATCGGAAATTCCTCTCAGTGGTTTCCCAGGAGACTATCTTATTTGAAGGTACGGTGCGAGAGAATATTGTGTACGGCAGTGAACAATTGGATGAAGAACAGTTACTCAAGGCGATTCAGGATGCCAATGCTTTAGAATTTATTCAGGAATTGCCCTCGGGACTTGATACTCTAATTGGGGAAAATGGGGCAAAACTTTCTGGTGGTCAACGGCAACGACTAGCTATTGCTCGTGCTTTAATTCGTAATCCAAGGGTGTTAGTTCTCGATGAAGCAACATCGTCTCTAGATACTGCTTCGGAAGCTTTGATTCAGGAAGCTTTGGAACACTTGATGGAAAACCGCACAACGTTTGTGGTAGCTCATCGCCTGTCAACAATTCGGAAAGCTGACCGGATTGTAGTTATGGAACGAGGGCATATTGTAGAAGTTGGCAATCACGCTCAACTGCTGGCTAAAGATGGAACCTATACACAGTTACATTCATTACAGATATAGCAGTTATTAATGGGGTGAGGTACTTTCATTATGGGTTTTAGGGAGTAGGGAGTAGGGAGTAGGGAGTAGGGAGTAGGGAGTAGGGAGTAGGGAAAAAATCCTGTGTATTTCATAGCTATGAGAACCTATATATAAGATCACGTTGGTGATTATTCAAAAATTAATGTCAAAGCTCCAAACCACTTTTTTGCAACTTCTTAAATGGATCCAGAACGAAATCAATAACACGACGTTGCCGGACAATCACCTCGGCTGTTGCCGTCTGACCTGGAGTTAAGGTAATCTTTTTGTTTTGGGCTTCGATATAGGGCTTTTCTAACTCGATTTCCAGTTCAAAACTTTCTAGCTTGCCTTGGTTGGTTTCTGTCATCTTCGAGTCTGGAGAAATCCAACTCAGGTTACCTTTCAATACCCCATAGTTTTGGAAGGGATAGGCATCAAACTTCATCTTCACTGGCATTCCTACCTGTAAAGACCCACTCTCTGTAGTGGCTATTTGGGCTCGGAGTACTAGGGATGAATTCTCTGGTGCAATCTCTACAATTACCTCTCCCGGTTGGACAACATCCCCAGCGCCTTGGATGGGCAAATGAAAAACTGTGCCAGTAGCAGGAGCTTTGAGTACTCGTTGCTCTAACTGAAATTCCAAGGATTTAATCTGGGTTTTAGCCTGGGCAATTTCTGCTTGCAGGGTAGTAATTTCTGTTTCCAGATTCTTCAGCTGTTCCTCAATTTTTAGCATCGCCAGTTTACTGCCTTGCACTAGACTCTGATAGCTACGTTTCTGTTCTTTAAGGCGAAGTTCAGCTTGCTGAATATCAGCCTTAGCTTCATGAATAATCCGCTCGTAGCCGCCTTGCTGCTCTTTGAGGCGGGACTTGGCTTGCAAAATATCGGACTGAGCTTGCACAACGCTTTGATAGTTTTCTTTTACCAGCTGTTCCGCTTCAATGAAGCGGTCTTGTGAAATGACACCTTCCTCAAACGCTTGTTTGTAGCGTGGGAGTCTTTCCTGGGCAGCTGATAACCGAATTAATGCTAATTTATAAGTTGCTTGGCTCGACTCAATGGATTGCTTAACTTGATTGATTTGGGCCAGTTTTTCCTCTTTTTGTAAATTATGGATATTCTTGAGAGAATCTAGATTATACTTTGCCTGCTCCACTTGAACCTGTTTTTCCAATTCTTGAGCTTGGTTCTGTTGCTGTTGGGTATGCAGCCCCAGCATCAATTGATTCTTGAGTATGTCCAACTGCGCCAGCCGATTCTGTTGACCTGTCTGTCTTTGATGCAACTGCTCAAGCTCAGCACGAACTAAATCTGATTCTAACTCCAGTAAAATCTGTCCTGCCTTTACGATCTCCCCTTCTTTTACTTTAAGGGCAGCCACTGTTCCAGAAACTGGTGCATCCAACCTAATGGTTTTCCCCTTGGGCTCAATCCGCCCTCTGGCACTCCCGGTCTCATCTACCTTGGAGAGCATTGACCAAGGTAAGAGGGTACCGGCACAGATCACTAACAGATAGAGCAATCCCCGAGTCCACGGTCGTGGCAAGGTATTGAGCAAGTCATGGGTGACTTCAGACCAGTCATCACCGAGAGATTGTGATGAGGTTGATTGTGATGAGGCTGTTTGGGTTGGCGGTGGTGTCTGATTAGTGTTTAGGGAGTCCGGTGGCTTGGTGACTAAACTATTGGGATTTATATAGTCATCGTTTGGCTTTTTCGGAAAGCCTGAGTTAGGAAAGCCTGAGTTAGGGTCGTATGGCATAATCCAAAATTGGTAATTGCTATAGCATTTTTAAAAAAGGGAACAGGGAATAGGGAATAGGGAACAGGGAGTAGGGAGTAGGGAGTAGGGAGTAGGGAGTAGGGAATCGGGAGTAGGGAATCGGGAGTAGGGAGTAGGGAGTAGGGGAAAAACTATGTGTAAATTATTACTATTAAAAACGTTTTATATACTTGCAATTTTATGATATTTATGTAAATAAATACCATAAAAGTTTTGATTTTTTTATTTGTTTTTTTAAGTTTAATTTGACTATCAATCAAGAAGGATAAAGCGTTTTTCATAACTATGAAGTACACAGCATTTTTTCCCTGTTCCCGATTCCCGATTCCCGATTCCCGATTCCCGATTCCCGATTCCCGATTCCCGATTCCCTATTCCCTGTTCCCTACTCCCTACTCCCTGCTCCCTATTCCCTTTAATTAGGATTTTAATCACCAACAGTAACGGTCAGTTGTTGCTGATTGAGATAGAAGTAGTGACCACGCTTAGCCATTAATGTCTCGTGGTTACCACTTTCGACCAAGATTCCTCGATCAAGTACTAGAATTACATCAGCTTGGCGCACGGTAGAGAGGCGATGAGCAATAACTAAGGTGGTTCGACTTTTCAAAATTGTGTTTAAGTTAGTTTGAATGATGCGCTCGGATTCAGCATCCAGGTTGCTGGTGGCTTCATCTAAAATCAACAAGCGGGGATTCCCTACCAAAGCACGGGCGATCGCTAGGCGCTGACGTTGACCACCAGATAACATACCACCCCCCTCGCCAATCTGAGTCTCATAACCCATGGGTAGCTGTTTAATAAACTCATCTGCACCAGCCTGTCGCGCTGCTTCCATAATTTCTGCTAGGGTTGCTGAGGGATAACCCATGGCAATGTTTTCCCGAATGGTTTTGCCAAACAGAAATGTATCTTGGTTAACTACACCAATCTGCTCCCGCAATGAGCGCAGGGAAAGACTGGTGATGTCTTGACCATCAATTAACACTTTGCCATCTGTGGGGATATAAAGCCCCAAAACTAATTTGGAAATGGTGGTTTTCCCTGAACCACTGCGACCGACTAGGGCTACCATTTGCCCTGGTTTGACCTCAAAACTGAGATTTTCGAGTACATTAATATCGCTTTGAGGGTGATAACGAAAGGTGACTTGCTCAAAGCGAATGTGACCCTTCAGTTGTGGTAAGGATTGACGAAGTTGCTGCTGCAAATCTTCTTCTGGTTCCGCATCCAGCACATCATTGATCCGTTCCACTGCAATCAGCACTTCCTGCAATTCATTCCACAACACGGTTATGCGCTGGAAGGGGTCCATCACATTATTTAGCAACATATCAAAGGCAACTAATTGACCGATGGTAAGTTGGTTTTGAATCACCAGCCACGCTCCATACCACAGCAGAGTAGTAGTAGCAACTGTTTCGATAGTATTACTGAATATTTGTAACTGGTTGCTGATGATTTGCCCAGAAAAGCTAGTTTTGATCGACTTATTCAGGAGTTCCTCCCAATGCCAGCGCACTGTTTGTTCAACTGCCATGGATTTAATTGTGTTAATCCCGGTCAGGGTTTCGATCAGATAGCTTTCTTGATTAACTAAAGCATCGAATATTTCTCGGGAAATCCGGCGTAAGAAGGGCGTGGCTATTAATGCCAGCAGGAAAAATGGCGGCACAATTAACAACACTAGCCCTGCTAATTTCCAGCTGTACCAAAACATCAGACTCACGTAGATAAAAACAGTGAGTAAGTCGAGCAAGATTGATATAGCTTCCCCAGTGAGGAAGCTTTGAATTTTTTGGTTTTCTTGGACGCGGGAGACAATGTCACCGACAAAACGAGACTCAAAGAAGTTTAAGGGTAATCGGAAGGTATGGCGAATAAACCCGACAATCAAGGCGAGATCGACTTTGTTAGCGGTGTGGTCTAGCAAATATTGCCGCAAGCCAGTCATGGCAATTTGGAATAAGCCAAACAGCAGCAAGCCTAAGCCAACAGCGTTTAAGGTCAGGGTACTACCTTGCACTATTACCCGGTCTAACAATAGCTGTGTGAATAGAGGTGTAACTAGTCCAAAGATCTGAACTAAGATAGATGCGATTAATACCTCTAGAAGCACCAGCCCGTGAGGTTTCATTAATTCAAAGAACTGCCAGAAGGCAACACTGGCCTCCTTGGCTTCCTTCAGCATTGCTGTCGGTTGCAACAGAAGGGCATAGCCAGTCCAATTTGCTTTGAAATCGGAATGGTTGAAGGTTTTTTGACCAATGGCAGGGTCTCCTACAATTACGCGATCGCGAGTCACTTTATAGACCACGATGTAGTGTCTGCCCTCCCAATGGGCAATAGCGGGCAGTTTCTCTGTTGCCAATCGGTCGAGACTAGCTTTGACCGGTCGGGTAGAAAAGCCGATGCTTTCTGCTGCTGCAGCTAGACCTCGTAGTGATGTGCCATTGCGGTCAACATTGGCAACATCCCGCAAACGATTAACACTGAAACGCCTACCCCAGTAGCGACCGATCATCACTAAACAAGCAGCACCACAATCTGAGGAACTCTGTTGGGCAAAAAACGGATAGCTTTGAGTAACTTGCTGCCACCAATGGCTGACTTTGATTGTGGGGTTGGGAAAGTAAACTCGACGGGTCTTGGGCTTTGGTTTTCGCTCTGGAGACGGTTGAGCAGGTGCGACAGCTGACAAGGTCTTAGCCAATGCTGGAATAGGTTGGTCGTTAGCCGATGGGGTAGCATCAGACTCAATCAGCTCACTAAGTTGTGGCAAGTGGAGTAGGGCAATTTTGCTATCACCATTGCTGAGACTATATAGCTTAGTTGGCATCCTCACCTGCCAAGAGTTTTCCTCCTTTAACTGGGAGGGAGTGTAGATGCTGCCAGCATTGAGGGTTTTGCCAGAACCATGGAGTAGCTCTCCGTGTCGGAGCAGCCAAAGTCTTTGATTGTTTAGTAGAGAATCTGGGAGTGTGCCCACTTCCAGAGTATAGGGTTTTAATAGCGATAGCGTTTTAAGTAACCCTTCTCGGGGTAGATTCTCGAAAAAACCATTGCGACGACACAATAAGAATAGATCCCGCAATACTGCTTGTCTATGGAGGTGATCCCGGATGCTGGGATAGTTACGGAGCAAGGGCTGCAACAACTCACCAGCAAGATAGCAAAGCTTGAGCTTGACAGAAGCTCTGGCAGTGTAAGGCTGAAACGATTCTTCTGGAAACAAGGTCAGCTCGCCGAAGGTGCTGGATGCTTCTAGGGAAGCCAGTAAGTTATTGTGCTGATCGAGGAGCCTGACTTTGCCAGCCATAACGATGTAAAGGCCAACATTGCCATTACCTGCTTGCCAGAATCCCTTACCTGCCCTTGGTTCCAGAATTTTAATACCTTTGAAGCAGCGGTCGAGTTCTTGTTGAGGGAGTGCTTGTCCCAGGGTCTGGGCAAGTTGTTGAGCAAAATATTGCTTGAAAGCAGCTTGAGACGATGAATCCTGAACCATGGAGTTTACTCCAATCAATCAAAACATTCCTAGAGCTTTGATTCAGTAATAAAAATATCGCTATTTGGCACACGGTATAGCGCTACGCGCAAGGCAAGAGGAATCCCCCCTAACCCCTCTTAAGAAGGGGGGCGGGCAACAGGCAACAGGCATGCATGCTAAAGTTTACTACAACAGCTTTTGCTGCTTGTATTAATGTCCTAACTTTAATGGGTAGTGCTATATTTATCTACAGTTGCTCTACATCTGCTCTACGTTCAATTCTCGATTTAGTTCACCGTGCCCCTACACTACATGTAGTCTTAAAATAGTTCACCTCGAAATGCTACATGTAATGTGTTGATGCCATCCCGTAAGTTTTGACTGAGTAAAATCTACCTGTGAGATATTACTGAATTAGCTCTGATTAGGATTGAATTTACAATCCTTACTTCCTAATGATTGCAAGAAATAATCTGTTTTTGTCCTGCAGCACAAGTGTCAGTTATCATTAAGTTTTCAGTAATTTTATTACCAGTTATGAGTTGTCTTATTAATTGTCCGAAGGACTAGACGTTAACTCTTGATAACCAACTATTAGCTCCTCAGTTATTGCCACCATTTTGTACTAGTTGTACTAGCTATACTAGCTGTACTAGCTGTACCAGCTGCTGATCTTTTGTGGATTGAATGGCCACAATTTCAAAGATTCAGTTAATGAGGCAGAAGACAAGTTGCGAACAACAATGCCACAACCCTCAGTTTCAGAAGGATTCTTGGTATTCTGAGCCTTGGAGGATTTATTGCGGGTGGAAAGCCCCATTTTTTTGAGCAGACGGTTGATATGGCGATCGCTGACCTCAATGCCAAACTCTCGGGTCAGATGCTTGTTCAACCAATGGGCTGTCCAAGAGTGAAATGAATAGCCATACTCACGGGGACTATGACTCACCAGCTCTTTCAAACGTTCAAGGTATTGGTCATTAATAGTCTTAGGTCGGCCAATTGGCAAAGCATTCCAATTGTGAATGTTACCAGTTTGGAGTTGGCAAATCCAATACCGTGCGGTTTCTTGAGAGCAGTGTAATGCTGTACAAATTTGAGACTGAGACTGACCCTGATCTGCCAGCAACATAATCTCAATCCGACGACGGTATTCTGGGCGTAAATTGGTTTTTAGGCTTTCTAGCAGGAATTGTCGTTGATCTGGAGTCAAAAACTGACCTGCTTCTAAATCCCTCTTTTCTGGAGCACCGTGTTGAACGTAAGTTACAACCATATGACAGCTAAATTCGTTGACACACTCTATACTGATAAAATTATGTGAATTTTTCAAGAAGTGTCGGTGAAGTTTTGTTGAAGACATCGTAATTATGAAGCTCTGTCACCAAAAAAAACAGCCATTATGGCCTTTATATCGATGCTCCGGTTATAAGTGGGCAACAATTTCTATCTGTTCCAGTTGTTCCTTTAGCCAGTCAGAAAACAAGTCTGAAAGAATCTCAGAGCGCAACTGCTCATCCAATTGTGGTTGAATGATTTCCTCAACCAAAATCAGGTGTACTCCAGATGAGGTGACAATGGGTTGGAGAATCTGGGGCGGACTGGCAGCAAACACCGCTGCCGCAATCTCTGGCTTGAGTTGTTGGCGCTGTAGTATTCCTCGATATCCCCCAGAGCGGCGCAGTGAGACGTCCTGAATATATTGGCGAGCAATCTCATGGAAACTGATTTCCCCTTCCTTGAAGGCATAAAAGAGTTCCCACCCTAGGTCTTCGTCCTCCAAAACCACTTCGTACATGACGACTCCGGCATAATCAAGCTGGTGCTCATAAAAAAAAGACTCAACTTGATCTTTAAACAGATGTTGAGCGACCTTGTCAGCGATGGTGTTGGTGTAAATCAATGCTTCAAAATCATCGAGAGATAGATGATGTTGTTGCAGCCACGACCAAGTCTCGTCAGTGTTATGGAGTTCCGTGGCGAGACGGAAGTCGTCTGCTGCCTGTTGTAGTTCTTCTGGTTCCACTTGAATCCCAGCCTCTGCTGCTGCTGACTCAATAATCTTGCAAGTAACGATGCCTTCAAGTAAGGTAGGAATTTGGCAAGAGAGCCTGGCATGCTCAAAAAGAGCTTCCTGGTCAATAGTAATCAAGCTTTGCATAATATTCTGCTGAATTTTACTTCATTTGAAACTCAATGGTTAGTTGGATGAGGCACTAGGCACTATACCTAATACTTAACACCTTGGCCTAACCCTCAAAACTAAATTGACAGTAAGCAGTCAGGGGTCAGCGGTCAGCGGTCAGCGGTCAGCTTATTTTCTTCAAAAGCACCTCAAGTAGCCTGGCCACAGGCCAAGGCTGATAGCTGATAGCTGATAGCTGATAGCTGATAGCTGATAGCTGATAGCTGATAGCTGATAGCTGAATGCTTACAATTGACAGACTACTAGGGTTGAAATGACTCATCATTTTTTATTCTAGCCATCCATCTTTGAATTATGTCTGAGAAAAAGATGAGATTTTGTTTAAATAAGACATAATTAAGTGACTTGTGTCTTGCTATACCAAAGAAAGATATAAGTCATTATTTTATGTCTCAAACCAAAAGACAAACCCCAGAAATTATGTCTTATTTACTAGAAGTAAATTCTTTATTTATGTCGATTTTAGCCTTGATTTAAGTCCAAAAACAATAAGAAAAACTCTTGACTTTTAGTTTTTTAGGTACGATTATGAAATTAAGAAGTTAGCAAGCTTACTAGTCATGAATAGTTGCATGCTAACTGAATAACTAACATCTGAAAGTAAGGAAAAACCCAAATGTCTAGTATTAAAATCGCTGAACTGCGTCCTGCTGGTTCAGAGCTATTCCAAGATTCCGAAAGCTTCCTCAATGAGCTAAGCGATGGTCAGGAAATGGACATGGTTTTAGGAGGAGGACGGCGCTCTCGCTTCTCCTTTAGCTTTGGTCCTCCCCAGATTACCAGCGCTATCAACACCAGTATAATTAGCAATACTATTGTGAGCAATGTGATTACCCCCAAGTCGGTTGTCTCGGTGAATACCATTGCTCAAGGAGGTAAAGGTAAGAAAGGTAAGAAGCGCCACTAAGTTGCCTAAGTAAAGGTATTTTGCTCTTTACGAAGTCGGTTGTAACTGATATTTTGCAGTAATTTCAGTAGTCAGCCAGGGTTTAAATCCCTGGCTGATCAATCAAGTCCTCTGACCTAGGAATCAATGCTGGCCACATTATGATTTCAGTTTCCCCCCTTTTTTAAGGGGGGTTAGGGGGGATCTATCTATTTTAATGGACTTTATCCATTAGCTGGTTGTTAAAACCACCGGCAGTAGGGCTTACCGACAATGGTGCAAGATATGAGTTAAGTCGGAGTCCTTGTGGCTCCGATTGATTATTTGCAAAAATCCCTAACAATAAGACTTTAATCAAGACGTTATGTCCAAAAAGTAAAGCTGATTCTATTGACTTTTTGGGCTGAATAACTAAAGATAAATAATTAATGATGGTGTCAGCTAATGCTCTACCTCACAGGCTAGAAGCCTGTGCCACTCTAATTGAGGTGCTATCAGCCGTCAGCCCTTATTTTTTTGTTAATTTTTTATGTCAAAGATACTATGGCATTTTTATTAAGTTCTAAAAATGTTTTCGAGTACCTGATTGAGCAGGGAATCTGTACTGAACAGGAAAAAGATCTGGGTAAAATTGAACCCAAGCCTGCCAAGAACTTTAATTTGCTCCTGACCTTGCCAGAAGGTCGTAAGCTCCTAGTTAAACAAGAGCCTTACGACCAAGACGGTGAAACCGTAGGTGAGTTTTTGAAGGAATGGCGCTCTCAAGAGTTTTTACGACAATTCCCAGAGGTGAGTCACCTGGAGTCTTGGCTACCTGAGGTCCTCCATTTCGATCCAGATAATTCCATTATTGTTTTTAACTACCTGAGTGACTATCAAGACCTAAGCGAGTTCTACGGTAAGGAGAATGTCTTTCCCAATGCGATCGCTAGCTCAATTGGAGCGATGGTAGCTAGTATTCATCGTGCCACCTTAGGTGCTCAGGACTATCAGGACTTTTTCTCGGAAAAATCAGCAGAGCCATCCCCTGATCAGGCTCAGAACCTGGCCAATAATTTGGAACGGATTGGTCCGGAAATATTTAGTCAAGTACCCGCCGATGGTCTGAAATTCTTTGCCCTCTATCAGCGCTACGATAGCCTGGGAAAAGCGATCGCTAAACTGAGTAATACTTTCGATGCTTGTTGTCTGGTTCACAATGACCTGAAGTTGAACAATATCCTTTTACCCAACGATTGGGAGCAAGCAACGTCAGCCCCAGAGTCAGATGGCATCGTTCGACTTAGACTAATTGACTGGGAGCGCTCTAGTTGGGGAGACCCAGCTTTTGATTTAGGCTCAATTATCACCAGTTACCTGACCATCTGGCTAAGTAGTCTAGCGGTTAGTAAGTCGATTGATATCGAAGAAGCATTGAATCTAGCTATGACTCCCCTAGAACAGATTCAACCTTCCATAGCTGCCCTGATTCGGACTTATTGCGATCGCTTTCCTGAAATTTTAGAGCGCTACCCTAATTTTTTGCAGCGGGTGATGCAATTTTCTGGTCTAGCCTTGATTCAAACCATCCAGTCCATAATTGAGTACCAGAAATCCTTTGGGAATACAGGGATCTGTATGCTTCAAGTAGCCAAGAGCTTGTTATGCCGTCCAGAAGCATCGATCCGAACAGTTTTTGGTATCGAGGAATCAGAATTGATTGGTCTTAATCAGATCTTGCACCAAGTTTAAAGTCAAGGTAGGGAAAAGGGAATCGGGAATCGGGAATCGGGAATCGGGAAAAAATCCTGTGTACCTCATAGTTATGAAAAACGCTGTATAGGGGTCTGTGTAGGAATTGTGATAATTTTTGTTCCCTACTCCCTACTCCCTACTCCCTACTCCCTGCTCCCTACTCCCTACTCCCTACTCCCTGTTCCCTGTTCCCTGTTCCCTATTCCCTTTGCTATCACAAATAACAATTTTCAAAACACAAAACCATGCAATTACTTGAATCACTACCAAATCAACTGCCAGATGCTGTACCTGAGCAGCTGCGAACTGCCCTAGAAGATATGGTCAAGCAGCTTGAGATTCAGGAGTCCAACTTCTCTATTCGCCATCGAGATTACAAACCCTTGGAACTTCCAGCTGAGGTAGTAGAACGCTTTGGGCAATTGTCCTTAGACTTGCAAAAAAAGTATCTGAGTCTGCAACTGCGGAGTTTTCTCTACGGGCTTTACTACAACGGTTCTCTAAAAGATGCTCTAGCCCTCAATGGGGATTCAGATGACCTGACACTGCACCAAAATTTAGAAAACAATACTTACCTGGGGATAGATTTAAAATTCTACCAGCGATTGGATGAAAGCAATACTGGTGAGGGCTACTTTGACCCCGATTGGCTGGTGCTAAGCCTGGAAAGTGATGGCACTATGGCAGTAAATAAGGGCGGTTTAACTCTACATATCCAGCCGGAGGAGCATTTACAACCAGAAGCACAATCTCCCGCTGTTGGGGACGAAGTTGCGGTCTTGCTACCTCCGAATCTGGTACAAAACGGATTCTATATGGCAGTCGGTAATCTGGGTACCTATGACCATGGGCATCCAGATAGTGAAGGGGAAATTGTCCGCATCTACTTCAACTTAACCCCTGAAGGTGCAGTGGCGGTAATGGGTAGCCTGACGCAACAGTTAAATCAAATCTCGGTGCCATTCTCTTTTAAGGTTCTCTATAATCCTGAGGATTACAACCGCTACGACTCAGGAGTACTCTACTTTGACAACAACGACTATGAAGCAGTGCGGTTAGTGCTTGGGAAGGTTTATACAGAAAACCAATCCCATTTTAAGCCAGAAGTACCCCTGTTCACCAAATTCCTAGCGCCAGGATTGGGGTTAGCGGAAGAACCAGACCAGAAATTTGCTGACCAAGAAAGTTTTGGCATGAACCGCTGTCAAATTGTTGCTAATGGCTTATTGGAAGCTCACCACAAAGGGGACGATTCTCCAGAAGCTCGCATGGCAGCAATTCTCCAACAGTTCTCTTTGTTGGAGATTGAATTGCAGCAGTGCTACCTAAATGCCAAATCTGAAGACATCTATACTCCGTTAGATTTATGAAGCTAACTGATCTGACAACTACCCTGACCCCATCCCCTGCTAAAGAAACAGTTTCTGCTAGAGTTAAATTCCCAAAGTCAGATTTACCTTTTTACCGCAAACTAGGACGCACTGACTTAACCGTGAGCTGCCTGGGATTAGGTGGTGGGGGACACATTTCTAGTGATGATACTCTCTACGCCTTTGACCAAGGAATAAACTACTTTTTCTACTCCAGCGATCTACATCACTATCTCTACAGTTCTATGGCTGGGGCGCTGCGCCAGCTTTGTGGACGGGGTTCCTCAGTTCGAGAGCAGGTAGTTCTGGCAACGGTAACTTACATGACCAGGACTCCCGATGCCATATTGACTTTTCTATACGATCAGTTTGTAGACTTAGGAATTGACTACATTGATATATTTTTTTGGGGTTGGATTGATGCTGACAATGGGGATAATTTCGAGAAATGCTTGAATATTTCTAACGATCTGCGCGGTCCCAATACAGTTTATCAGCGCACCATAGAAAGAGTATTTGAAACCTCAGAACGTCTCAAAAAAATGGGTGCTGTGCGCTATATTGGTGCGTCATTCCACGACCACGATCTTGCCCGAAAGTGGCTAAATAGCCCTTTATTAGATGTGGTCATGGTTCGCCATAACGTTGCTCACCGCACTGCTCAGCAAAAGGTCTTGGCCGATCTAGCTCCCGAAGACCCCCAGCGACCAGGTATTGTTACGTTTAAGTCAGCTGGAATGCAGACTCTTCTTTGGACTGCCCCGGAAGAGCTACCAGAAAACTGCTGGATACCTTCAGTACCAGATTTATATCGCTACTCTTTAAGTCAGAACTCTGTCGATGTCGCCTTGGCAGGTTGGACTTCTCGTGAAGAAGTTGATGCAGCGATCAAAGGCATTCAGAAAGGCAAACTAACCCAGGCTGAATTAGACTATCTCAATCTCTATGGCGATTTACATCGCAACCGCATCAACATTGAAGAAATTACACCTGAACACTTGATTTACCAACCTGATCCGGTTGTTATTCATAGATGAGAGGTAAGCAATCAGCCGTCAGCTATCAGCGTGTCGCGTATCAGCTTATGGGTTATGTCACAGGCTAGAAGCCTGTGCCACAAAGCACCTCAAGTAGCGTGCGCATCGCGCAATCAGCTTTTACACAGACTTTCAATTCGATAAAATCTCGAACTATTAAATTATACCTTTTGAGGTTTATTTTAAGCTGACGGCTGACAGCTGACGGCTGAGTGCTTACAGAATTTATACTGTTAAACTACACAATTAATGAATCACAAAAAACCATGACACAAACAACAGAAACCTTAGAAAAACCGGTAGTAGTAGAAACTTCCCCAGTCACGGATGCAGATATTATTGCTTACCTGCGCCGTTCCAGGAAATTTGGTGAAATTGCTACCTTAGCTGAACAAGATGCCTTGATTTTGGATCTGTGTGAGGAATTTAGTATTACCGTTTCCGATCAGGAATGGCAAGCGGCTGGAGATGCTTTTCGTGTAGAGCACAAGTTGCTAGGGGTTACTGAAACCAATACTTGGTTTTCTGAGCAGAAGATTACTGTAGAAGAGTGGTCTCAAGGAATTAAAGTCGAGCTGTTGACGAAAAAATTAAAAGAGCATCTGTTTGGAGAAGTTGTCGATGGTGATTATCTTAGCAATCGCGAAAAATATAGACGAGTAGCCCTCTCTCAAATTCTTGTGGTTGACCTAGCCCAGGCTTTGAAAATAGTTAAAGCACTTCGCTATGACAACGCTTCCTTATGTGCTTTAGCACTGGAACACTCGAAGGGTAAACAGTCCCAAGAAAATGGCGGTTTTGTGGGGATTCGCTTTCTACCAGAACTTTCCCAAGACATTGCCAAAGGGATTTATGAAGCTAAAGAAGGTGAAGTTATCGGACCGATTCAAACTAAACTTGGCTATCATATCCTCAGAGTTGAGAAGTGGTTTCCAACGGAACTAAGTGAATCAGTTAGAGAGGCAATTTTAGAATCCCTATTTCAGAATTGGTTACAGGAGCAAAGCCAGACTAATCCTGTAGAAAATTCGTAAGCATTCAGCCGTCAGCCGTCAGTTATCAGCAGTCAGTATAGCAGTTTTTAATTTGGTGAGGTACAGAGTTTCTGGTTTTAGGGAACAGAGCAAAAATTTTGTGTACCTCATTAGGCTAAAAACCGCTATAGTCAGCTGATAGCTGATAGCTGATAGCTGACGGCTGACTGCTGATAGCTTACTCAGGTAGTAGTACTGATATAAACTATAAAAGTAAATACCCCCTAAACTAAAAGCAAGTTTGGGGGGCTTATCAACAAACTGACAGGTGATACCCTATAGGATTGTCGGTTGATTAGGTCGGATTAAGGGGAAATTGTGGTACAATTACCCCTTAAAGTAATCCTAATTTACCAACACCATGTTAGTGCGGTTTTCTGGTACGAATGATTGGTGGGAAGCAGCTTTTGATTGGGAAGGTTGTGGTTGGGGGGGTTTTGAATGGGAAGGTTTTGAATGGGAAGGTTTTAGGGACAGTAATTGTTAGTTTGCTGAATGGTATATGAAATCCGCCCAACACAGAATCTATTTCCTGTTGATCAGTTAGCTCATTGAGAAAGCTTTCGGAATCATGAAACAGCTCAGAGCCAGCAGAACGTAATTCAGAGATTTTGAGATTACTCATTTGATTTACTCCTTGACTACACTTAGTTAAAGTAAACTGCGATTAGATTAGATCCAGGATTAGACTTTGTTTTGTCTAGTCCTGTAATTTTCATTTTTAAATATTGGAACAAAAAATTCAATAGTAATTAGGGATTGATTAGACCTAAATCAGAAGCTTGTGTCTATAAAAATTTAGGTCATACCAGTCTAATTCCAATAGTTTAAGAGCTTTTTTTTAACTTAATACATAGAAATAAATAGTTGACTTGCGTCCAAAAAATGGTTGATTTGAGAGCAGCTATAGCAAAGGGAACAGGGAATAGGGAACAGGGAGTAGGGAGTAGGGAGTAGGGAGTAGGGAGTAGGGAACAAAAATTATCACAATTCCTACAGGGATTGCTATATCAGGTAATGTCAGGAGTCGGACCCAATTAAAGTTAACTGTTGAGACAAGAGGACTTTGAAGCGGTTAACCGGTAACCTAAAGGGTTTTTGTAAGGTTAAGTTTATAAACACAGTTAACCGAATTTATGTCCAGGTAATTGTTGGAGACTTAAGGTCTTTAGTTAGGTCTAAACAATCTCCTTGATCAGCTTGACTTTCTCGGTTAAATTCAAAAAAATGATAGATGAGCTGTAAGCATTCAGCGGTCAGCGGTCAGTGGTCAGTAGTCAGCTGATAGCTGTTCGCGTAGTGTGCGCGTAGCGCATTAGCTGATAGCTGAAGACTTACAAAGGAAGCACATGAATCCTGGCAATTAAGGAGTAGCTTAAGTTAAGCAAAAGGAGGTTGGTTAAAAAAACAATGTTATCTAAGATACCTGTTTTACTAGCATTAGCTGTTAGTGGGTTTAACTCAGTTAGTGGGTTAGATAGTATTTGGCTTAAGCCAGTTAAAGCATCAGTTGTTAGTCAGCTTAATACGATGAGTGTTCAAGGTAGTAGTGTTTTGAAAACGGAAAGCAGAAAAGTTAGCCCTTTTACTGCGATTGACGTTAGTGGTAGTTATGAGATTGAACTAGTTATTCAGCCAACTACCAATCTTGAAATTAGCGGTGATGATAATATCTTGCCCCTAATTATTACAGAAGTGAGAGATAATACCCTATTCATTTATCCTGAAAAAAGTATTTCTCCTAAAACCCTATTAAAAATTAAAGCATCTAGCCAAAACATCGAGCAATTATCTACCCATGGCGCTAATTATTTGAAAGTTTACAATGTCAATAATCAGCGGTTAGACATTGAAGAAAATGGTAGCGGCAAGACTGAACTATATGGCAAAACGAAAGAGCTATATCTAAAGGTATATGGAGCCGTTGATGTCAATGGTAAAAATCTTTCCTCTACCAAAGCTAAGGTTGACCTATTTGGTGCTTCCCAAGTAGATGTTTATGCAACTGAAAAGCTGACTGCTAATGTATTTGGCTTAGGAAATATAAATTATTACGGCAATCCTAAAAATGTAATTAGAAACATATTAGGATTAGGTTCGATTACTAAATTTTAGTAAGGCAAAAGGCAAAAGGCAAAAGGCAAAAGGCAAAAGGCAAAAGGCAAAAGGCAAAAGCCAAAAGGCAAAAGGCAAAAGGCAAAAGCCAAAAGGCAAAAGGCAAAAGCCAAAAGCCAAAAGGCAAAAGGCAAAAGGCAAAAGGCAAAAGGCAAAAGGCAAAAGGCAAAAGCCAAAAGGCAAAAGGCAAAAGGCAAAAGGCAAAAGCCAAAAGGCAAAAGCCAAAAGGCAAAAGGCAAAAGGCAAAAGGCAAAAGCCAAAAGGCAAAAGCCAAAAGGCAAAAGCCAAAAGGCAAAAGGCAAAAGGCAAAAGGCAAAAGGCAAAAGGCAAAAGGCAAAAGGCAAAAGGCAAAAGGCAAAAGGCAAAAGGCAAAAGGGGACTGGGATCTATCTTTTTAATGTGATTTCACTAATATACAGTTTAAATGCACAACAGCTTAAGGAGTAAAAACGATGATTTTATCTAGAATTAGTTTTTTTGACGGAAGTGACGATAACTTTTTTTCGGAATCTGAGTTTGGCATCAAGCTAAAGGAATTCAATCCTCTTGCATTTTTGAAACCTAGAGTCGGCATTTCTTCGTTGAATAGCAGCTTTAATCGAAATCAGATTTTTGGAGGGAGAAGCAATGACATTCTGGTGAGTAGAGCAATCAGTGCGACTTTTAACGGTGGCAAGGGTAATGACATTCTGACTAGTACTAGTGGTAATAATTTCTTTTCTGGAGGAGAAGATGATGACATTCTTTTAGGTGGAATAGGAAATGATACTCTTGATGGTGGGGAAGGTAATGACATTATTGCTGGCCTTAGTGGAGATGACTCGATTTCTGGCGGGTTAGGGGATGACACTCTCACAGGTGGAGGTATTTTCTTGTTTAAAGAGGGTAGCTCTACTACTATCAAAGTCAGTGATACTAGTGGCATTGATACTCTTAGTGGTGGGGAGGGAGCCGATAGATTAGTGCTAGGGGGAAAGTCTCAATTTTTCCGTGAAACTACTGTGATTCAGTATGATGAAGCAGGGAATGATGACTATGCTCTGATTACGGACTTTAATACTGCCGAGGATGTTATTCAACTTGGTGGTTCTAAAAGTGATTATCGCTTGGGTTCATCGCCGATTGGTTTACCGTCAGGTACAGGGATATTCCTAGGAAATGAGCTAACTGCTATTGTCCAAGGGAGTTCAGAGCTTGATCTTAGCGCTAGATATTTTGAGGGTTCGGAAGTTTAGGTTGAAGGTTGTTTGGTTGAAGGTTGTTTGGTTGAAGGTTGAAGGTTGAAGGTTGTTTGGTTGAAGGTTGAATGTTGAAGGTTGAAGGTTGTTTGGTTGAAGGTTGTTTGGTTGAAGGTTGAAGGTTGTTTGGTTGAAGGTTGAAGGTTGAATGTTGAATGTTGAAGGTTGAAGGTTGAATTCTCCATTCTTCATTCTTCATTCTTCATTCTTCATTCTTCATTCTTCATTCTTCATTCCCTTGACAATTAAAATCATAATCATTACAATAATCATTGTAAACGTAATTTAGTTTTTTAGCCATGTCTACAGACTTTCTTCCGAATCACGACAATAATCCCAAGAAACAACGTATTAAGTGCATTAAGGGCTCTCCTGAAGCAGTTACCAAGACTATTTACGGGCTTTATGCACTGGGATATGCAGATGTTTCCGACTGGAGCCCTTTGCAGCCGACGGGGATTCCGGGGGAAGTAATTAGTTTTGCAACCAAGTATTCGACTTGGGGTTAATAGGTTAAATTTATGGGGGGGTTTCCCCCCCGGTCTGGTCCGGTAGGATCACATCGGGATTGATTCGGAAACTGATAGACATGACATAGCGTTTACAGTATTGATATAGCCGTGGATAGTATTTCTACGGCTATTTTTTTTGTAAGTATTTAGCTTTTGATTGGGGCTACACCTATGGTGGGCAGTGCCTAGCAACGGGCTTTGTCAGCTGATCTGATCTGTATCAAGCACTGCCCACCCTACATTAACTAAAATCAATTTGGGGCTACACCTATGGTGGGCAGTGCCTAGCAACGGGCTTTGTCAGCTGATCTGATCTGTATCAAGCACTGCCCACCCTACATCAACTAAAATCAATTAAATTGATCGTAATGACCACCTATTGCAAAAATATAAACATAGTTATCATCAAATTTGTAAATAAGGCGATCTTTTTGAGAAATTCTTCTTGACCACAACCCCGATAAATTATGTTTTAACGGTTCAGGTTTTCCCATTCCTTTAGCGGGATCGTCTCTCAGCATTTCTTTGATGATTTTACAAAGGGTTTGATGGAGTTTTTTGTCTTTTTTACGAAGTTCTTCGTAAATCTCCCAAGTTTTGCCCTCAAATACTAAGTATCTCATCTAGTTCTTCCTGATTGGGAGAGTAGCCTTTATTTTGGGTATGGGTAGCTTGAGAACGGTTAATCTGTTCCATTAAATGGCTATTTTGTAATACATACAATGTTTCTTGTTGTTGTTCCCAATCTTCGGCACTAATAATAATAAAGTCTCCCTGATTGGGATCGGTGATTTTGAGGGGAGTATGTTGATTAATGACTTGTTTAATAAAGTCTTGAATGTTAGTCTTAAATTGCTTGATAGGGATAGAGTTCACGATTTTTTCCTCATTTATACTTAAGTATAGCAAGTTAATATTTCCTTGAGTTGCTTGTAAGCATTCATCTCAAGTCCGGTTGAATACCGATAATAAAAGTGTATCGAAGGCAGCTTTGCTGAAGTAAAAGAATAAGGTTTCAAGGGAATGGTGCGATGCGCTACGCGCAGCCAAAGGCGATTGACCGTAGGTCACGCTTCGCGATCGCGTAGCGGCTCCAAAGGAGCATCGCTTTTAGTGGCTGCTTGGCCGTTGGCCACGCTACGCGAACGGAGCATCGCAACGGTAGAGTCGGCTTCAGCTACAACAACCTATCCCTGAGTCTCTATCCGAAACAGTCTGTAGGTTAATCAACACAATAAGGCAGGGTTTATTAAGAATTATTTCTAAAATATTGACAATAATTATTTATTATAGTAAATCACTATAACTAAACTTCTCTAGTATAGATGCGATCGCACAAGCGCGGAAGCTTTGCTTCATCGCGTAGCGTGGCCTACGGCCAATCGCTTTTAGGGGCTCCAAAAGAGCATCGCAACGGTGGCACGGCGGCAAGGTTATCAGTAGAGGCTATGTACCTACTATGATGTAAACCTAGGAGTTTTTTTATTATCAAAGAAAATTAGGAGTTTTTTTCTATTATTAAAAAAAAATATTGCTCTTTTTTCTCTATTTCCTTCTGCATCTTGGCTGCATGACTTTTCCCGCAATAAGTGTGTTGACATTCCAAATCTAAATAGTTTAAATAAGAAGCGAGGCAGCATTTACCTGAAAATCAAATGAATTGTGATAATTTTTGTTTTCTACTCCCAGTTCCCTTTCCTATATACAGCGTTTTTCATAACTATCAGGTACATAGGTGCGCTTTCCGTTAGAAAATTAGCAGATTAAATGTGCAACGGATAGCACCTCAGGTTTTTTATCTATTTCCTATTTCCTGCTATCGGTTGCCATTAATCCATAACGAAAGTACCTAACCTAATAATTAAAAACCGCTATATATAATTCTGGCTGATGAAAGCTAATGAAGTTCTGGAAAAGTATGCAGCAGGAGAAAGGGATTTCCGCAGGGCAAATCTTAGAGGTCAGTCATTTCAGGAGGAAGACCTTTCAGGAGCAGATTTTAGTGAAGCTGATATTAGAGGGGCAAATTTTAAGAATGCTATTTTAACAGGAACTAAGTTCTGTAAAGCGAAGGCAGGATTACAAAGACGATTGGTAATTGTTCTTCTGTTGCTTTCATGGATCACATCAGGACTATCGGGAATGTGCTCCTTCTTTGGTGGGGCGTTAGTAGTATTAATAGTTCGCTCTAGCGGCGTAGCAGAGCAAGTTTACAGCTGGATAGCTTTGATTGTAATAGTTGTCTTATTTGCTGTTATCATTCGTCAAAATATCAAAGGAGCAGTAGCCCTAGCCGTAGCGGTAGCGGTAGCCGCAGCTATAGCCGTACCCTTTGCCGGAGGTGTAGCTGTAGCATTCGCTGTAGCCGGAACCTTGGCCGTAGTCGAAGTTGTAGCGGTAGTTGGATCCTTCGCCATGGCCGAAGCTCTAGGTGGATCCGTAGCCCTAGCCATAGCGGTAGCCGTAGCCGAAGCAGTAGCCGTAGCTGGAGCGGAAGCTGCAGCTGTAGCATTCGACATAGCTGAAGCCTTAGCCTTAGCCTTAGCTTTAGCCTTCGTTTTACTTACCATGTACTTGGGCTGGCGTGCTCTAAAGGACGATCCCAAGAATGCTTGGATTCGTAATCTTGTGATTGGTTTTGTTGCTACAGCAGGAACCAGTTTTTACGAAGCTAACCTAACCGATGCCGATTTTACGGGAGCTATCCTCAACAGTACAGATTTAACAAAAGCTACTCTCACTCGTAGTTGTTGGCAAAATACTACTAAGCTTGACCAAGCTAGACTAGGAACAAGCTACCTTCAAAATAAGAACGTTAGACAATTACTCATAACTGGAGAGGGACAAAATCAAAACTTTGATCGCCTTGACTTAAGAGGTATTAATTTAAAGGGAGCTAATCTACAAGATGCTAGCTTCATTGGAACAGACTTAAACCGAGCTAACTTAGAAAATGCTAAGTTATCGAGAGCTAAGTTAGTTCAAACGTTACTAGAAGGAGCAGATTTAACCGGAGCCACCTTAACAGGAGCATATATAGAAGATTGGGGAATAAGCAATACTACTAAACTCATCAAAATTCAATGCGATTATATTTTCATGAAACTACCCACTCAAAATAATCGAGACCCTCAACGTCGTCCTGCTGACCAAGAGAGAAATTTTGAACCAGGGGAATTTGCTAAATTAGCTCAGAAAATTCCTAATACTGTCGATTTAATTTTTAAAGATGGTATCGACTGGCAGACTTTTCTGAAAACTTTTCAGGAGCTTCGAGTGGAAAGCTATACAGAGGATCTAGAAGTCATAGAGACAATCGAAAATAAAGGTGACGGTGCTTTTGTTATTCGTGTCAAAGTCCCTGAAAAGGTTGATGAAGCGGAATACGAGCGAAAATTTTGGGCAAAATACAAGCCAACTTTAGAAGCTAAAGATAGAGAAATAAAGCGTTTATATAAACAAACAAAGTCTGATAATAAAAAAATAAAAACTATACGTAAAGACAACACTAAATTAATAGGAATTGTTGAAACAATGGCAGATCAAGAAACTACTAAATATGACCAGCGCGGTGCCAATATTAACATTGGAAGCTATGTTGACACAGCTGCATCTGGTAGTCATCAGAAAGGTTTTGCTAACCAAAATATTCACGAAGCACCTAACAAAAACCTAACGGAAGCAGCAGCTAAAATCCAGCAACTTTTGGAGCAATTATCCCAGAATAATCCAACTACTACTGAAATAGAAAAGTTAAAAGTTGTAGCCACGGCTGCTGAGGAAATAAAGAATAACCCAATTCTAAAACCTAAGGTAATCAATGCTTTGAAAGCTGGAGGAGTAGAAGCATTTAAGGAAGCTATAGACCATCCCCTAGTTAACATTTTGATGGCTACGATTGAGGGATGGAAAGAGGCTTAGCTATAAATAAACTAAATTTAGTATCAATAAAGCAGATGATCAAAAATAGCTTAACCGAAGAGCAATTCGATAGATTAGTAGCACAGCTTTCCAAACGGAAAGATGAGATGGGAGGAAGATTAACCAAAAATAATAGCTTAACCGAAGAGCAATTCGATAGATTAGTACAACGGCTTTCCAAACGGAAAGATGAGATGGAAGGAAGAATCACCATTAAAGCGGTGATGGATATTTTAAGGGACTTAGAACTATCCCATCTACTTCTTGAAAATGATATTGATGAGGTTTGTAAACAAATGAATAGAGAATCGAAAATGCGACAATGGCAAAACTCTTTTAAGTTTGCCTTAATCCTAATCATTGTTACAGCACCATTATTTGCCTTTGGAGGGTATAAACTCCGAAAATTTCTTGTGACAAAGTTTCCCGAATTAGTAGGAATTAAAATCACTAAGGATGATGAGATTAATATACAATTAAAAAATCTCCAATATGAACTAAAAAAAAGAGAAATACAAAATGATAAACTAGAGAAGATAAATCAAGAATTAAATGATAAAATCGCAACCCTTACTACTCCTGTTGATACTTCTCCAAAAAATCCACAACCTCCGACAGATCCACCCATTATAACTCCTCCAGAGAAACCTAAACTATTTGAACGTAAAGGTATTATTTATAAATTTAAAAATTGCCAAAAATCTCCCAATATAAATTCAAGTACTCAATCAATAAGTTGTGCTATATTAATTACAAGTACCAAAGAAGATGTTCAGTTGCGTTTATATTCTAATCGCAATGCTTCTGCAAGAAGTAGACTATTTCAGCAAGGGAAAGAATATGTAGCTACAAAAGTTAAATTGGGTACATTCAGTAGTAAGCGTAGTGGTTATGTAAAAAACAGCTTGATTAAGGATGTACCGATAGAAGCCATTATTGATTTTGGTGGAGTTCCACTAGAAGTCAACCAGATAGATATGCTGCAATTTAAATCCTATTTGGAGAGTTCTTATTACAGAGGTTATATCAAGACTGATTTACGGAATTTGCCGGTTATTCCGGAAAACTAGAAGCTATCTAATTTACAAATAGGTTATAGCGGTTTTAAATTAGGTGATGTACAAATTTTAGGGAACAGGGAACAGGGAACAGGGAACAGGGAACAGGGAACAGGGAACAGTGGCGTAGGGTGTGTTAGGGACGGGCTCCCCTTGATTTTCCCCCTGTTGACATCGGTTGAGACAGCCCGGCCCGTAACGCACCACCGGGTCAAACTAGAGATCATTCCCCCTTGCCTGGGCGCAGCCCTATAAATAATTGATCTGTAGATAACTTAAGATTAGGAAAAAGCGAAGATTTGAGACAATCCCCTCTACGAAACATTACTTTTTGATATTGATCATTTACCATACAGCAGACCGTTACCGTCGGTTGTTTAGGGCTACCAATAAAGTATTTCCCGCCAATACCGAGATAATCCACAATCCAGTATTCTGGAATCCCCAAAGCTTCGTAATCTTCATACTTACGAGCATAATCATTCTGCCAATTTGTACTAACGACTTCAACCACAAGTTTTACAGTAGTACCCAGAGTAATCACTGGTTCCCTTGCCCACAGTGGTTCGTTAATTAGTTCTCCCTCATCAAGCACAACCAAATCTGGTCTGAAAGCGTTGAAGGTTCCCAAGGGCTGAATTAAGCAACGGTGTGGAATAAAATAAGGTACATCTAAACGATCTATTTCTACGTTAAGCTTTCGGCCAATCAACGCCACGACTTGCTCGTGGGAGCCACTTGCTTCTATCTCAATTAACTCTCCATCAATCAGTTCGTAGCGTTGATCGTCTCCATACTGAGCAATAAATTCTTCTGGACTGATACCGGTTTTGGTTGCTGATAGAATCATAGGGAACAGGGAACAGGGAACAGGGAACAGGGAACAGGGAAGAGATAAGAGGCAATAGTGCTTAGCGTATTGTAGGGTGCGCTCAAAGTAATCAACATCTGCTGCTTCACCCGATTGATTATAAGAGGTTGTCTGAGAAGTCTCATTTGCTACATATAAGCCCCCTAAATCCCCCGAGCGAGGGATTGCTCGCTCGGGGGACTTTTACCAGCAAATAGATTCTTGTTCCCCCCAGAATTGGGGGGCTAGGGGGGCAAAATTCAGGATCAAAAAACTTTTCAGATATCCTCTAAGGAAGGCACCACCCAAAACCCTTAATTTTTACACTTGTTACCCTAATATTTTATCTTTTATTGTGAGTTACAATAACTTTATCGGACTCATAATCCGATCGCCCGTAGCTTAAGAGAGTCAAAAATGATGCAAACAAGTCACTTCAATCAAATTTTATAAATGATTGACGCTCTTTCTTTAGAAGAACAGAACGATTTAATTAATATTGTTAGACATAGACAAATTGAACAAAGAAGAGAAGAAATCGCTGTTAATATTACTCAAGCTCACCAAGACTATCAAGAATGTAACGTTTTTCGGGGTACAGTTGATGATGTGATCGCTGAATTAAACGATTGATTCAGGAATAGCGGCAACTAAAATAGAGATAAACAAAGCAACTTGTAGACACCCTCATGAATTCAAAAACTAGCTTGATCGCTCGCATTACTCAAACCCCTGGTCAGTGTGGTGGTCGTCCCTGCATTCGAGGGATGCGAATTCGAGTTACCGATATTTTAGAAATGTTGGCTGAAAATGTTAGTGTTACTGAAATTTTAGAAGATTTCCCCGATTTGGAACTGGCAGATATTCAAGCTTGTCTGCTTTTTGCTGCACGACGCACTGATTTCCCCAGACTGACAGCATGAAGATTTGGATTGATGCTCAACTGCCTCCAACATTAGCACATTGGCTGTCAACTACTTTTGGCTTAGAGGCTTTTGCTCTGCGAGACTTGACTCTTCGAGATGCTCATGATATCGAGATTTTTGAAGCTGCACGATCTCAAAACGCTGTAATTATGACCAAAGATAGCGACTTCATAGATCTAGTATGTCGTTTGGGAACACCTCCTCAAATTTTGTGGCTAACCTGTGGTAACGTTACAAACCGCAACTTACGGCAATTACTAACCGCTACTTTGCCTGATGCTTTAGAACAGTTGCAGCAAGGAGAAATGATTGTGGAAATAACCAATTCTCCCTAAATTAGAGCTGATAGGGTGTACTTTATACAGAGATATCCAGGTGCATCTTAACTTAACTGAGCCACTACCTGATTTGCCAATAACGTTTCATTGGTAAGTAAATCATCTACAGTAACTCTCAAGTACCGTTCAGCATCAACTTGAAACTGGAGTTTAATGCGATCGCTTCCGGGATTGCCCAGGGGTGTTAATTTAGCCACACTTCTTGCCCCATCCCTGTCATTGAGGGGTTGCACAGCAGTTTGACCCTGGCCTAACTGACGAGTAATCAAGCGATCGCCTTCAAAATAAATCTCTGTCCCACCAGTTTGGGAGCCTAACTCTCCTAAAATTAGCTCTATACTCGGTTGATTCTCTACCGATGCTCCTAAG
Source organism: Moorena sp. SIOASIH (assembly GCF_010671925.1). Classification (GTDB taxonomy): domain Bacteria; phylum Cyanobacteriota; class Cyanobacteriia; order Cyanobacteriales; family Coleofasciculaceae; genus Moorena. The sequence goes on along the minus strand of NZ_JAAHIH010000001.1, from coordinate 1,426,291 downwards.
AATAGTTCTACTGGCTCACTCATGGGGTAAGGTTGTCCTTCTCTAATGATTGAGTGCCAGTTGTGACGCTTTAACCGTCTATCCCAATAGCGAATTCCGTAGCTATGGTAGAGGAAATCTTGGACTTCGATACCTTGGCTGAGCTGAAGTGCCCCAGTTGCGATCGCTTCAAAGGGTTTTTGGCAACGAACCTTGTTTGAGTCGAAATACTGGTTTACCCATGCCTGAACCGCTGGGATCTTCACCGTGCCACCCACTAACAAGACACCATCTATATCTGGTACTTCTATACCATTGCGTCTTGCTTGTTGCAGCACTTCTGTCATCCTATCATCAAGGCTATCAAAAAACTGGTGTTCTTTGAGGATAGTTTCAAAAGTATCGCGGTCTAGTTTTAGTTCGTAACTCTCGAAGGTTTCATCATTAAAATAGACTTCTGTAGCCTCAGACTGCTCAGACAGTTGAATTTTCAGGCGTTCTGCTAGTCGAGTAGTCAAAGGCGATCGCATTAACCCTTGAGTTTCCACAAAATAATCCACCAGCCAGTTATCAATATCTGTCCCACCCAAATTTTGTCCCACTTTCGCCAGCACACGGGCAATTTTCACCTTCTGGCTAGACCCTTCACCAAAGGACTTTTGCCCCCACTTAAGAATAAACCCGAGGGGTTTTTTACTCCCTTGAGCCTCCTGATTCAGCTGCACCAGAGATAAATCGAGAGTGCCACCACCAAAGTCTATGACTAGCAGAGTATCCCCTTCCGCAATACCATAGCCCAAGGCAGCCGCTGTTGGTTCATCCAGCATCCTCACCTGTTCCACTGGCAACGATTGACAGATTCCACTAAGCCAATGGCGGTAGGCTTCAAAGCTATCCACAGGCACAGTCAGAATCACCGATTCAATGGCAGAATCCCCCGCCTCGGACTGGAGGGCTGATAGGTGTTCAATAATGTGGTTGAGGAACCATTCCCCAACTTGTTCAAAGGTGATCCCGATCCCATCCAGTTCTGGCAGAAATCCCTGAACCTCAGCACCAATCCCCCGTTTGAAGCTGCGGAAGAATCGAGGGTCACTGGTGAGATCCAAACCGCGATCGCGTACTGCCTGTCCAACCATAACCTTACCCTGAGCAGCATCTTCGACATACACCAAACTCGGAATTAAGGGAGGATTTTGACTAAGTTGCAGAGCAAGTCCTGGTAACGTGATAGTTTCTGGCGTTTCGGTGACAGGGTTCCAGCGAGTGATTACCGTATTGCTCGTGCCAAAGTCAATAGCGTAGGACGTAGTACTGGTGCTAGGCATTTATATTGATTCAACTTATCTTATTGATATTCTTTATTAAGAAATATCAGTTTATGGCGGAACCACTCAATAGCCAGGAGACCTGTAACCAGGAAGATGCTTTAGCAATCTGTATCGGAATTGTCAGAATTTTTGATACCATATTCCCTACTCCCTGTTCCCTGTTCCCTATTCCCTGTTGCCTTTGCTATGGGATTACAGTTATTATCCTCAGTAATTACGCGGTTAAGTGTATTTCGCCCCCCTATACCACCAATTCTGGGTGGTAATGATGTCAAATTTCCCCAGAATTGGGGGATTTAGGGGGCAAATGCGTAAGTCCTGATCCTGTAGTTGATACATCTAACTTTTGCCTAAAGCTTAGCCATGCTGCCATAGCCTCTGGATTAGATGCTACTCCTTTTTGCATCAAAATCACACCATCTTTAAAACCAATGATGCCATACTCGTTAGTCTTGGTGACCCGGTCAATCATGTTAACTAAGGAGCGCAACCGCTGACCATCATGCTTAAAGGCAATTTGATAGCGTTGTAACCGCCATAAATCTGCGATCGCATAATCCACATTCACCACCTCGCCATTATCATTGCGCAACTGTAAATCGGCTAAGCGGATGACTTCCCGACGTCCTGACAGATGAGGCACTAGATAGGTAGTAGCTGAGACACTAGCATTTGGTGGAATCTGAGCCAGTAATGACCGGATCGACCCCACACGAGACCACTGTTGGGTTAACGGAACATAGACGAAGGGTTGGTAGGAATCCGGAAGCAGGAAATAAAAGGTTCGATTTGGGCTAGAGGTAATGGTCAACACTACCGCAAGGGTTAGACAAAAAATCCAAAAGCGCCGAAACTTAGACCTAGCCGAGATCACAGCTTGACTAAATTGGGGATGAGCTGACCACCAAAGTATCGCGCCATAAAATAGCCCAGGTACTACGGTCATAGCATAGCGGATATTAATAGCAAGCACTGATTGACCTTTACCCAACAGGAGTTTTAGCAAAGGAAATGCTGCGATAGACCAAGAAGCGGGAGCAATAGCTGGTATAAATGCTAATGGTAACCATTGACCTAATAAATACTGAATAGTGCCAAAAAAGGGAGTAAACAGTTCTACTAGTAAACGCCAGGGATTGGTCAGCATACCCTTAATAATCTCCAGGGTAGACGCCTCATCCCCATCAGCGTACTGACCAAAACGCTCGATCATGAACCGTTGAGAAATATCTTCCGAAAATAGGGGCATAATTAGATTGGTCAAGACAAGTATGTAACCGAAACTGAGGGTACAAACTGCCAGACCAATGCGAGGGTAGCGCCGACTAACGATTAAATAGAATCCCACACCAAACAAACCTATCCCGGAATCTTCCCGTACAGCTAAAATCAAAATTGCCAGCAACCAAAACAGCCACCACCAGCGTTTTTCCATAGCTAGCAGTAGCCCAAACACAAAAAGGGGAATTTGGCAGATGTCATGGAAATTGGCTAAAGTTGGACCAAGAATAGCATTAGCACAGTAAAAGCTAACCGTAATCATTGCTGCTAACATCGGTTGCAGATACTGTCTGGCCAGGATATACAAAACTACACCAGCAGCTGTTACCAACGTTAGCTGCAAAACCGTTAGGGTAGCGGGAAATGGAAACAAAGCATATAACGGTAACCAAAGTAACAGCGCGGGAGTAAAGTGTTGCCCTAATCGGTGGTAATAGACATCTGGAACTTCCCCATTATGAACTACATTAGTAGACAGCTGGGATGAAAGAGTACTCTGAAAGACACGACCGTGACTGCCATTCCAGAAGACTTGATTAAAAATTCCTTGGTCGTAAGAAGAATAAAAAGTATAGTGTCGATGTAGAGTAAAAATTAAGGTGAATAAAAAAAATGCGATCGCCGCAGTAATAACAAGTTTTAACCCTGGTTTTTTTATCATTTGTCCTTTGTCATTTGTCCTTGGTATTAAGCTCCAGAAATTTTAGCTTTTTTAAAACTACTCTTGGTTTTCAACACACCCGAACTAAATCGCTACAAAGGTAATTGCTAATTGTGACTACTCCCGAGCCATTGCCAATCAGCACTTGTGACGTCTGAATTCACAAGTCTAACTTCCCCATTACTTACTATGGGAATTTTAATCGTAAATGTTGTACCAACGCCCAATTGACTAGTCACTTCAATCTCTCCCTGATGCTGTTCCACACAGCGTTTCACAATCGATAGTCCCAGACCAGTCCCTTGAATTGTCCCCACATTTTTGGCTCGATAAAAGGAATCGAAAATTTTCTTTTGGTCTGCTTCAGCAATCCCAATTCCTTTATCCTGGATCCGGAACACAACCAACTGCTGTTTCAGATCACAGGTTAGGTGAAAGGTCACGATTTCATCAGAAGGAGAATACTTCAGAGCATTGGTAAGCAGATTAGTGATAATGTAATGTATAAGCTTATCATCCATACAGACTTCTGTATAGACCCTGTCAGAGGTAAAAACAATCCGGTTGCGGCTGGCTTCATCTAGGCATAGTTCTGCAATTAAATCCTGGCAGAATTGCTCCAAGTTCATGGGAGTTGGAATAAATTCTAGCCGACCTACTTCAGCTTGACCGATTAGCAACACCTCTTCCATCAACTCAGTCATGCGCTCTACTGAAATAGTAATTCGTTTTAGATAACGCTGCTTTTGCTCCTGAGTGGCCAGATTACCATAGCGCTTGAGTAATTCAGCGGCAGTTAGGATCACACTGAGGGGATTACGGAATTCGTGGCAAACGGTGGAGACGAACTGGGAGCGGAAATCTTGGATTTCTTGCTCTTTTGCCAACACCTGCTCTAACATTTCTGTCTGAGGATCCTCGCTGATATCCCAAAACGCGAGCACTACTCCATTCACGTTTCCCAGTTGGTCTTTTAGGGGTGAAGCACTATTACCAACGGCAATTCGACCACCATCCTTTGTAATCAAAGAGTTATGCTCGCCCAGATAGACAACTTGTCCGGTCTTGATTACTTTATCTAGGGGATACTTGACTAGATTACCAGTCAGATCATTAACAATTGGGAACACTGAGGTCACATCTCGCCCCCATACCTCGGATTGGTTCCAGCCAGTCAGAGCTTCAGCGGAAGCATTCATAAAAGTAATGGTACCTTGGGTCGTGGTAGCAATAACTGCATCATCGATAGAGTTTAAAATGGATGACAACTGAGCTTGGCTGCTCTGCAACGACTGCTCCATCTGGTATTGCTGAAGAGCCATTTCAATAGCAACTCGCAAGTCTCTCTCGTTAAACGGTTTGGTCACATAGCCAAAGGGTTGGGTAACCTTAGCCCGTTGCAAGGTATCTTCATCCGCATAGGCAGTTAAATAGACGATAGGAATACGTAAATGTTCACGGATTTGCCTAGCAGCAGTAATACCATCCATCTTGCCTTTGAGGAAAATGTCCATCAGCACTAAGTCAGGCTTAGTTTGAGCGGCTTTGGTAATGGCTTGAGAGCCAGATGAAGCGGTAGCTGATACCATATACCCCAGTTGCTTAAGCTGGCTAGCAATTGTCTTAGCAACAATAACTTCGTCTTCTACAACTAATACCCTGGTCACCACGATTGTTGTCCTATTGCCTATACAATTGTTGCTGTTGAGAATACTATTCGGAAAGCTGTGCCCTCGCTATGGTCGAGAAATATACTCCCGTCTAATTGCTCCGTTGCCAGGTCATAAACTAACGATAATCCTAAAGACTGGGTATTACGCCAATCTAAGTCTTCTGGTAAACCAACCCCATTATCTCGGACAATCAATTCAACGTCACCGTCCCCCCTACGGTGCAATTGAATGTAAATCTCACCAGAGCGTCCATTGGGAAACCCGTACTTCAGGGAATTGGATACCAGTTCATTGATGATTAGACCGCAAGGAATTGCCTGATCAATACTGAGCGGAATGGGTTCAATAGTGGTGTTCAACTGAATCCTATCGCTAGTTACTTGATAAGCTACCAGTAAGTTCACCGCTAGGTTCTGGATATAATCGACTACATCCACGTTGCCTATCACTGAGGCACCATAAAGTTTCTTGTGAATGAGAGCCATGGCTTCAAGGCGATGGCGAGCTTCCGACAGGTGTAATCGGGTTTGGGGTTCATCTATTGTCTGGGATTGCAAGTGTAGCAAGCCAGAAACAATTTGTAAGTTGTTTTTGACCCGATGGTGAATTTCTTGGAGCAGCACCTCTTTCTCAACTAGGGTAGCTTTGAGGTTTTCCTCGACCTGTTTGAACTGTGTGATGTCGATGGCTATGTTATAGATCCGAATTGGAGTGTGATTAGCATCTTTGAGGAGGTGAGCGCGATGGCGAATCCAACTCACAGCTCCATCCGGTCGCAAAATTCTGTAGTCAATATCTTTGGCACCAGTTGACAGCATGGTTTGGTCGGCCAGTTGATAGGTTTCGAGATCCTCTGGGTGAACCACTGATTCCCACAGGCGTAAGTTTCCGAAGAACTCAGTGATACTGCGACCATAGACTTGCTCGGTAGCACTGTTAAGATAAAGCAGTTTGTCAATGGAAGGGTCAAAAGACCATACCACTGCTTCTAGGTCAGCCAGAATACTCTCAAGGCGTTCTTGACTCAACTGCCAGGCATGTTCATTTTCCCCCAATTCCTCCTCAAACTGCTGATTGACAGCAACTTCCTGCTGCCATCGCTGATTAGCTGCCACTAATTCCCCTTCTTTTTGAGTCAACTGTTGCTGTAAGTCTTCCACCTTAGTCACGATAGCAGAGAGGATTGCTGCCATGGTGTGGGGGGTCACCACACGTACTACTTGACCTTGCTCATCCACTAGGGGTAGGTGACGAATCTCGTGTTGACGTAATTGGGACTCTACCAAGAAAATGTCCGGTGTCGGTATGATGGGCAAGGTAATTAACTCAAGAGTCATCACATCAGCAATGGAAACCCCTGAGTTGACCATTCCGGCTGATGCTACTTTGACCACATCCCGTTCTGTAAAAATGCCTACCAATTGCTGCTGCTGTACTACCAGCACATAACTCCTTCCAGTTTGATTCATCGTAGCGATCGCTTCCGTTACTGGAGTATCGGGAGCAATGGTGATCGGCTGCTGGTCGCAAGGAAAATTTACAATGGAAAGTTGACCAGAAATGCCATTTTTCAGGTAATCTTTAGCTTCCATATAACCCTCGAAGCGCCAAATTATTGGATACTTTTAGGGAGTCGAAAGATAAACATTAACACAATCCAGTAGCAATTCAAAGAGACGGTATGCATCTCAGTGAAATTACTCATCCAAATCAGTTGCACGGTCTATCGATTCGTCAACTAGAGGAAATTGCCCGTCAAATTCGCGAGAAACATCTCCAAACCATAGCTACTAGTGGTGGTCACTTAGGGCCAGGCTTGGGAGTGGTAGAATTAACCCTAGCTCTGTATCAAACACTTGACCTTGACTATGATAAGGTAGTCTGGGACGTTGGACACCAAGCTTATCCCCACAAAATGCTCACGGGGCGCTATAACCGATTCCATACCCTACGGCAGAAAGATGGTATTGCTGGTTATCTAAAGCGCTGCGAGAATAAGTTTGATCACTTTGGAGCGGGTCATGCGTCCACCAGTATTTCTTCTGCTTTGGGTATGGCCCTCGCCCGAGACCGCAAAGGGCAAAACTTCAAAGTGGCAGCAGTTATTGGTGATGGTGCTCTGACCGGTGGCATGGCCTTGGAAGCCATCAATCATGCAGGACATTTACCCCATACTAAACTGCTGGTGGTGCTCAATGATAATGAGATGTCCATCTCCCCCAATGTGGGGGCTATTCCTCGTTACCTCAACAAAGTGCGGCTTTCTGAGCCGATGCAGTTTATTACTGACAATTTAGAGGAACAATTCAAAAATCTCCCCTTTGTCGGTGAGTCTTTATCCCCAGACTTGCAACGGCTTAAGGAAGGGATGAAGCGTTTAGCCGTACCTAAGGTCGGAGCAGTATTTGAAGAACTGGGCTTTACTTACATCGGACCGGTGGATGGTCACAATCTAGAGGAGTTAATTTCCACCTTTACAAACGCCCACAAGCTAGATGGACCAGTGCTGGTGCATGTGGCAACTACGAAGGGCAAGGGGTATGCGATCGCAGAAGCGGACAAAGTGGGTTACCATGCCCAAAGTCCCTTCAACCTAGCTACCGGTAAAGCCCTTCCAGCTAAAAAACCCAAACCCCCCGGCTATTCCAAAGTGTTTGCCCACACCCTGGTCACACTAGCTCAGAATAATCCCAAAATCATTGGCATCACGGCAGCTATGGCTACTGGGACAGGGTTGAATAAATTGCAAGAAAAACTCCCTAACCAATACATTGATGTCGGGATTGCGGAACAACACGCCGTCACCCTAGCGGCTGGCCTAGCCTGTGAAGGAATGCGACCAGTTGCAGCTATTTACTCCACCTTCTTACAACGGGCTTACGACCAAATCATTCACGACGTTTGTATCCAAAACCTACCGGTCTTTTTCTGCCTCGACCGTGCGGGAATTGTGGGTGCTGATGGCCCTACTCACCAAGGGATGTATGATATCGCCTATTTGCGATGCATTCCCAATATGGTAATTATGGCTCCCAAAGACGAAGCTGAACTGCAACGTATGGTAGTTACAGGAGTAAACCACACCGATGGTCCGATTGCCATGCGCTATCCTCGGGGTAGTGGTTATGGCGTTCCCCTGATGGAAGATGGTTGGGAACCCCTACCCATTGGTAAAGGAGAAATATTGCGTAATGGTGACGACCTGTTAATGGTAGGGTACGGCACTATGGTTTACACCGCCATGCAAGCCGCTGAAATTCTTAGCGAGCATGGTATTGAAACAACGGTGATTAATGCCCGTTTTGTCAAGCCCCTGGATACAGAATTAATCTTCCCCTTGGCTCAGAAAATTGGTCGTGTAGTTACCCTAGAAGAAGGGTGCTTAATGGGTGGGTTTGGTTCAGCGGTGGCAGAAGCACTGATGGATAATGATATATTAGTTCCCCTCAAGCGCTTTGGTGTACCGGATCAATTAGTGGATCATGCCAAGCCCGATGAATCAAAAGCTGATTTGGGGCTGACTGGCTCTCAAATTGCTGAACAGATCAGGGAAGCATTCTTTAATAGACAGCCATCTGCTGTTAGTTAATTTATCAATGTTAACAGTTGACAGTTGACAGTTAACAGTTAACTGTTAACCGTTAACTGTTAACAAAATAGCAATTAACAATTAACAATTAACAATTAAAAATATACCGATTTTCGATGAACTCATCCACATACCAAGTGTATCCCGTTGTTTGGGAAAACGACCGAGTTATCCTTATTGACCAAAACAGCTTACCCAGCAAATATGCCATTGTAGAAATCAGCCGCTGTGAAGATATGGTTGAGGCGATTAAAACTATGATTGTTCGGGGAGCACCAGCTATTGGGATAGCAGCGGCTTATGGCATTTACCTTGGCGCAAGAGAGATTAAAACTAAAGAACGTAAGGCTTTCCTTGAACAGCTTGAATTTGTAGCGCAGCAGTTGCGGCAAACTCGTCCTACAGCCGTGAATTTGTTTTGGGCAATCATGCGGATGCTTAAAAATGCCTATGAAACTATAGGGACAGTAGAAGAGATTAAAGCTTCCTTACTTGAAACAGCTAAACAAATTCAGCTGGAGGATTTGCAAACCTGTCAAGCTATAGGCGATCGCGGATTAGAGGTCTTACCGAAAACCCCCGACAAACTGTGTCTTCTGACCCATTGTAATGCAGGAGCGTTGGCAACAGCTGGGTATGGTACTGCCTTGGGAGTGGTGCGTTCAGCGTGGCGGGAGGGGCGATTAGCCAGATTATATGCTGACGAAACCCGCCCCCGGTTGCAAGGTGCTAGGTTAACCACCTGGGAATGCGTCGAAGAAGGTATTCCCGTTACTTTAATTACCGATAGCATGGCCGCCCATTGTATGAAAGAAGGGCTCATTGATGCGGTTGTAGTGGGAGCTGATCGCATTGCTGCCAATGGGGATACGGCTAACAAAATTGGTACCTATAGTTTAGCCCTGATTGCTCAAGCTCATCAGATACCGTTCTTTGTGGCTGCTCCGATCTCAACCATTGATTTTCAGCTATCTACTGGCCAAGAGATTCCCATTGAAGAACGTCACCCCTCAGAAATTTATCAGATTGGGGAAACAGTGATTTGTCCTCCTAAAGTGGAATTTTATAACCCAGCTTTTGATGTGACTCCGGCGGAGTTAATTACTGCCATTATTACTGAAAAAGGCGCATTAGCCCCCAGTGAGCTGTCACAACTTAACATTAAGCAATCAGTGTGACATCTATCTTCGTTTTAGGGAGTAGGGAATAGGGAGTAGGGGTAACTAAATTGAATGTACCTCATAAGTTTCACAAACGCTATAACTGACCCAACTATGTTTGAGTCCGTTCCTTAGTTCAGCAACGCCTAAAGGATAAAGTCCGATAGCTATGTCTGTTTAGATTATGTCTGTTTAGATCATGTCTGTTTAGATCATGTCTGTTTAGATCAAAGCCCTGCAGCTGTAGAACAGTCAACCGTTAACCGTCAGTGGTCAATAGTGAACAAAACATGATCAATTAAAATATGCACATAAAATATCGACTAGCTAAGAGGAAATCGTGAACGGAAAACTTTCCACCCAACGCTTAATTGTGTGTGGCTTAAGTGTAGCTATCCCGTTATTATACGCAGAGGTAGCCACCGCCGCCGCTGATCTAACCAATACTAGTTTCTCTAACTGGAAAGAAATTCCCTATGAAAGCTTTCTGCCAAGGGTTGAAACACCAGAATTGTCTCCTCTCGAAGAAGTCAATCACTATCTGCGGCAAGAGGAAGATTTCTTTAATAATACCCCTCGTTTAGTGATTAAACTAAGTGAGCGTCGTGTTTATGTTTATCGAGGAGATAAACTCGAAGCCAGTTATCCAGTTGCCATCGGTCAGCCTGGTTGGGAAACCCCTACAGGCAATTTCCAAGTGACACAGATGGTTCAAAATCCAGTTTGGCAGCATCCTATAACTGGTGAAGTTGTTGCTCCAGGACCAGAAAACCCTCTTGGTCCAAGGTGGATGGCATTTTGGAGTGATGGAACAAACTACATCGGGTTTCATGGTACCAATGCTGAGGAACTTGTGGGACAAGCAGTGTCTCACGGTTGCATCCGGATGCGTAATGATGATGTCAAAGCTTTGTATAACAGAGTGGCTTTGGGAACATCTGTAACAGTACAGGAATAGTTATTTTTGACAACTCCCCCGGCGTGAGCAATCCTCGTGCTGGGGATTGAGGCAGGTTCCTCAGGGAACCTGAGATTCAGCAACCTACCCCTGATAACGCGATCGCACTGGCGATAGAAACTTATATGATTTCCGGATAATTACCCTTAATAAAATATCCCCCATCTCCCCATCTCCCCATCTCCCCATCTCCCCACCCTCCCCAAACTTTTATTATGGGTATTCAACCGGACTTGATATTAGTCTTAGGGTAGGGTTGGCAAACGATGCTGATTCAAGCTTGTTGGTATATATCCCTGGCATTTGCTCACCGTACTTGAGGGGTTAAATACGCTACAATTCAACCAAACTGGGTGTTTAGATTCCCTATGCTTGACACATTATCGACTCAACTCTATCAACTCCAACAATTCGCTAATAACCTGGTTGACAGCCAACTGACTCACCTGAGCCTAGTCAGCATCGCCATCATCTTTGCTGCTGGGTTGCTGACTAGCCTAACCCCCTGTATGCTATCAATGCTACCCATCACGATGGGCTACATCGGTGGTTATGAAAATCAAGGACGGCTGCAAGCTGCTACCCAATCGGTATGGTTTGCCTTAGGCTTAGCCACAACCTTAGCTGGATTAGGAATTATCGCAGCATCTATCGGGCGAGTCTATGGTCAAATCGGTGTTGGCTTACCGATTATTGTGAGCCTAATCGCCATTATTATGGGGTTGAATTTACTAGAAGCACTACCGCTACAGTTTCCAAGTTGGGGTGGTATGGATTGGATTTCCCAGGAATGGCCGAAAGGGTTACGCTCTTATCTCATTGGTTTGACCTTCGGTTTAGTCGCTTCTCCTTGCAGTACACCCGTATTAGCAACGTTACTGGCTTGGGTTGTCTCAACTAAAGATTTAGTCTTAGGTGGTGCCTTGCTGTTGTCTTACACAGCTGGTTATGTGGCACCCTTGATCTTGGCAGGTACCTTTACTGCTTCAATTAAACGATTATTAGAATTGCGACAGTGGTCGGCTTGGATTACACCAGTAAGTGGTGCGCTATTGGTGGCATTTGGTGTGTTTTCGTTGTTGTCTCGGATTCCTGTGGGAATTTTTTGACTGAGTACTTAGTGCGTCCTAAGCTATCAGCGTGTCGCGTATCAGCGTGTCGCGTATCAGCGTGTCGCGTATCAGCTTATGCGCAATAGACTTTTCTGAAGACTTTCAATTATCATTAATCTCGAACTATTAAATTCTATCGTTTACGCACGCTACGGGAACGGCGCACGCTACGCTGGGTTTATTTTAAGCTGACCGCTGACCGCTGACCGCTGAATACTGACTGATATTCAATTCCAAGATATGCTCATCTTATTAATAAATAAATAAATAAATAAATAATACTGGATATGACTTTAGAAAACTCATCAGAAAACTCATCAGAAAACTCATCAGAAAACTCATCATTGACTAGTAGCAGTAGGTTGTGGCGTCGGTTAGTATCAGTGCTGGCTAACTTACGGTTAGCGATTATCTTGCTGCTTGCGATCGCATTATTTAGCATCAGCGGTACAGTGATTGAACAGGGGGAATCTCTGGCGTTTTACCAAGCCAATTATCCTGAAGACCCAGCGTTGTTTGGTTTCCTCAGCTGGAAGGTGTTGTTGCTCCTAGGGTTAGATCATGTCTACCGGACTTGGTGGTTTTTGTCCTTATTAGTGTTATTCGGTAGTAGTCTGACCGCTTGTACCTTCACTCGTCAATTTCCGGCTTTAAAAGCAGCCCGGAATTGGAAATTTTATAAAGAACCCCGCCAGTTTGGGAAACTTGCCTTGAGTGTAGAGTTGGACAAGGGGTCTTTTACTTCCCTGACTGATTTGTTAGAGAAGCGGCGTTACAAGGTATTCCAAGAGGGGGATACTATCTACGCCCGTAAAGGAATTATCGGACGGATTGGTCCAATTGTAGTACATGCCAGTATGTTGATTATCCTGGGAGGGTCAATTTGGGGGTCAATGACAGGATTTACCGCTCAAGAAATGGTTACCAGTGGCAATACATTCCAAGTTAGAAACATTATTGATGCCGGTCCGTTTGCTTGGCCCCAAATCCCCAAAGATTTGTCAGTGCGGGTGAATCGCTTCTGGATTGATTACACTCCGTCCGGGGATATCGATCAATTTTACTCCAATCTGTCAGTTTTGGATAGTCAAGGTGAAGACGTTGACCAAGAGACTATTTATGTGAATAAGCCCCTAAGATATCGAGGTGTCACCTTTTACCAAACGGATTGGGGGATTGCTGGAATTCAGGTGCAGTTGAATAATAGTCCAATTTTCCAGCTTCCCATGGCACAACTGCCCACTAATGGTGAGGGGCGGATTTGGGGCACTTGGGTTCCCACAAAACCTGATTTAAGTGAAGGGGTATCCCTTTTAGCCAGGGATTTGCAGGGAACCCTGTTTGTCTATGATGGAACCGGTAATCTCGTTTCAACTGTTCGTTCTGGTATGGGGATTAAGGTCAATGGGGTGATACTTAAAATTAAAGATGTCATCGGCAGCACTGGCTTACAAATTAAAGCTGACCCCGGTATTCCCTTTGTTTACAGTGGCTTTGGCTTACTGATGTTAGGGGTACTGATGAGTTATGTCTCCCACTCTCAGATTTGGGCATTACAAAAAGGCGATCGCTTTTATATTGGTGGCAAAACCAATCGTGCTTTGGTGACCTTTGAACGGGAATTGATTGAGATTTTAGAGCAGGTGGGTGAATCATCCGAGACGGTAGAACCTTTATTGGCAAAATCTGCTTAAGTATTTAGCGATGCAGCTTCCGAACAGGGGAGCCAGTGCGGCCAAGACGTGCTAGTTGTTCAATAGATACTTGTTCAATTCTGTAGTCAGAGCCTCAACTTGGGGGGCTTTGATAATGGTGTAATGGTCTCCAGTAATAGTGTGAGTTTGGATGTCACCATTAACTAGAGAACCCCAGCCGTGGGTTGGGTCTTCAATTACTCCTGGGGAAGTTTGACTAGCATTTATAAGGAGAAGTGAACCTGGATAAGCTTTTGGTTTATAATGATAATATGCCGTAATATTTGCTTTCAAAACTTTCCATAAAGAACGCATTTGCTCTATTTCTAGGTCTGATGGCAATATCCCTTGCTGTTTGCCTTGCTCAAATAGATGCAAAACTTGTTCGTCTGGTTCAAGTTGTCTAAGTGTTTCATGGGATATATCTAACTCTTGACCATAGAGACCTCCCAAATCTTGAGCCAATAGATTTACTATCATGGCTTGATCTATTTCTGAAGGCATCTGAATTACAGTAGGTGCATAACTGTCTATTAACGTTAGAAGAGCCACTGGCTCATTTTTAGCCTGTAATTGTTGTGCCATTTCATAGGCAATTACACCTCCCATAGACCACCAGCCAATGAATAGATTTACTATCATGGCTTGATCTATTTCTGAAGGTTTCCGAATTAAAGTGGGTACATAACTGTCTATTAAAGTTAGAAGAGCCACTGAAGTATTTTTAGTCTGTAATTGTTGTGCCATCTCATAGGCAATTACACCTCCAAAAGACCAGCCGATGAGATGATAGGAACCTTGGGGTTGAATTTGCTGTATTGCTTGAATATAATGGGATGCCATCTCCTCAACAGAAGTTAAGGGTTGCTGTTGCCCATCTAAACCTAGAGATTGTAAACCATATACTGGATAATCTTGATCTAAATGACGAGCTAACTCTGCATAACACAGGAGATTGCCACCAAGCGGGTGAATACAGAATAATGGAGGTTGGTTTCCACTGGTTTTAATGCCCACTAAGATGGGGTTTTGTGTATTTACTGAAGAACCCAGAAGGCTCGCTAGTTGTTCAATGGTGGGACTTTGGAAAAGGGTTGCTAAAGGTAAATTGATTTGGAATTGTTGTTTAATCTGGGACATTAAACGGACAGCCAGTAGAGAATGTCCTCCTAATTCAAAGAAGTTGTCATGTATTCCAACATCTTGCACTCCTAGAACCTTCGCGAAGATGTTGGCGATTATTTCTTCGTTTGGGGTACGTGGCGCTACATATTCCTCAACCGATGTGAAAACTCCATCAGGTGCAGGTAGGGATTTGCGGTCTACTTTGCCATTTGGTGTTAAGGGCAGGGTGTCTAAAGTAACGAAGGCACTGGGCACCATGTAGTCTGGTAGTTTTTGTTTAAGGAATTCTCTGACTTGGTTGGTAGTTAGTGATTCTTCCTCACTGATATAGTAGGCGACTAAGCGTTTGTTACCAGGAATATCTTCTCGGGCAATAACTACTGTTTGTTGGATTTGGGGGTGGGTGGACAGGACTGCTTCGATTTCCCCTAGTTCGATACGGAAGCCTCGAATTTTGACTTGGTTATCGATACGTCCGAGAAATTCGATGTTACCGTCTCGTAGGTATCTCGCCAGGTCTCCGGTTTTGTAGAGTCGTTGTGATTTGGAATTACAGAAGGGATTTGGGATGAATTTTTCCGATGTTAGTTCTGGGCGGTTGAGGTATCCTCTGGCTAGTCCATCACCTCCGATGTATAATTCTCCAGGCACTCCTATGGCCACTGGTTCCAGGTGTGAGTCTAAGATATAAATTTTGGTGTTACTTATGGGGCGACCGATGGGAATATTACCTCCAGAAAAGGTTTTTCCTCCAACTTCATAAATGCAGCATCCTACAACAGTTTCTGTGGGACCGTATTCGTTAATTAATCTAATCTGAGGAGCGTATTTTTGCCAGAATTTAATGTGGTTTGCTGACAAAGCTTCCCCACCAATTATAAAGGCTTTATTATCAATTTTGACTTGCTCATGAGCCAATAAATAGCTGAGGATTTCTAAATGAGCCGGAGTGATTTTAACCAGGCTAAACTTAGTCCCAGAACACAAGGCGGCTTTAAGGGCTTCAATTTCTCCTTCCTCTGGTAAAAGAACTACCTTACGTCCTACCAAAAAAGGAGAAAATAAACTGGTAATAGTGGCATCGAAGCCAATAGAAGAATTAACAGTAGAGCCTTCTGAATCGGCAACATTATAAGCTTTTGTACACCAGCTTAAATAATTCCCCACACCACTATGGAGAATCATTGTTCCCTTAGGTTTACCGGTAGAACCAGAGGTATAAATCACATAAGCCAAATTATCTGAAGTTACCCCGACATCAAGATTCTGTCCACTATATTGCTCTATGGCACCCCAATCACTATCCAAACAAACCATCTGTGCTGTATGTGATGGCAAAGATTCTAGTAACGACTGTTGAGTCAACAACACCTCAACACCCGAATCCGCCAACATATAACTCAGTCGTTCCTGAGGATAATTAGGATCCAGGGGTACATAAGCACTACCAGCCTTCAATATCCCTAACATTCCTACCACCATCTTTAGAGAACGTTCCACACAAATACCCACCAATACTTCTGGTCCTACTCCTAAGTTTTGTAGGTGATGTGCTAATTGGTTCGCCCTTTGATTTAATTGCTGATATGTCAACTGCTCCTGGTTAAACAGCACCGCCACAGCATCTGGGGTTTTCTCTACCTGCTCGGAGAATAACTGATGAAGACATTTCTCTTTGGGATAGTCACTGGCAGTATCATTCCACTCCACCAACAATTGATGACGTTCTTCTGCACTCAACAAAGGTAACTCTGAGACTATCTGTTGGGGATTGTTCACAATTGCTGACAACAAGTTCTGGAAATGAGTGGCCATCCGTTTAATGGTTGACCCATCAAATAAGTCTGTGTTGTACTTAAAAGTCCCTTGAACCGATGAACTACCCTCCACCATTTCTAGAGTCAAATCAAACTGACCTTCCTGTTGAGGTATTTCAAAAGGTCTTAACTTCAAGCCTGCCCAATCAACATCCTTTTCTATTTCATTTACAAACATATTCTGTATATCAAGAGATTTTTGTAACTGTTGTAGAGCAAAAGAAACCTGAAAAATGGGCGAACGACTGGGGTCGCGGTGTGGCTGTAACTTTTCTACCAGTAGAGCAAATGGGTAATCTTGATGAGTGAGTGCTTCGAGTACTGTTTGACGAACTTGGGTAAGAAACTCCTTAAAACAAAGATTCTCAGATAAATTTGCCCGCATCACAACTGGGTCCACAAAGTAGCCCATGATCCCAGCAAACTCAGATTGAGTTCTACCTGAGGTGGGAGAACCGACTAGAATATCCTCCTGACCTGTGTAACGATACAAAAGCACCTGAAAAGCAGCTAAGAGTATCGTGTACAATGTTGCTCCCGAGCTTTGAGCTAGCTCCTTGAGTTGCTTAGTAAGCTTGTCAGATAACTTGAAGTGATGGGAAGCACCATTATAGGTTTGTATAGGCTTACGCAATCGATCCGTAGGCAAATTCAGTGCAGGCAACTCCCCTGCCAGTTGTTGCTGCCAGTAGTTCCAGAGTCTTTCTCCTTCAGTTCCCTCCAAAAGATCCCTCTGCCAACGAACATAATCTTGGTAGGAATGCTTCAGAGGAGGAAGGGATGGCTCAACACCAGCCTTTTGTGCCTGGTAGAGTTGCGGTAATTCCTGTATCAGCAGATCTATTGACCAGCCATCGCAAGCAATGTGATGTATGGTCAGCAACAGGATATGCTCAAAGTTAGAACGAGTAAACCATCTAACTCGCATAACTGGTCCTCGTTCCAGGTCAAAGGGAAGTTGATGAGCCTCAACCACTTTCGTTTTAAGTTCATCTTCACTCCAACTAGAAGCATCAAGAAGCAAGAAATCTAATTCTTGATTGTCATGCACCTGTTGGATTGGTTCAGCTCCAAGTTTAGGAAAAGTAGTACGCAAGATCGGATGGCGTGACCTTAGCACCCTGAATACCTTTTCCATTGCTGTAATATCTACTACTGAGCAAATACGAGCAGGGAATGATCGGTTATAAGCATGACTTAATGGTGCTAATTGCCACAAAAACCAAAGTGCTTTTTGACCGTAGGAAAGTTGAGAGACATTCAAAATATCTGGGCGTACGCGCAGTAGCTGTAAGATTTCAGTTTTGTTTTGATCGTCCTCATCTTGCTCAAGTCCTTGTACTCTATCAATTTGGATCAGTTGCCCATTCACTTCAGTCGCTAAACCAACGATACTGATATCTTCTATAAATTTGACTATGGGTACATCCACTCCCAAGTCACTTTGAACACGATTCCGCAATTCCACAGCCATCAGGGAATCAAGTCCCATGGTGTTAAGAGGCTGTTGCACATCAATTTGGAAAGCTGTCATCCCCAGTACCTGAGCAACTTCAGATTGAAGGTGAGTTATCAAAAGTTTTTCTCTTTTCGTTGGAGAAGACGCTTCTAATCGTTCTAAAAGCTTATAATCCTTTGCTTGTGTGGTCTCGGCTAAAGAAAATGCCTCCAATAAAGGCATTTTTATCCCTCCAGACAGTTGCTCCAAAAATTGAGACCAATTAATGGGCAACACCCCGACCTGGGTAGTCTTTTGCCCCAACAACTTAGCCAAAGCCTGTAATCCTTGATCTGGAGTTATAGGTGTAATTCCCTGAGCTCGCATTCTGCTGAGGTGTTGACTTTCCAAGCGACTTGCCATTCCCCCATCAGCCCAAGGTCCCCAGTTGATACTCAACCCCGGTAAACCGATCCCCTGTCGATAATGGGCTAAAGCATCCATAAAAGCATTGGCTGCGGCATAGTTTCCTTGAGCTGGTGAACCCAGTAATGAAGCAATGGAAGAGAAACAAACAAAAAAGTCTAAAGGCAAATTCTGAGTTAAGGAGTGTAAATGCCAAGCCCCTTGTACTTTCGGTGCCATCACCCGTGTAAATTGTTCCCAACTCATGTTTGACAGCAAACCGTCATCCAATACCCCCGCTGCATGAATTACACCTCGTAAGGTCGGTAAAGATACTTTGATTTCCTCTAGAATTTTAGTAACATCTTCTTCTTCGGAGATATCCCCACACAGGACTAATACTTGTGCTCCCGCCTCTTGCAATTCTTGAATAGTTTGTTGAGCAAAAACTGATGGCTGCTTACGTCCGGTGAGTACTAAATGTCTTGCTCCTTGTTCCACCATCCAACGGGCTGAGTGTAACCCCAAAGCCCCCAATCCTCCAGTAATTAGATAACTGAATTCAGATTGGATAGAAACTTGGTTATTAGCAGCTTCTGACATTGATACTACCACCTGTTTTGATGTTAGAGCTTTTTGCTGCCGCTCTAACCTGGCCACATAACGTACCTGTTGACGGTAAGCAATTTGGTTTTCATCACCAGGACACAATAGTTCCTGCAACAAAGCTGCTACTGCTTGGTTTTCTTCCACAGTAGGGTCTAAGTCTAAACATCGGCATTGTAATTCCCTATGTTCTTGGGCAATTACTCGACCTAACCCCCATAAAGGTGCTTGTTGGAATTGTATAGGAAGGGACTGGTTAGCCACTGATTGGGAGCCTTGGGTTACTAGCCACAAGGTCGGACTTTTTACATCTTGATTTTTTACTATGGCTTGTACTAAATGAAGTACACTGCCACAACCTAATTCTTGGGACTTTTGCAACTCCTGTGTAGATTTCAGTGGTGCTAGTGTTTCTTGTAAACTCCACAGGTGGACAACGCCTTGTAATGGGGGCTGCTGCTCTAAGCTTTCTTGCAATAGGCGCGGAAATTCACTTCCCTGGGTTGGGTTGATTTGATAATGTTGGGATTCTAATTGCTGGTAGTTTTCTCCTGGGGTAACTAGGATACAGTGGTGACCTTGTTGTTTTAAGGATTCCGCTAGATGTTTGCCTATACCTGTGGGTGGGCAAAACAGTAGCCAACTACCGGGTTTTGTTAAGTCAATTGATTGGTTGTCAAGTGAAGTTGATTGTGGTTGCCAATGGATTTGATATAACCAATTCTTTAGATCTCGCTCTTGAGTACGTAGTAAAGCTTGGCGAGAAGTACGTAATACCGTTAACCCTTCCACAACAGCTACTACTACTCCCTGTTCATCCAAGAGACAAACTTCACCAGTTAAGGTTTGTCTACTAGCTGTTGTGGCATTTATCTCTACTTCAGTCCACAGATTGTTAATTATCCGACGATGAAGTTGTAGACGTTTTATCTGTACTGGCAAGTAAGTATCCTGATTTTCAGTTTCATCCAAGGTAGCACCGAAAACCTGGAAGCTAGCATCTAAAAGCACAGGGTGCAGTTGGTAGAACGTTGCTTCTTTTACTAAGGTTTCTGGCAACTGAATTTGACCTAGGGCTTTCCCTTCCCTGCGCCACAGTTGTTGAACGGCTTGGAAACAATAACCGAGATCAAGGCCTCTGTCTTGATGCTCTTTGTAGAAGTCTTGAACTGATATCTGTTGATTATATTCGTCTTTAAGGGTTTTTAAGTCCGTTGTTTCTGGTTGTGCGTCTTTATCCCCTGCCAGTAATTTTCCTTGAACATGTAGAGTCCATCTCGGTTCTGACTTAGATGACTCCACATCCAGACTGAAAATCTGGAAACTATAGGTTTGTGCTTCTTGTGGAGTTAAGATTACCTGAATAGTTTGGATTTCATCTTCTGGCAGAATCAGCGCTTGTTGAATAACAACATCTTCTAGGATTAAATTTTCACAGTTAAATAAAGTATTACCTGCAGCTAAAGCTATTTCCAGGTAAGCGGCTGCTGGGAAGACAGGAACAGAAAAAATACAATGGTGTTTTAGGTAATTTGGTTGGAATGGGCTCAGAAGGCACTCAAAACGAATTTGCTGCTCTAAGCCGGCTAAATGCAATCTTTGACCGAGTAGGGGGTGAAGATTATCAGGATTTGATAAAAATTGCTTTTTATGTATCAGGCTATTATCTGTCTCTATCCAATACCGCTGACGTTGCCAAGGATAAGTGGGCAATACCACCTTACTACG
Organism: Moorena sp. SIOASIH; assembly: GCF_010671925.1. GTDB lineage: Bacteria > Cyanobacteriota > Cyanobacteriia > Cyanobacteriales > Coleofasciculaceae > Moorena. Next base: position 1,405,734 of record NZ_JAAHIH010000001.1, on the reverse strand, counting down.
TGAATAATCTTGATCAAACCCTAACCAATCAACTTTGACTCCCCGCACATATAATTGAGCCAAACTTTGTAGCATTTGCTGCCAGTCTTCTTGACCAGGACGCAGAGAAGGCAACCAAACTCCTGCTCCTTCTGGCAAACACTGCGTTGCCATGCCTAACAAAATTGGTTTCGATCCAATTTCTAGGAAGACGTCATAACCAAGTTGGTGCAAGGTCTCCATACTTTGGGCAAACGCCACAGGTTGGCGGACATGATTTACCCAGTAGCTGCCTGTGGCAATACTCTGATCAGCTCTAGCTCCTGTGACATTTGAGATCAGGGGAATCTGGGGTTGATTATAGGTGATTTGACTAGCTACTGCTTCAAACTCTGCCAACATCGGTTCCATCAAGGGTGAATGGAAGGCATGGGATACTTGTAGCTGTTTGGTCTTGATTCCTTCTGCTTCTAAGCTGTCGGTAACTGTCTTAATCGCTTCTGCTGCACCAGAAATTACAGTGCTAACAGGTCCGTTGATGGCAGCTACTGCCACTTCTTCTGTGTATGGGGCAATCAGTTGATTGACTTTCTCTTTTGATGCCATCACCGCTACCATTTCACCTAATGAAGGTAGCTGCTGCATTAAACGTCCCCGATGGGCAATCAGTTTTAGGCCATCTTCTAAACTAAATACTCCTGCTACACAAGCGGCCACATATTCACCCACACTGTGACCCATGACCACATCGGGTTTTATGCCCCAAGATTTCCACAACTGAAAGAGCGCATATTCGATGGCAAATAGAGCGGGTTGAGTATAGGCAGTTTCATCTATTGGTGAGGTTTCCCCTGGTTCTGGGTACAAGACACTCAGTAGAGGCTTCTGTTGATAGGCACCTAGAATCCGATCACATTGGGAAAGGGTTTTGCGGAAGACCGGCTGTTGTTCATAGAGTTGCCGTCCCATATTCACTATCTGTGAACCTTGACCGGTGAATAAAAATGCGATTTTGGGCTGAGCTGTAGTGGTTGGCAGTTGTCGAAGGTATACTCCTGCCACTTCCTGTGAATCACTAAAACCAGCAAGTTTTTCACTTAATTCAGCTACGGAGGAGGCCACTACACTTAGGCGGTGGTTAAAATGCATACGCCCTGTATTAGCACTAAAGCAAATATTTCCTAGAGCTAATTCTTGATGGACTGTTAGATGTTTCTGATAGCGAGTTGCTAATTCTGTGAGCGCCTCTTCACTCTTAGCTGATAGAGTCAGAAGATGACATGGACGCTCCCTGAAGTCTTCACTTTTGACTTGAGTTGGTGCTTCTTCCAACACCACATGGGCGTTGGTACCACTAAAACCAAAGGAACTGACCCCTGCAATCCGTCCTTTGGAATTACTTTGCCAGGAAATGGATTGGGTTAGTACTTCCACTGGCAGTTCCTTCCAATTGATATAGGGGTTGGGCTGTTTGAAATGCAGATGGGGGGCTATTTTTTGGTGTTGCAGTTGCAAGACCACCTTCATCAAACCAGCAATGCCTGCAGCAGCTTCTAGGTGACCGATGTTGGTCTTGAGTGAACCAACGATCAGGGGGTTTTCTTTGGAGTGACTTGCGCCGAATACTGCCCCGATTGCCCCCAATTCAATCGGGTCTCCTAGAGAAGTGCCAGTACCATGGGCTTCGATGTAGCTTACGTCTTTTGGGTCTACCTTGGCATTATCTAAGGCTTGGTGAATCAATAATTGCTGAGCTCGCTTGTTGGGCACAGTTAACCCACTACTAGCTCCGTCATGGTTGATTGCTGAACCCCTGATCAGTGCTAAGATATTGTCCCGATCTGCAATAGCATCACTAAGACGCTTGAGGACTACTATCCCGCACCCTTCCCCTCGCGCATAACCATCCGCAGCTGCATCAAAAGTTTTACACCGACCATCAGCTGATAAGGCGTGAGTTTTGCAGAAAAAGATGGTTGGAACAGGGGAAAGCATCAAGTTTACCCCTCCCACTAAAGCCAAATTAGACTCTTTGGATCGTAGGCTCTGGCAGGCTAAATGCAAAGCTACTAAAGATGAGGAGCAGGCTGTATCCAATTGAAAAGTTGGTCCAAGTAAGCCGAGAATGTAGGATATCCTACCAACAGCAATACTTTGAGCATTGCCTAATCCGCTGTAAGCATCAATGCTACTAGGGTTGGCTCCGAAAGCCTTATATTCATAGTCATGGGTACTCAAACCGACAAATACTCCAGTTTGAGTGCCTCTGAGCTCATCTGCTGATAACCCAGCATTTTCAATGGCTTCCCAGACCACCTCAAGTAGTAGTCGCTGCTGGGGGTCTAATTTCACAGCCTCGCGGGGAGAAATACCAAAAAATTGTGAGTCGAATTGATCAACAGGTTGTTGTAGAAAGCCACCACAACGGGTGTACATTTTTCCTGGGGCTTCAGGATTGGGATCGTAGTATTCATCAAGATTCCATCTTGCAGAAGGAACCTCGGTAATGGCATCTATTCCTTCATGTAGTAAGTGCCAGTAAGATTCTGGGTTATCGACTCCTCCAGGGAGATGACAGCCCATTCCAATGATGGCAATCGGCTCAGTTTGGGCTCTTTTGACTGCACCAAGTTTAGCGTTTGCTTGCTGAAGTGCAATTAAAAGGCGTTGCTGTGTTGATAGTTGACTTCCATTGCCAAGAGAATCGTTGCTCATCACCAATTTTCCTTTAAAGAAGTTTCTAATTGGGCAAGTTCCTCTTCAATCGAGGTAGTAAGCTCATTATCAGAGAGCTGAATAACTTGTTCCAAAGCAATATTTTCTGGGTTATCCTCCTGTTTAGTAGACGTAGACTCCGATTTTTCTTCTTCAATATCCCCAGGAATAACTTCATCTAAGTAAACAGCAAGTTCCTTAAGGTTTGAATACTCAAAGACTGTTGTGGAAGAGATAAAAATCCTTAAATCTGACTGCAAACGATTCCCAAACTCAACTGCCATGAGGGAGTCCATTCCCATATCAAAGAAGCCCTTCTTCGGATCGGGCAGATTATTGTTGTTCAGATGCAGAACCTTTGCCACCACATCGGTTAGATAAGCGATTAGGAGGTTGATACGCTGCTGTTGATTAACTTGCCTCAACTTGTCCAATAATTCACTCTGCTCGGAAGCCATTTTCTCTGATAACTCCACCTGAATGGCGATTTCAGAAAGAAAGGTTGGAATCTTATTACCCCGAAACTGCAGCAAGAATTGGAACCAATTGACTGGAAAAACAGATACCTGTGTTGCTGGCTGAGTTAACAGCCCTCCCAAGACCAGTAATCCCTGATCTGGGGCGATGGGGCTAATCCCCTGAGCTGTGATCCGTTTTTGGTTTTGATGATCCAGACGCCCTGCCATGCCTGCTTCTGCCCACGGTCCCCAGTTGATGCTCAACCCTGGTAAACCGATCCCCTGTCGATAATGGGCTAAAGCATCCATAAAAGCATTGGCTGCGGCATAGTTTCCTTGAGCTGGTGAACCCAGTAATGAAGCAATGGAAGAGAAACAAACAAAAAAGTCTAAAGGCAAATTCTGAGTTAAGGAGTGTAAATGCCAAGCCCCTTGTACTTTCGGTGCCATCACCCGTGTAAATTGTTCCCAACTCATGTTTGACAGCAAACCGTCATCCAATACCCCCGCTGCATGAATTACACCTCGTAAGGTCGGTAAAGATACTTTGATTTCCTCTAGAATTTTAGTAACATCTTCTTCTTCGGAGATATCCCCACACAGGACTAATACTTGTGCTCCCGCCTCTTGCAATTCTTGAATAGTTTGTTGAGCAAAAACTGATGGCTGCTTACGTCCGGTGAGTACTAAATGTCTTGCTCCTTGTTCCACCATCCAACGGGCTGAGTGTAACCCCAAAGCCCCCAATCCTCCAGTAATTAGATAACTGAATTCAGATTGGATAGAAACTTGGTTATTAGCAGCTTCTGACATTGATACTACCACCTGTTTTGATGTTAGAGCTTTTTGCTGCCGCTCTAACCTGGCCACATAACGTACCTGTTGACGGTAAGCAATTTGGTTTTCATCACCAGGACACAATAGTTCCTGCAACAAAGCTGCTACTGCTTGGTTTTCTTCCACAGTAGGGTCTAAGTCTAAACATCGGCATTGTAATTCCCTATGTTCTTGGGCAATTACTCGACCTAACCCCCATAAAGGTGCTTGTTGGAATTGTATAGGAAGGGACTGGTTAGCCACTGATTGGGAGCCTTGGGTTACTAGCCACAAGGTCGGACTTTTTACATCTTGATTTTTTACTATGGCTTGTACTAAATGAAGTACACTGCCACAACCTAATTCTTGGGACTTTTGCAACTCCTGTGTAGATTTCAGTGGTGCTAGTGTTTCTTGTAAACTCCACAGGTGGACAACGCCTTGTAATGGGGGCTGCTGCTCTAAGCTTTCTTGCAATAGGCGCGGAAATTCACTTCCCTGGGTTGGGTTGATTTGATAATGTTGGGATTCTAATTGCTGGTAGTTTTCTCCTGGGGTAACTAGGATACAGTGGTGACCTTGTTGTTTTAAGGATTCTGCCAGATGTTTGCCTATACCTGTGGGTGGGCAAAACAGCAGCCAACTACCGGGTTTTGTTAAGTCAATTGATTGGTTGTCAAGTGAAGTTGATTGTGGTTGCCAATGGATTTGATATAACCAATCACCATGATCTACCTGCAAACTTATCAAAAATGCTTCGCGGGGAGCGCGCCGAAGAGTAAAACCATCAATGCGTCCAAAGGCTTGAGCCATCTCATCGAGCAGATGGATATCATAAGCACGGGTCTGCAATTGTTCGTTGATGCGAGTGGGTTGATTAACGTAGGCATAGAAGCGGCGCGGCGCTGTGCGGCTCAGGGTCATTCCCTGCACCTTCCATGGAGCCCAAAATACTCCTGCTTCATCAAGAAGAGGGTCTAAAGTTTCAGGAAATAGGCGGGGACACGCATCAAGGAGGACTGGATGGATTGGTTCCCCAGCCAGCTGGGATTCCAGAGCTTCTGGTACTTCAATTTCCAACAGGGAAATTCCTTCTCCTATCCAAGCCTGACGGACTGCCTCTAGCATCGGACCGTAAACCAAAGACACTTTAGCATAAATATCCTTCAGTACATCAGCGTCAATGGGTCTCAACTGTTGACGCAGAGATTTTATGTCTACTTTTAAGGCGGGTATTGAGGGTGGGGTATTTAACAGGGTAATTTCAGCGTGCTGTTGCCATTGGCCTCCCTCAGTGGCATCTCTACTAAAAACTTCCACCTTTTGCTTAGTCTGATTACTATCAGCAGGATGAATCAAAAGTTGTGTTTCACGGGTAGCATTAGGTGTGGCCAGAATTAGGGGTTGTATAAAGTTAACCTCCTCCACTGCTGCCGGTGTGCCCACTGCTGCAAATGTCATGGCGATGTAGCTGACACCGGGAATTACAGCAGTGTCGTAGACTCGGTGGTCTCCAATCCAGGGACAGTTGCTTAGGTTTATGTGCTGGTGGTAAATTGTCTGACCAGTGGCTGCCAATTCTACCTTACTTCCCAACAGTGGGTACATCTGTTGGTTCAGTCGGTTATAATATCCCTGGGAAGTCTCTATCCAATACCGTTGCCGTTGCCAGGGATAAGTGGGCAATACCACCTTACTACGTGAATAATAGTTATCAAACCCTAACCAATCAACTTTAACTCCCCGCACATATAACTGAGCTAAACTTTGTAGCATTTGCTGCCAGTCTTCTTGACCAGGACGCAGAGAAGGCAACCATACTCCGACACCCTCTGGCAAACACTGCGTTGCCATGCCTAATAAAATTGGTTTCGATCCAATTTCTAGGAAGACGTCATAACCAAGTTGGTGCAAGGTCTCCATACTTTGGGCAAACGCCACAGGTTGGCGGACATGATTTACCCAGTAGCTGCCTGTGGCAATACTCTCGGAAGCTCTAGCTCCTGTCACATTTGAGATCAGGGGAATCCGAGGTTGATTGTAGGTGATTTGACTAGCTACTGCTTCAAACTCTGCCAACATCGGCTCCATCAAGGGTGAATGGAAGGCGTGGGATACTTGTAGCTGTTTGGTCTTAATTCCTTGTGCTACTAAGCTGTCTGTGAGTGTCTTAATCGCTTCTGCTGCACCAGAAATTACGATGTTTTCTGGTCCGTTGATGGCGGCTATTGCCACTTGTTCTGTGTATGGGGCAATTAGTTGATTGACTTTCTCTTTTGATGCCATCACCGCTACCATTTCACCTAATGAAGGTAGCTGCTGCATTAAACGTCCCCGATGGGCAATCAGTTTTAGGCCATCTTCTAAACTAAATACTCCTGCTACACAGGCGGCCACATATTCACCCACACTGTGACCCATCACCACATCGGGTTCAATGCCCCAGGATTTCCATAACTGAAACAGCGCATATTCGATCGCAAATAGACCTGGTTGAGTATAGGCAGTTTCATCTATTGGTGAAGTTTCCCCTGGTTCTGGGTACAAGACACTCAGCAGAGGCTTCTGTTGATAGGCACGTAGAATGCGATCACATTGCTCAAGGGTTTTGCGGAAGACCGACTCTTGTTCATAGAGTTGCCGTCCCATATTCACTATCTGTGAACCTTGACCGGTGAATAAAAATGCTATTTTCGGCTGAGTTGTAGTGGTTGGCAGTTGTCGAAGGTATACTCCTGCCACTTCCTGTGAATCACTAAAACCAGCAAGTTTTTCACTTAATTCAGCTACCGACTTTGCAACTACACCTAGGCGGTGGTTAAAATGCTTACGCCCGGTATTAGCAGTGAAACAGATATCTCCAATCTTATCTGTGGAATTATTTCCTAAAAATTCTTGATACCTTTGTGCTAGCTCTTGCAGCGCTTTGGAGCACTTAGCAGACAAAGTTAATATATGGCACGGACGCTCATTTATCCCTTGAATTTTGAATTGTTTTGGTGCTTCCTCCAGAATTACATGGGCATTAGTGCCACTCATACCAAAGGAACTCACCCCTGCTAGTCGTCCCTTTGAACCAGATGACCACTGAATCGGTTGGGTTGGCACTACCACTGGAAGTTCTGCCCAGTTTATATAGGGATTGGGCTGTTTGAAGTGTAAATGGGGGGCAATTTCTTGGTGTTGCAGTTGTAAGACCACCTTGATCAAACCAGCAATACCTGATGCTGTTTCTAGGTGACCAATATTGGTTTTTACCGAACCAATTGTTAAAGGATTTTCTGAAGAACGCCCAAGTCCAAAAACAGCAGCTAAGGCTCTGACTTCTATGGGATCTCCCAAGGAAGTTCCTGTACCATGTGCCTCCACATAACTCACCTGAGATGGATCTACCTTAGCTACTTCTAGGGTCTGCTGAATTAGTTTTTCCTGTGCCAGTTTGTTCGGAACCGTCAGACCACTACTTGGTCCATCATGATTCACGGCAGAGCCTCGAATCGTTGCCAAAATCTGATCGCCATCAGTGATGGCATCTGAGAGACGCTTGAGGACTATAACCCCGCATCCCTCGCCTCTTCCGTAACCATCAGCGGCTGCATCAAAGGTCTTACAACGACCATCCGGTGATAGAGCTTTCATCTGGCATAAAGCTGTAGTCATCACAGGGGAAAGAATTAGTTGTATCCCACCCGCTAGGGCTAGATTACACTCACCTGCACGCAGGCTTTGACAAGCCAAATGTAGTGCTACCAAAGAAGAGGAACAAGCGGTATCTAGAGATAAACAAGGGCCTTGCAAACCTAAAAAGTATGATAATCGACCAGAAGCAAAGCACAAGGCGTTTCCCGTTCCATCATAGGGGTTAATGCGCTCGATCTCACCAGAGCTTAGCTGAAATTCTGCATAATCATTTTGACCAATGCCCAGAAAAACACCTGTTTGACTATCCTTTAATTCATTCGGTGCTTGTCCTGCTCTCTCTAGAGCTTCCCAGCTCACCTCTAACATTAAACGTTGCTGGGGGTCAAGGCTAATGGCTTCTCTAGGGGAAATGCCAAAAAACTGAGGTGAGAATTGGTCTACCTGGGATAATAATCCAGCCTGACGGATGTACATTTTCCCGGTCGTATCGGGATTGGGGTCGTAATAAGCATCAATGTCCCACCGCGAGCAAGGAATCGGCCTAATCGCATCCGTACCATCACGCAAAAGTCGCCAGAATGTCTCTGGGTCATTTGCTCCTCCAGGAAATCGGCAGCCCATACCAATTATGGCAATTGGTTCGCTCTTTGAACGCTCAAGTGTCTCTAATCTAGCTCTTGCTTCCTTCAGTGCTAAAAGTACCTGTTTAGATGAAGAGAGTTGTTCTTCTTGGTGGGATACCTGGTTCATTAGTGACTACCTCCTAATAGCGTTTTTAGTTCTTCAACTTCCTTGGCAATTAAGGATTCGACATCGTCTTCAGCAATTTGTTTTACTTCTGACAAAGCATTCCCTTGTTCTTTTTCAATTTTGGGTAAGTTCATATCATTCTTCTCAGGTAACCTCCATCCCATTACTTCCTCAGCTAAATACTTGGATAGTGTTTGAATGGTTGAATACTCAATTGCTAATGTTGCGGCAAGGGGAATTCCAAGATTGTTTTGGAGTCGGTTTTTTAGTTCCAGTGCCATCAGTGAGTCCATACCCATGTCAACAAAACCCCTATCTGGATCTAGTAAGTCAGATGAATCGAGCCCTAATACCTGAGCAACTTCAGTTTGAATGTGAGTTATTAAAATGTTTTGGCGATCGCACTCAGAAGCAGATTCTAATCTTTCTAAAAGCTCAGGCTCCTTTGTCTTTGTGGATTCGCTTTCTGTTATCAATAATTCCGAAAGCAATGGCATTTGATTACCAAAACTAAATTGCTCCTGGAACACTGACCATTCCACTGGTAAAACTCCTACCTGTGGTAAAGATTGTTCTAGCAGTTGTCCTAGAATCTCCAATCCCTGTTCTGAAGTCAGATGACTGATTCCCATAGCCACCATTCGATTTTGATAACGACTATCCAAGTTGACTGCCATCCCTGCTGTACTCCACGGTCCCCAGTTGATACTCAAACCTGGTAAACCCATGGCACGACGATGATAAACTAGACCATCCATGAAAGCATTGGCAGCAGCATAGTTTCCTTGACCTGGTGAACCCAGCAGTGATGCAACGGATGAAAAGCACACAAAGAAATCCAGGGGTAAGTGCTTTGAAAGCTGGTGTAGATTCCAACTGCCTGCTACCTTGGGAAGCATAACTTTCTCAAATCGCTCCCAACTTTGCTCGATGAGCACTCCATCATCCAGTACCCCTGCTGCATGAATGATTCCCCTGAGTGACCGCATGGATTCCTGAGTCTCTACTAGGAGTCTTGCCACATCGTCACTCCGAGCAACATCTGCTTGGACTACCTTGATATTTACCCCCAAGTGGTGCATCTGGTCTAACACTCTTTGGGCTTCCTGATTAGGCTTTCGTCGTGAAGTGAGTACCAAATGTTGAGCTCCTTTCTCTACCAACCATTGAGCCACTTCTAGTCCCAGTGCCCCCAGTCCACCAGTAATCAGGTAGCTTCCTGTCTCTTTCACAGGTAGAGTATCCTCACCTGTTGGATCCCAAAACCGCTTCAGCCTGGCTCCGTAGCGTTGAGCTTGGCGGTAAGCAAGTTGGTTCTCGCCATCCGGCCTTAGCATTTCCTTGACCAAGACCTGAGTATTACTGATCACCCCCTCATTAAGATCCAGGTCAAGCAATCGGCAATTCAGCTGAGGATACTCCAGAGTAATTACTCGACCCAGTCCCCAGAGCGGTGATTGTTGCACCTGCACAAGGTTGCTTTGCTTCTCCACAGCCTGAGAGCCTTGTGTAATCAGCCAAAGACCAGGACTAGAGTGACTTTCTGCAAGTTGATTCAGAGCTTGTACTAAATGCAATACACTGCCACATCCTAGCTGTTGGCATTCTTGTAGGCTGGACACTGTCAGCTCAACTGGCTCCTTACTATCCAGACTCCATAGATGCACTACTCCTTCCCAGGTTTGGCCATCCGCCAATGTCTGAGACACCTGCAGGTAATCAGCTGGCTCTCTCAACCGGAGCCGCCACTGCTTCACACTTATCTGTTCACAAGCTTCCCCCCGATAGACGAGAATGCTGGTCTTCCCCTGTTGCTCTAGCTCAGTAGCTAACTCCTCACCTACTCCCTTCTGGTCAGCAAAAATTAGCCACTGACCTGTGTCTGATTCAGGGGTAGAGAATTCTGGCACAGAAGGTAGAGGCTTCCAGGCTAGTTCATACAGCCAGTGTTGGGGTGAACGCAGGGAATAGGGCACCAACTTTTGCAACTGACTACGGTTCCACTGCCTTAACTCGTCTTCTGACAACTGGCTTTGCTTCTTAGTTGTCAGGAGGATATAGCTCGCTAATCCCTTTCGCAGTAGACCCCCTAGCTGGTTATAGGATTGAAACGCTGCTAGTATATTCTCATTTCGATTGCTTTGATAAATGGCCTCCAGATTCTCCTCAAAGTTGGCGTCATCGAGAAAATTTGCTATCTCATAACTAGTATCAATACATTCGATCACCTGTAGTTGATTTGACGATAGGTGTTCTACCCATTCGTCTTTGGTGATGAAGAATGATGAGCTCTCATGGTGTTGGATGGCAAACTCTGCATTAGAAATAAAATCTGCCAATACTAGATAACCTTGCTCATTCAGATGGAGACCAATATTACTAAATAAGGCTTTTTTATTGAAGACATGGTGGGCTACTTCAAAACCAAAGACTAAATCATAGTTATCGGGATACTGATCAGTGGCACTGTCTCGGTTGAAGATCTGAACTTTCTGTTGCAACTGATGAGCTTGTACCTTCTCAGCTCCCACCTGGGCTTGCTGCTTGGAGATGGTATAGCCATGTAGTCTCAAATGGGGATACTTTTTTGCCAAAGATATTAGATCTGAACCATAGCCACAGCCAAAATCCAGCGCACTCTCACAGACTGAAAAGTCTACATGGGCAAAGAGTACATCCCTCATCTCTTTCTGAACACGGCGGATCAGTTCTACATACTCAGGATTTGATTTAGGGCTGGAAAAAACTTTGCTCCAGGAAAAGCCGGGTAAGACTTGGGGGAAAGGACCAAAAGTCAAAAATCTCTCTTCATCGGGTTGGACTGATTCATCTTGAGCCAAGCCTGAATTCAAGGAAGCCAGTGCATTGTAGTAGTCTTGAGCTACATTACTTTTACTTTGCAGCTGTTGCTGATGTTGTTTAGTCAGAATATCCAGCGCTCGGTTGATAGCTTGCAATTGGTCATCCGTGAAACCATTCGATTGAACAACCCGCTCTGCCAGCTCTTTAGTATTCCCATTATTGAGCAGATTCACGATATCCGTCTGAGCTTGATCAGAACCATTTCCAAGAAATGGTTGAGTTGACTTTACCCAATAGCGTTGCCGCTGAAAGGGATAAGTGGGCAACACTACTTTACTACGTGAATAATCTCGGTCAAACCCTAACCAATCAACTTTGAATCCCTGCACATATAACTGAGCTAAACTATGTAGCATTTGCTGCCAGTCTTCTTGAGCAGGACGCAGAGAAGGCAACCATACTCCGACACCCTCTGGCAAACATTGCCTTCCCATCCCTAACAATATTGCTTTGGATCCAATTTCTAGGAAGACGTCATAACCAAGTTGGTGCAAAGTCTCCATACTTTGGGCAAACTTCACCGGTTGGCGGACATGATTTACCCAATAACTGGCTGTGGTAATACTATCGTCAGCTGTAGTTCCTGTAAGATTGGAAATCAGTGGAATAGTCGGTTTATTGTAGGTGATTTCTGATGCTATTGCTTCAAACTCTGCCAACATCGGCTCCATTAAGGGTGAATGGAAGGCGTGGGATACTTGTAGTTGTTTGGTCTTAATTCCTTCTGCTTCTAAGCTATCCCTAACTGTCTTAATCGGTTCTGCTGCACCAGAAACTACAGTGCTAACAGGTCCATTGATGGCTGCTATTGCTACTTTGTCTGCATATGGGGCAATCAGTTGATTGACTTTCTCTTTTGATGCCATCACCGCTACCATCTCTCCTCCAGAAGGTAACTGCTGCATTAACCTTCCTCGATGGGCAATCAGTTTTAATCCATCTTCTAAACTAAATACTCCTGCTACACAGGCTGCCACATATTCACCCACACTGTGACCCATGACCACATCGGGTTTTATGCCCCAAGATTTCCACAACTGAAAGAGCGCATATTCGATGGCAAATAGGGCGGGTTGGGTATAAGCAGTTTGGTCAATGAGAGCACTATTTAATTCTTTAGTATTTTCCGGATAAATAACATCTAAAATAGATTTTTCTAAATAAGTTTTGAGAATTTGCTCGCACTGGTCTAAGGTTTGACGGAAGACGGGTTGCGTTTCATAGAGTTGTCTTCCCATGTTGATATCCTGAGAACCTTGTCCGGTAAACAAGAAAGCAATTTTAGGGGATTTATTATTACTAGAGAGTTGTCCAGATAATACACTACTAGCTTCTTCTTTTGCACTAATTTTTGCTAATTTATCCGCTAAGTCTTGTTGGTCAGATGTAAGAATAGCTAGACGATGGGTAAAATGGCTGCGCCCCGTATTGGCAGTGAAGCAAATATCGGCGATCGCTGCTGTGGAATTATTCCCTAAAAATTTTTGATAAGATTGTACTAACTGAAGCAGAGCTTTTTCAGATTTTGCAGATAACGTTAATATATGGTGCGTACGCTCACTTAACTCTTCACTTTTGCCTTGTCCTGGTGCTTCTTCTAAGATAATATGAACGTTTGTCCCACTCATGCCAAAAGAACTTACTCCCGCCAAACGTCCTTTTTCCCCTGATTCCCAAGGAGTTAATTCCGTTGGCACTGTAATCGGCAATTTCTGCCAGGGAATATGAGGGTTTGGCTCTTTCAAATGGAGATGGGGAGGAATCTGCTGATGCTGCAATCCAAGGACCACCTTGATCAGACCCGCCACCCCTGCAGCAGCTTCAAGATGACCAAAATTAGTTTTCACTGAACCGATCTTCAAAGGCTGATCTTGTGCTCGACCTTGACCTAAGACCTTCCCCAGTGCTAGAACTTCAATGGGATCTCCGAGAGATGTGCCAGTTCCGTGAGCTTCTACGTATTGAATCTGGCTTGGTGTTACCCTGGAATTTTCTAAGGCTTGCTGGAGTAAAGCTTCTTGAGCAGAGCCATTGGGAGCTGTGAGTCCATTACTTTTACCATCATGATTGACTGCTGAACCCCGAATTAAAGCAAAAATCTGGTCTCCATCAGCTATTGCATTAGATAAACGCTTGAGAACTAGAATTCCACAGCCTTCTCCTCTACCGTAACCATCCGCCGAAGCATCAAAGGTTTTGCAACGACCATCAGTAGACAAAGCTTTGAGTTTACAAAAACCAATTGTTGCTTCTGGGGTGAGAATTAGGTTCACTCCACCAGCTAAAGCTAGATTACACTCTCTATAACGTAAACTCTGACAAGCCAGGTGAACCGATAAAAGCGAGGAAGAACAACTTGTATCTAAAAAGAAAGTCGGACCATTGAAGCCAAAAATATATGCTAAACGTCCTGCAGCAATACTGCGAGTATTGCCCAAACTGCTGTAGGCATCCATCCTGGTTGGATCTCCAGAGTTAACGCTAAAGCGGGAATAATCCTCAAAGCAGATCCCCATAAATGCTCCGGTTTGGCTACCTTGAAGTTGATCCGGTGCTAACCCTGCATGTTCTAATGCTTCCCAACTCACTTCTAACAGCAACCGTTGCTGAGGGTCCATAGCAGTAGCTTCTCGGGGAGAAATTCCAAAAAATTGTGGCTCGAACTGATCAACCTCTTCCAGAAATCCTCCATAGCGAGTATACATTTTGCCGGGAACATCTGGATCTGGGTGATAGTAATCTTTTATATCCCATCGCTCCCCAGGAATTTCAGTAATGCTATCAACTCCATTTTTCAACAGTTGCCAAAAGCTTCCTGGATCTTTCACCCCCCCTGGAAACCGACAACCCATACCAACAATAGCAATCGGTTCACTCTTTTGTCGTTGTAGTTCTTCTAATTGAGTGCGTGCTTGTTTAAGAGCAAATAGTAACCGTTTTGAGGAAGCCAGGGACTCATTTTCTTGATTAATCTGCTTCATATTAATTTCCTTTCAATAAATTTTCCAGAGCCACTAATTCTTCAGCAATAGATGTCTCAATTTGAGTTTCAAGAGGTTTTTCCAACTCTAAGGTAGTAGTCTTTGCCTCCTCCTGACCAGAAGGTGAAGTTTCTAAATCATCCTCTTGTGTTGACATACTAGCCAAGTATTGAGCCAAGGATTCTATAGTTGGAAAATTCCATAAAATCGTTGCGTCTAAGGAAGTTTGTAGCCAATCTTCTAAGGCTTGTACTAATTCTAGTGCCAACACCGAATCCATGCCATAATCGGCAAAAGATGTCTGGCGATTAATAGTTTCTCTCTGAATCCCTGGTTGTTTAGCCAACCAGTTTTTTATCCAACTTCCAATCTGATCATAAGTATAAACTTCCTGATTCTCTAAAGGCTGATAATTTTTCGGTTCTACAGCAACCTTTTTTGTCTCCTGGTAGTGAATCAACTCTACATCTAAATTTTTATTTGATTTTACTGTAGATGTTTGACGCAGAAATTCATCCAGTTCATGGTCAACTCCTGGCAGAGTTTGTTCTATATCGCCAATTTTTTCGGCGTAATCCTCTATGCGAGCGGTGATATTCTCAGCGTCAGATTCCACCATCTCTGCTGGTGTTCCCATCAGTACAAGCTGGAGTTTTTGCTCTAACTGTAATTCAGCCCAAGTTGCAGCAATTTGCAAAGGTTCAGAACTTAACTGTTTCAAATTTCGTTTCACGACTGCCAATAGAATAGCCCAAGTTGCTACTTCACCTGTACACACATAAGCCCATCGTAAAGCGGTATGATCTTCGCAAAATCGGCTCTTATTCCTTAAGCGATCGCTAATTTCTGCTGTAGCATTTTTCAGACGTTTAGCCACTTCGGGAACTTCCAATGTCTTAGATAAGAATTGGTAAAGCTCTTCTGGTTTCTGAATCACGCGAGACCCCAAGAACATATTGAGAGTTTCCGTCGGACCTTCAAAAATGCGAAAAACTCTGGCATCACGGTAGATTTGAGGGGCAATGTTTGTTTCAATATAGCCGCGACCGCCCAGTAACTGAACCAGGTTGTCAGCAGCCTGCCAGAAAAACTCAGGCCCCGATGTCTTGCAAGCCGTGTAGACTTCTTCAGGAATAGAATATCCCCTATCCAATAACTCGGCAGTCGTGAAAACTAAATTTTCTAAGACAGTAATAGCGGCTGTCAGATCGCTCAAACGAACTAATGTAACTGGATTATCGAGTAAACGACCTGTGGAGATCGAACGACGCTCACCATAGCGAAGCATCAACTGAGCGCAGCGTTTCATACCACCAATGCATCCAGCAGCCAGACCCAATCTACCGTGCATCATGGCATCTTGAGCTACTTTCATCCCAGCACCTGCTTCTGACAAAAGTTGCTCTGGAGTTACCGATACTCCATCGAGAAATATGGCATTTTGAACCATACCCCGCATTCCCATAGTCAGGGCTTCGGGACCAATTCGCAAGCCTTTTGTTCTCTGGGGCACTACGAAACCACTAATTCCCATCGGTTTCCCATGGGGATCGAGCTGCTGGACAAAAATATTGATAACACTAGACCATGCAGCCGAACCACTCCAAATTTTAGAACCTTCCAATAACCAACCACCATTAGGATTCGGTATTGCTCGTGCGGATATGGCTCGGGGATTGGAACCTGCCCCCGGTTCTGTTAAGGCGTAGGCTGCTATTTCTCGACCTGTAGCTAGGTTGGGAAGTAATTGCTCTTTTTGAGCTAGGGAGGCATATTTCATAATCGGACGAACCCCAAGGACGTTATGATTGCCAACAAACAATGTTAGGGTTTGATCTATGGCTCCCAACTGCTCAATAACCCTTAAGGTATCAACATTGTTCAGACCTATTCCGCCATAGTTAAAAGGTACTTGTAGGCCGAAAAACCCACGGTTTCCCAAATCTAGAACAATATGAGGTGGAATGCAACGTCTTTCATCAATTAAGCGAGAGTTAATGCGAAATGATGCATAGTCACGCAACCATTCAAGTAGTTCATCGGCGCGAGATTGGCTGGCTGTATCTTGGCTAGTTAATACCTTGTGTCCATTGTTTTGAGTTGGCATAAAGCTAGTCGTTTTTTCAGGGAAATATTCATCTGGTCGCTGCTCACTAGTTATTGGTTCCACTAACTCGTTTTCAATCCACTCACCCACTAAATTTAGTTGCTTATTTAGCCATTCCTGGCGACAAGCATGACGCTGAATTTTTCCACTGGAAGTCTTAGGAATACTACCAGTCTTAAGTAGTAATACTCCATAAACCTTCAACTCATGCTCCATCCAGATGCCATGACGAACGGCAGATACTACCTCCTCTGTGTTCAGCTTCCGTAGGTGAGTTCGTTCCACCTCACAAGCAACCACCAAGCGCTCCTCTCCATCCCTCTCTACAGAAAAGGCAGCACTACAATGACTTCGTAAAGCAGGATGGCTGTTTTCAACAGTTAATTCAATATCTTGGGGATAATAATTGCGACCCCGGATAATTATCATATCCTTGAGTCGTCCAGTCACAAATAACTCACCTTTGAGCAAAAATCCCAAGTCCCCTGTACGTAAAAAAGGTCCGTCTCCTGTATCTTTCAGATAAGCTTGTAACACTTCTTGTGTTGCTTGGGGGCGATTCCAATACCCAGACGTTACACTACCACCGCTAACCCAAATCTCTCCGACTTGTCCTGGTTCACTCGGAGTTAAGGACTCCGGGTTAACGATAATTACTGTTGTGTTCAGGTAAGGACGACCAACACCAACAAACCCTCGACTTTCATCCGAGGAAATCTCACTCTCTACTACCAAATTTTGCTCTAAATCTTTAGCTTTAACTCCCTGAATCACCGGCGATTGATTCTTTTCACCACCGGTAGCAAATAAGGTAGTCTCCGCCATGCCATAGCAAGGATAAAAGGCTCTGTAGTTAAAACCACAGTTCGCAAATTTTTGGCCAAATTGCTTCAGAGTTTCTGCCCGTACTGGTTCTGCCCCATTGAAAGCCACATCCCAACTGCTCAAGTCAAGATTAGCTAATTGTTCTGGTTGAATTTTTTTGACACATAAATCATAAGCAAAATTCGGTCCGCCACTGGTAGTCGCCCTATACTTAGAAATCGCCTTTAACCAACGAATCGGCTTCTGCAGAAATGCCACTGGCGGCATCAGAATACAGGGAATTCCCAGATACATTGGCTGTAGGACATTACCAATCAATCCCATATCATGGAACAATGGCAACCAACCTACAAAGATAGTCTTCTCACTATGACCAAATGCCTGATGGATCATCTGCTGGTTGTGGATGATATTGCCATGGGTCACCATCACCCCCTTTGGTGTTCCCGTGGAACCGGAAGTATATTGCAAAAAAGCTAAACTCGACCCTGTCACTGATAATGGTGCAAACTCTTGACTATCAGCAACAATGGTATCGGTAGCTATCAACTTCAACTGAGCTAACTCCCCATCACTTGCCCACCTTTGCTCAATGTCAGCCAGTATCGATGTGGTGGTCAGTGCAATACACGCTTGGGCATCATTAACAATATTTAGCAAGCGAGACAATTTTTGATTGCGTCTGGGAGGATAAACCGGAACCGCCACAACCCCGGCATATAAGCAGCCCATAAAAGCGCTAATGAACTCTAATCCAGAAGGATATAACAGTAAAGCTCGTTCTCCTTGCATTGATTGGAGATGGGCTGCGATCGCTCTTGCTTTTGCATCTAATTCCCCATAGGTAAGACTCCCTGATTCGGTTTCTCCGTCAAGGAGAAAGATATAGGCAAGCTGATTAGGTTGAGCTTGCGCTCTTTCGCCTAATAAATCAACTAAACTCAAGAAGTTTGACTCCCCATTGGTAGAATAATTTACACAACTTGTCCTGAGGGGGTGACATGAGCCCTTAAAAGCTTACTAGATAAGGCTTTGATGCCAGTTTATCTTAGCAAAGATAAACTGATCAATTGACCCTAGGAATGATGTTATAGAAGCTCAAACCCTTATAACTACGTCCAAGGTCAGGCCAAACTAGTATGTATCTTTTTGTAAAATATCGGCTGAAAGTATTACCCAATAACGATTTTAGCTGGCATGTCACCCGCTCAGCAACTCGTCACTTAGCTACTCCCTTAACCAGCAATTCAAAAAATTCAGATACCAAGAATTCTTTAATCAAGTTGTCAGTCCACAGTAAAGCCAAAGAAGTAGTTTAATTCCTTAGCTTACTCACGGCTCGTAACTTGGCTGAGTTTGTTAGTGAGCCAGGTGGCAACGTAGCTCAGGGTATTCCTACCTTACTAAGCGCGATAAGTGAGTGATTGTGCGTTGAAAGTTAGAGCCTCGATAAGGGTTATATAGTAATACAACACGTACAGGCAAGTTAATCGACCAATTGAGCTTTTAGTGTTCAAGGTAGGGCTGGCAAATCCCTAGTATTCGTGTTCTGCGTACGCCCTGATTGCCAAGTCGTTAGGAAACCAACCAATATTATTCTAAATATATCTCTGGGAGATGTGTTCACTTGTGAAACAAAAATTTACAAAAATCCGCCCATTTTTCCGATATTTATAGGTCTCTTCCAGAGTGACTATGTCGTCGTATTAGTTAAAACAACGAAAGATTGGCAAGACTGGGACGAGCATCTGAGTAAACTAGAAAAACTCTATACCTCAGATAACTATGATGGGGTGGGTGCATCTCATATTTGTAAAAAAGTTGCGTAGTGGCGTGGCAAGCTTAAAATAGTGTAATAGACAGAAAACAAACTGGATAATATGGGAAGAGGTCGTCGGGTAATGGTTTTTCTAACTTCAGAGCAGAGAGAAAAACTGGAAGGAATTAGTCGTAATGGTCATGCACCGACAAAGAAAATACTTCATGCTCAGGTTTTATTGATGTGTGATGAAAGTACTCAAGCTAAACAAAAATGGACAGATGAAGAAATCAGTTCGGCATTAAATGTGCATCGTAACACAGTAGGCAGGAAAAGGAAAAGGTTTTTACAGCTTTGAAGTTACCGTAAGGGAGTGGAGCCTTTATAGTTTAAGGTTCTTGCGCAAAAGAGTTGAAAATTGTTAATTAAGGCTCCACTCCCTAAGGTTTCGTCTCAAGGAATCGAACCAAGCTTGAATCGTCGTCAGCGCATTTCCCAACCCCTACCACCGAAACTGAAGGTCGAACAATTTGCCCAACTAATCGCAATATGATTGCTCCACACCACCATTAGGTAGAGCGCACTGGAGCTTGAGGCTATTAACTAAAGAATTGAAAACACGAGGAATAGTCACGGAAATTTCTCATGAAACAGTACGTAGCTATCTAAAAAAAACCAACTACGTCCATGGAAAAAACAACGTTTTTGTATTCCCGAAAGAGATGAACGCCCGCTTCGTGGCAGAAATGGAAGTTGTTCTCGATATCTTTTGCAGCCAACATAGCCCAAGTGAGCCTCTGAAAAGTATGGATGAAGCAGCGATACAACTAACTGGACATCTAATCGAACCAATTAAAATGCAACCAGGTCATGATGCCAAGGAGGATTATCACTACACTCGCGAAGGGACTCAAGCTTTATTTATGTTCTTTGACCCTCAGGGAGGATGGCGAAGAGGAACGTAACCGTGACAGTCGTACCAGTATTGATTGGGCAGAAGAGATTAGGCAATTATTGGATGTAGACTATCCCCAAGCAAACATTGTTAAATTACTCTGCGATAATCTCAATACTCATAACATCGCTTCTCTCTACAAAGCTTTTCCCGCAGCAGAAGCACACACGGCCAGAAGATTAGAGATTTATCATACACCTCGTAATGGCAGTTGGCTTAATGTTGCCGAGATAGAACGAGCGTGTTTTGTCAAAACAATGCCTGGCTCGACGTATTCCCACATCCCTTGAAACTAGCATCGGAATTAAATGCGTGGCAAAAAGAACGAAATCGCACAGCTAGTAAGGTAATTTGGCATTTCACAACCCAAGATGCACGAATTAAATTGAAGCATCAATATCGCTGTTTTTGAAGATGTTGAATCCGACAATTCTAATGCATCAAATTAAGCTTGCCACGCCAGTAGGGTGTGTTAGGGGTGCCTAATTTTCCGCTCAAGCGCCAGGGTTTAGACAGCCCGCCCCGTAACGCACCACCTTGTCAAACAACAAAAATGAGATGCACCCGATGGGGTTAACTACAAGGTAGTTTTTAGATTAGTTGATGCCGCCGATTATGGCATTAATCAACGGCGGTAACGGGTGTTCATTGTTGGCATAAAATAAGAGTTAACTTTACCTAATTATTTCCAAAATAAACATTTTTTCGATAGCTGGCCGATTAGATTAAATTAAAATAAAAAAAATAGCCGTAGAAATAATATCCACGGCTATTTCAGTGCTGCAAACCCTATGTCATGTCTATCAGTTTCCGAATCAATATTGGTGGGAAAACCAATCGTGCTTTGGTCACCTTTGAACGGGAATTGATTGAGATTTTAGAGCAGGTGGGTGAATCATCCGAGACGGTAGAACCTTTATTGGCAAAATCTGCTTAAGTATTTAGCGATGCAGCTTCGGAACAGGGGAGCCAGTGCGGCCAAGACGTGCTAGTTGTTCAATAGATAGTTGTTCAATTCTGTAGTCAGAGCCTCAACTTGGGGGGCTTTGATAATGGTGTAATGGTCTCCAGTAATAGTGTGAGTTTGGATGTCACCATTAACTAGAGAACCCCAGCCGTGGGTTGGGTCTTCAATTACTCCTGGGGAAGTTTGACTAGCATTTATAAGGAGAAGTGAACCTGGATAAGCTTTTGGTTTATAATGATAATATGCCGTAATATTTGCTTTCAAAACTTTCCATAAAGAACGCATTTGCTCTATTTCTAGGTCTGATGGCAATATCCCTTGCTGTTTGCCTTGCTCAAATAGATGCAAAACTTGTTCGTCTGGTTCAAGTTGTCTAAGTGTTTCATGGGATATATCTAACTCTTGACCATAGAGACCTCCCAAATCTTGAGCCAATAGATTTACTATCATGGCTTGATCTATTTCTGAAGGCATCTGAATTACAGTAGGTGCATAACTGTCTATTAACGTTAGAAGAGCCACTGGCTCATTTTTAGCCTGTAATTGTTGTGCCATTTCATAGGCAATTACACCTCCCATAGACCACCAGCCAATGAATAGATTTACTATCATGGCTTGATCTATTTCTGAAGGTTTCCGAATTAAAGTGGGTACATAACTGTCTATTAAAGTTAGAAGAGCCACTGAAGTATTTTTAGTCTGTAATTGTTGTGCCATCTCATAGGCAATTACACCTCCAAAAGACCAGCCGATGAGATGATAGGAACCTTGGGGTTGAATTTGCTGTATTGCTTGAATATAATGGGATGCCATCTCCTCAACAGAAGTTAAGGGTTGCTGTTGCCCATCTAAACCTAGAGATTGTAAACCATATACTGGATAATCTTGATCTAAATGACGAGCTAACTCTGCATAACACAGGAGATTGCCACCAAGCGGGTGAATACAGAATAATGGAGGTTGGTTTCCACTGGTTTTAATGCCCACTAAGATGGGGTTTTGTGTATTTACTGAAGAACCCAGAAGGCTCGCTAGTTGTTCAATGGTGGGACTTTGGAAAAGGGTTGCTAAAGGTAAATTGATTTGGAATTGTTGTTTAATCTGGGACATTAAACGGACAGCCAGTAGAGAATGTCCTCCTAATTCAAAGAAGTTGTCATGTATTCCAACATCTTGCAGTCCTAGAACCTTCGCGAAGATGTTGGCGATTATTTCTTCAGTAGGGGTGCGTGGAGCTACATATTCCTCAACTGATGTGACAACCCCATCTGGTGCGGGTAGTGATTTGCGGTCTACTTTGCCGTTTTGTGTTAACGGCAAGGTGTCTAGGGTAACGAAGGCACTGGGCACCATGTATTCTGGCAGTTTCTGTTTAAGGAATTCACGTAGTTGGTTGGTGCTTAGTGATTCGGACTGACTGACTATATAGGCGACTAGGCGTTTGTTACCAGGAATATCTTCTCGGGCAATAACTACGGTTTGTTGGATGTGGGGGTGGCTGGACAGGACTGCTTCGATTTCCCCTAGTTCGATACGGAAGCCTCGAATTTTGACTTGGTTATCGATACGTCCGAGAAATTCGATGTTACCGTCTCGTAGGTATCTCGCCAGGTCTCCGGTTTTGTAGAGTCGTTGTGATTTGGAATTACAGAAGGGATTTGGGATGAATTTTTCCGATGTTAGTTCTGGGCGGTTGAGGTATCCTCTGGCTAGTCCATCACCTCCGATGTATAATTCTCCAGGCACTCCTATGGCCACTGGTTCCAGGTGTGAGTCTAAGATATAAATTTTGGTGTTACTTATGGGGCGACCGATGGGAATATTACCTCCAGAAAAGGTTTTTCCTCCAACTTCATAAATGCAGCATCCTACAACAGTTTCTGTGGGACCGTATTCGTTAATTAATCTAATCTGAGGAGCGTATTTTTGCCAGAATTTAATGTGGTTTGCTGACAAAGCTTCCCCACCAATTATAAAGGCTTTATTATCAATTTTGACTTGCTCATGAGCCAATAAATAGCTGAGGATTTCTAAATGAGCCGGAGTGATTTTAACCAGGCTAAACTTAGTCCCAGAACACAAGGCGGCTTTAAGGGCTTCAATTTCTCCTTCCTCTGGTAAAAGAACTACCTTACGTCCTACCAAAAAAGGAGAAAATAAACTGGTAATAGTGGCATCGAAGCCAATAGAAGAATTAACAGTAGAGCCTTCTGAATCGGCAACATTATAAGCTTTTGTACACCAGCTTAAATAATTCCCCACACCACTATGGAGAATCATTGTTCCCTTAGGTTTACCGGTAGAACCAGAGGTATAAATCACATAAGCCAAATTATCTGAAGTTACCCCGACATCAAGATTCTGTCCACTATATTGCTCTATGGCACCCCAATCACTATCCAAACAAACCATCTGTGCTGTATGTGATGGCAAAGATTCTAGTAACGACTGTTGAGTCAACAACACCTCAACACCCGAATCCGCCAAAATATAACTCAGTCGTTGGTGAGGATAATTAGGATCCAGGGGTACATAAGCACCACCAGCCTTCAGTATCCCCAACAGTCCTACCACCATCTGTACAGAACGTTCCACACAAATACCTACCAGTACCTCTGGTCTTACTCCCATTGAAAGTAGGTGATGTGCTAATTGGTTCGCCCTTTGATTTAATTGATGGTAAGTCAACTGCTCCTGGCCAAACACCACCGCCACAGCATCCGGTGTTTTCTCTACCTGCTCTTCAAATAACTGATGAATACATTTCTCTTTGGGATATTCACTGGCAGTATCATTCCATTCCACCAACAGTTGATGACGTTCCTCTGCACTCAACAAAGGTAACTCACCCACTCTAAGTTGGGAATTTTCCACAATTGCTGACAACAAGTTCTGGAAATGAGTAGCCATCCTTTTAATAGTTGACCCATCAAATAAGTCTGTGTTGTATTCCCATGTCCCCACCAATCCCATCTCTGTTTCCGTCATTGACAGGGTCAAATCAAACTTAGCAATCGTACTGTGTTGATTGAACTGACTCAATGTCACACCTGGTAAGTCTAATTTTCCCATCGGTGCATTCTGTAGCACAAACATCACCTGGAACAGGGGGGAATGACTCAAAGACCGTTGGGGTTGCAATGCGGATACTACCTGTTCAAAAGGTACATCCTGATGTTCATAAGCGTTGAGTGTGGTTTCCCTAACTTGCCTGAGCAACTGGGAAAAACTGGGATTATGTTCAAAACGAGTTCTCAACACCAAGGTATTGACAAAGAAGCCAATTAGTGGCTCTATTTCACGGCGGTTGCGATTGGCTATGGGTGAACCAATTAAAATATCAAATTGTCCACTGTAACGATAGAGTAAGGTGGCAAACGCTGCCTGCAGGGTCATAAATAAGGTACTACCTGCGTTCACAGACAACTGTTGCAGCTTCTGGGTTAGTTCAGCGGTTAAACTAAAACTTTCACTACTCCCCTGGTAACTCATTACATGGGGACGAGGATGGTCTGTGGGTAATTTTAATAATTCTGAAGCACCCTCTAATTCCTGTTTCCAGTAATTAAATTGGTTTTCTAGGATTTCCCCAGTTAACCATTGTCTTTGCCAAAGGGCAAAGTCAGCATATTGAATCGCTAATTCGGGTAAGGGGGATGGTTCTGATGCCGCTATTGCTTGATATAAACTTGATAGTTCTTCGATTAATATTCCCATCGACCAACCATCAGAGACTATGTGGTGCATCGTCAGCACTAACACATACTCGGTAGTGTCTAGTTGCCATAATTTACAACGGATTAATGGTGCTATCTCTAGGTCAAAGGGGGTTGTTGCTTCCTGTTTTACTTCTTGCTGTAAGATGGTTTCCCGTTCTTGGTCTGGGTATTGTTGTAGGTCTACTACATTGATGTTGATGGTGCTGTCGGGGTGAATTACCTGTGTTGGTGTGCCATTAATAGTGGAGAAACTTGTCCGTATTACTTCGTGACGACTGATTATTTCTGATAAGGCTTGTTCTAGGGCGTTAATGATCAAGTTGCCAGTGATTCTAAGGGCTACTGGTATGTTATAAGTGGCACTAATTCCTTCTAGTTGGTTGAGGAACCACAGTCTTTTTTGAGCCGATGATAGGGGTAATTGTTCACTATCGGTTCTTGGTTGAATCAAAGGAAGACTTAATTGGTTTTCTGTGGTCAGTAATTGGGTTAATTTCGGCGAAATAAGAGCGATTGTCGGGCTTGAAAATACTTGTCTTAGGGGTATTTCTCTGTTGAAGGTTACTCGCAGTTGGGAAATTAATTGAGTGGCAAGTAGAGAATGTCCTCCGATTTCAAAGAAGTTGTCATGTATTCCTACATCTTTCACTCCTAGAACAGAAGCGAAGATGTTGGCGATTATTTCTTCGGTTGGGGTGCGTGGTGCTACGTATTCACCCTGGGATAAAGTTTTCTGCCACTGGCCTACGACATTCAAACTCCCTTCTAAAAATCCTTGCTTACAAGCACGCCGTTGAATCTTTCCACTAGAGGTCTTAGGAATACTCCCCGTCTTCAACAAAACCACCCCATCAACGTCTAATTCATGTTCTGTTGATAGGGCGATTTGAATTTCTCTAACTACCTCCTCTGTGTTCAGCTTGCGTAGGTGAGTTCGTTCCACCTCACCAGCAACCACCAAGCGTTCCTCTCCATCCCTCTCTACAGAAAAGGCAGCACTACAATGACTTCGTAAAGCAGGATGGCTGTTTTCAACAGTTAATTCAATATCTTGGGGATAATGATTGCGACCTCTAATGATAATTAGATCCTTTAGTCTTCCTGTAACAAACAGTTCCCCCTTACTAAAAAATCCTAAGTCCCCTGTACGTAAAAAAGGTCCATCACCTGTATCTTTGAGATAAGCTTGAAACGTTTTTTGTGTGGCTTCGGGGCGATTCCAATACCCAGAAGCTACACTGCCACCGCTAACCCAAATTTCCCCAATTTCTTCAGAAGCACTACGACAACAGGTTTGTGGATTAACAATGATAACTTTGGTATCAATCTCACTTCTACCACAACCAACAAGAGTTCGTTTTCCTAAATGTTTCTCATCAGGAAATTCTACAACGTAATTTTGTTCTAGAGCAGTGGCATCAATATGATAGTAAATCGGCTTATCTTTAGCGCGTACAGCAGAAATCTTTAGAGTTGCTTCTGCCATGCCATAACCGGGACAGAAAGCCCTTTTGTTGAATCTACTGACTTCAAAAACTTGTGCAAACTTCTCTAAAACATCGGCTCTAACAGGTTCTGCTCCATTAAGAGCCATGCTCCAACTACTGAGGTCTAGCTGATTCCTTTGTTCTGGAGTTGTTTTTTCGACACACAGTGCATAAGCAAAATTAGGTGCGCCACTATGAGTCCCTCCGTAATCAGAAATCGCCTTTAGCCAGCGAATCGGTTTTTGTATGAAGGACGCTGGTGGCAGCATAATACATTTGCATCCCTTGTATATGGGTTGGAGCATCCCGTATATGAGTCCCATATCATGGAATGTTGGGAGCCAAGTTACAATTACACTATCCGAGTTATGCTCCCATCCGCGATCTAGGTCTGTGGAATTTTGGATCAGATTCCCATGGGTCACCATCACCCCTTTGGGTGTTCCCGTGGAACCAGAAGTATATTGCAAAAACGCCAAACTCGACCCTGTCACTGATAATGGTGCAAACTCTTGACTATCAGCAACAATGGTATCGGTAGCTATCAACTTCAACTGGCCTAAGGAGGCATCACTTGCCCACCTTTGCTCAAGGTCAGCCAATATCGATGTAGTGGTCAGTGCAACATAAGCTTGAGCATCATTAACAATATTTAGCAACCGAGACAATTTTTGATTGCGTCTGGGAGGATAAACTGGCACAGCTATTACCCCCGCATACAAACAGCCAAAGAAAGCCGTAATGAACTCTAATCCAGAAGGGTATAACAATAAAGCTCTTTCTCCTTGCATTGATTGGATATCGGCTGCGATCGCTGTTGCTTGTCTATCTAATTCGCCGTAGGTAAGACTTCCTGAGGGGGTTTCTCCGTTTTGCAGAAAGATATAGGCGAGCTGATTAGGCATTGCTTGCGCTCTGTCGCCTAATAAATCAACTAAACTCAAGAATTTCGACTCCCCATTGGGGGAATCATTTACACAACTCGCCACTCTGCTACTCCCAAAACAAGCAGTTCAAAAAAGTCAGATACCAATAATTCTTTAATCAAGTTGTCAGTCCACAGTCAAGCCAAAGAACTAGTTGAATTTCAACGCTTACTCACGGCTCGTCGTAAATTGGCTGAGTTTGTTATTGAGCCAGGTGGGAACGATTTTCAGGGTATTCCGACCTTAATAAGGGAGATAGATAAGTGATTGTGCGTTGAAAGTGAGAGCCTCGATAAGGGTTATATAGTAATACAACACGTACAGGCAAGTTAATCGACCAATTGAGCTTTTAGCGATCAAGGTAGGGCTGGTAAATCCCTAGTCTTCGTGTTCTGCGTACGCCATTATTGCCAAGTCGTGATAGAACTAATATTATTCTAAATAGATCTCTGGGAGAGGTGTTTACTTGTGAAACAAAACTTTACAAAAATTAGCCCATTTTTACGATATTTATAGGGCTCTTCCAGAGTGACTATGCCGTCGTGTTAGTTAAAACAACGAAGGATTGGCAAGACTGGGATGATCATCTTAAGAGACTGGAACAACTCCATACTTCAGGTAACTAGGAAGGGGTTAAAGACAAGGTAGTTTTTTGATTAGTTGATGCCGCTGATTATGGCATTACTCAACCCCGGTAACGGGTGTTTATTGTTGGCATCAAATAAGAGTTAATTTTCCCTAAGTCTTTCCCGAAAAAAAATTTCTCGATAGCTGGCCGATTCGATTAAATTAAAAGCAAAAAAAATAGCCGTAGAAATACTATTCAAGGCTATTTCAGTACTACAAACCCTCTGTCATTTCTATCAGTTTCCGAATCAATATTGGTGGAAAAACCAATCGTGCTTTGGTCACCTTTGAACGGGAATTGATTGAGATTTTAGAGCAGGTGGGTGAATTTTACCAGACCGTAGAACCTTTACTCGCAAAATCTGCTTAAGTATTTAGCGATGCAGCTTCCGAACAGGGGAGCCAGTGCGGCCAAGACGTGCTAGTTGTTCAATAGATAGTTGTTCAATTCTGCAGTTAGACCCTCAACTTGAGGGGCTTTCATAATAGTGTAATGATCTCCAGTAATAGTGTGAGTTTGGATGTCACCATTAACTAGAGAACCCCAGCCGTGGGTTGGGTCTTCAATTACTCCTGGGGAAGTTTGACTAGCATTTATAAGGAGAAGTGAACCTGGATAAGCTTTTGGTTTATAATGATAATATGCCGTAATATTTGCTTTCAAAACTTTCCATAAAGAACGCATTTGCTCTATTTCTAGGTCTGATGGCAATATCCCTTGCTGTTTGCCTTGCTCAAATAGATGCAAAACTTGTTCGTCTGGTTCAAGTTGTCTAAGTGTTTCATGGGATATATCTAACTCTTGACCATAGAGACCTCCCAAATCTTGAGCCAATAGATTTACTATCATGGCTTGATCTATTTCTGAAGGCATCTGAATTACAGTAGGTGCATAACTGTCTATTAACGTTAGAAGAGCCACTGGCTCATTTTTAGCCTGTAATTGTTGTGCCATCTCATAAGCAATTACACCTCCGAGAGACCAGCCAATGAGATGATAGGGACCTTGGGGTTGAATTTGCTGTATTGCCTCAATATAATGGGATGCCATCTCCTCAACAGAAGTTAAGGGTTGCTGTAGTCCATCTAAACCGAGAGATTGTAAACCATATACTGGATAATCTTGATCTAAATGACGAGCTAACTCTGCATAACAGAGGATATTGCCACCAACCGGGTGAATACAGAATAATGGAGGTTGGTTTCCACTGGTTTTAATGCCCACTAAGATGGGGTTTTGTGTATTTACTGAAGAACCCAGAAGGCTCGCTAGTTGTTCAATGGTGGGACTTTGGAAAAGGGTTGCTAAAGGTAAATTGATTTGGAATTGTTGTTGAATTTTGGACATTAAACGGACAGCTAGAAGGGAATGACCGCCCAGCTCAAAGAAGTTATCTTGTACTCCGACAGAGGTGAGATTCAAAACGTCTGACCAGATTTGAGTCAGTTCAAGTTCTATGGTTGTACGTGGTGCGACGTATTCATTTTCTCGGGTAATTTCCCCATCAGGTGCGGGCAGCGCAAAACGGTCTACTTTGCCATTTGGTGTTAAGGGGAGGGTGTCTAAAGTAACAAAAGCATTGGGCACCATGTAGTCTGGTAGTTTTTGTTTAAGGAATTCTCTGACTTGGTTGGTAGTTAGTGATTCTTCCTCACTGACTATGTAGGCGACTAAGCGTTTGTTACCAGGAATATCTTCTCGGGCAATTACTACTGTTTGTTGGATTTGGGGGTGGGTGGACAGGACTGCTTCGATTTCCCCTAGTTCGATGCGGAAGCCTCGAATTTTAACTTGGTTATCGATGCGACCGATAAATTCAATGTTACCGTCTGGTAGGTATCTCGCTAGGTCTCCTGTTTTGTAAAGGCGTTTGGATTGGGAATTACAGAAGGGATTAGTGATGAATTTTTCTGTGGTTAGTTCTGGGCGATTGAGGTATCCTCTGGCTAGTCCATAACCTCCGATGTACAACTCTCCTGGTACTCCTATGGGTACTGCTTGGAGGTGTTTGTCTAGGATGTAGATTTTGGTATTAGCAAATGGACGTCCAATCGGAACTAACTTTTCATACAGTCCTCGTGGGCAAATATTGTCAAAGTAACAACTATCAACAGTAGCTTCTGTTACTCCATAGGCATTGATTAAATGTGTTTTTTCATTACACAAATCCCTTAATTTTTTATATTCCTCTATGTACCAGCTATCTGAACTAACTATCATTACCTTCATGAAACTCAAATCCTGCTTAGTTTCGTGAAGATATTCCATTAAATTTCTGACTACCGCAGGGACAAACTCAGCACAATCAATCTCTTGAAAGAGCATCAATTCATAGAGTTTCTCAGCATCCAAAAGATCTTCAATCGTCGGGCATAAAACTAATGTTCCTCCAGAACAAAGGGCACGAACTAAATCTCCTCCAAAAACATCAAATGACAAACTAGCCATTTGTAGGTGTTTTCTGGCTTCGGTTTTGAGTTGATACGCCTCTTCCCAAGCAAAGTAAGCATTAACCAAATTACGGTGAGCAACTAAAACCCCCTTCGGAACTCCTGTAGAACCAGAAGTATAAATCACATAAGCCAAATTATCTGAGTGAACCCCAACATCAAGATTCTCTCCACTGTGTTGCTCTATCGCTGCCCAATCACTATCCAAGCAAAGCACCTGTGCTTGATTTTGTGGCAAAGATTCTCGTAACGACTGTTGAGTCAACAACACCTCAGCACCCGAATCTGCCAACATATAACTCAGTCGTTCTGGGGGATAATTAGGATCGAGGGGTACATAAGCACCACCAGCCTTCAATATCCCTAACAATCCCACGACCATCTGTATAGAACGTTCCACACAAATACCTACCAGTACCTCTGGTCCTACTCCTAAGTTTTGTAGGTGATGTGCTAATTGGTTCGCCCTTTGATTTAATTGATGGTAAGTCAACTGCTGTTGGTCAAACACCACGGCTATAGCATTGGGTGTTTTCTCGACCTGCTCGGAGACTAACTGATGAATGAATTTATCTTTGGGATAGTCACTGGTAGTATCATTCCACTCCACTAACAGTTGATGACGTTCCTCTACACTCAATAAAGGTAACTCTGAGACTACTTGTTGGGGATTTTCCACAATTGCTGACAACAAGTTCTGGAAATGAGTAGCCATCCTTTTAATAGTTGACCCATCAAATAAGTCTGTGTTGTATTCCCATGTCCCCACCAATCCCATCTCTGTTTCCGTCATTGACAGGGTCAAATCAAACTTAGCAATCGTACTGTGTTGATTGAACTGACTCAATGTCACACCTGGTAAGTCTAATTTTCCCATCGGTGCATTCTGTAGCACAAACATCACCTGGAACAGGGGGGAATGACTCAAAGACCGTTGGGGTTGCAATGCGGATACTACCTGTTCAAAAGGTACATCCTGATGTTCATAAGCGTTGAGTGTGGTTTCCCTAACTTGCCTGAGCAACTGGGAAAAACTGGGATTATGTTCAAAACGAGTTCTCAACACCAAGGTATTGACAAAGAAGCCAATTAGTGGCTCTATTTCACGGCGGTTGCGATTGGCTATGGGTGAACCAATTAAAATATCAAATTGTCCACTGTAACGATAGAGTAAGGTGGCAAACGCTGCCTGCAGGGTCATAAATAAGGTACTACCTGCGTTCACAGACAACTGTTGCAGCTTCTGGGTTAGTTCAGCGGTTAAACTAAAACTTTCACTACTCCCCTGGTAACTCATTACATGGGGACGAGGATGGTCTGTGGGTAATTTTAATAATTCTGAAGCACCCTCTAATTCCTGTTTCCAGTAATTAAATTGGTTTTCTAGGATTTCCCCAGTTAACCATTGTCTTTGCCAAAGGGCAAAGTCAGCATATTGAATCGCTAATTCGGGTAAGGGGGATGGTTCTGATGCCGCTATTGCTTGATATAAACTTGATAGTTCTTCGATTAATATTCCCATCGACCAACCATCAGAGACTATGTGGTGCATCGTCAGCACTAACACATACTCGGTAGTGTCTAGTTGCCATAATTTACAACGGATTAATGGTGCTATCTCTAGGTCAAAGGGGGTTGTTGCTTCCTGTTTTACTTCTTGCTGTAAGATGGTTTCCCGTTCTTGGTCTGGGTATTGTTGTAGGTCTACTACATTGATGTTGATGGTGCTGTCGGGGTGAATTACCTGTGTTGGTGTGCCATTAATAGTGGAGAAACTTGTCCGTATTACTTCGTGACGACTGATTATTTCTGATAAGGCTTGTTCTAGGGCGTTAATGATCAAGTTGCCAGTGATTCTAAGGGCTACTGGTATGTTATAAGTGGCACTAATTCCTTCTAGTTGGTTGAGGAACCACAGTCTTTTTTGAGCCGATGATAGGGGTAATTGTTCACTATCGGTTCTTGGTTGAATCAAAGGAAGACTTAATTGGTTTTCTGTGGTCAGTAATTGGGTTAATTTCGGCGAAATAAGAGCGATTGTCGGGCTTGAAAATACTTGTCTTAGGGGTATTTCTCTGTTGAAGGTTACTCGCAGTTGGGAAATTAATTGAGTGGCAAGTAGAGAATGTCCTCCGATTTCAAAGAAGTTGTCATGTATTCCTACATCTTTCACTCCTAGAACAGAAGCGAAGATGTTGGCGATTATTTCTTCGGTTGGGGTGCGTGGTGCTACGTATTCACCCTGGGATAAAGTTTTCTGCCACTGGCCTACGACATTCAAACTCCCTTCTAAAAATCCTTGCTTACAAGCACGCCGTTGAATCTTTCCACTAGAGGTCTTAGGAATACTCCCCGTCTTCAACAAAACCACCCCATCAACGTCTAATTCATGTTCTGTTGATAGGGCGATTTGAATTTCTCTAACTACCTCCTCTGTGTTCAGCTTGCGTAGGTGAGTTCGTTCCACCTCACCAGCAACCACCAAGCGTTCCTCTCCATCCCTCTCTACAGAAAAGGCAGCACTACAATGACTTCGTAAAGCAGGATGGCTGTTTTCAACAGTTAATTCAATATCTTGGGGATAATGATTGCGACCTCTAATGATAATTAGATCCTTTAGTCTTCCTGTAACAAACAGTTCCCCCTTACTAAAAAAACCTAAGTCCCCTGTACGTAAAAAAGGTCCGTCCCCTATATCTTTCAGATAAGCTTGAAAGGTTTCTTTTGTTGCTTGGGGGCGATTCCAATACCCAGAAGTTACACTTCCACCGCTAACCCAAATCTCTCCTACTTGTCCTGGTTCACTCGGAGTTAACGACTCAGGGTTAACGATAATTACTGTTGTGTCCAGGTAAGGATGACCAACACCCACCAACCTTCGACTTTCATCCGAGGAAATTTCACTCTCTACTACCGAATTTTGTTCTAATTCCCCTGCCAATACCCCCTGAATCACCGGCGATTGATTCTTCTGTCCACCGGTAGCAAGCAGAGTAGTCTCCGCCATGCCATAGCAAGGATAAAAGGCACTGTAATTAAAACCACAGTTCGCAAATTTTTGACCAAATTGCTCCAGAGTGTCTGCCCGTACTGGTTCTGCCCCATTGAAAGCCGCATCCCAGCTGCTCAAGTCAAGAAATGCTAATTGTTCTTCTTGAACTTTTTTGACACATAAATCATAAGCAAAATTGGGTGCGCCACTGGTAGTCGCCTTATAGTTAGAAATCGCCTTTAACCAACGAATCGGCTTCTGCAGAAATGCCACTGGAGGCATCAGAATACTGGGAAATCCCAGATACATTGGCTGTACGACATTAAAAATCAATCCCATATCATGGAACAATGGCAACCAACCTACACCAATACTCTGCTCGCTATGACCAAATGCCTGATGGATTATCTGCTGGTTGTGGATGATATTGCCATGGGTCACCATCACCCCCTTTGGTGTTCCTGTGGAACCGGAAGTATATTGCAAAAACGCCAAACTCGACCGTGTCACTGATTGAGGTACAAACTCTTGACCATTAGCAACAATTGTATCTGTAGCTACCAACTGCAACTGCGCTAACTCCGCTTCCTCTTCCCACCTTTGCTCAATGTCAGCCAGTATCGATGTGGTGGTCAGTGCTACATCAGCTTGAGCATCATTAATGATATTTAGCAACCGAGACAATTTCTGATTGCGTCTTGGAGGATAAACTGGCACAGCTATTACCCCCGCATACAAACAGCCAAAGAAAGCTGTAATAAATTCTAATCCAGAAGGGTATAGCAATAAAGCCCGTTCTCCTTGCATGGATTGGAGATGAAATGCGATCGCTCGGGCTTTTGCATCTAATTCCCCATAAGTAAGACTCCCTGAGGGGGTTTCTCCGTTTTCCAGAAAGATATAGGCTTGCTGATTAGGCATCCCTTGCGCTCTGTTGCCTAATAAATCCACTAAACTCAAGAATTTCGACTCGCTATTGGGGAAATAATTTACACAACTCGTCACTATGCTAATCCCTTAACAAGCAGTTCAAAAAAGTCAGATACCAATAATTCTTTAATCAAGTTGTCAGTCCACAGTCAAGCCAAAGAACTAGTTGAATTTCAACGCTTACTCACGGCTCGTAAATTGGCTGAGTTTGTTATTGAGCCAGGTGGGAACTATTGTCAGGGTATTCCGACCTTAATAAGGGAGATAGATAAGTGATTGTGCGTTGAAAGTGAGAGCCTCGATCAGGGTTATATAGTAATACAACACGTACAGGCAAGTTAATCGACCAATTTAGCTTTTAGTGATCAAGGTAGGGCTGGCAAATCCCTAGTATTCGTGTTCTGCGTACGCCATTATTGCCAAGTCGTTAGGAAACCAACCAATATTATTCTAAATATATCTCTGGGAGATGTGTTTAATTGTGAAACAAAACTTTACAAAAATTAGCACATTTTTACGATATTTATAGGGCTCTTCCAGAGTGACTATGCCGTCGTGTTAGTTAAAACAACGAAGGATTGGGAAGACTGGGAGGATCATCTTAAGAGACTGGAACAACTCCATACTTCAGGTAACTAGGAAGAGGTTAAATACAAGGTAGTTTTTCGATTAGTTGATGCCGCTGATTATGGCATTATTCAATCCTGGTAACGGGTGTTTATTGTTGGGATCAGAGAAGAGTTAACTTTCCCTAAGTCTTTCCAAAAAAAAATCTCGATAGCTTGTCGATTGGATTAAATTGAAAGCAAAAAAAAATAGCCGTATAAATAATATTCACAGGTCGCGCCTTTCGGCAAAGCCGACGCGGGGCGCGTTCGGGTCGCACCTGAGGTACACAGAATTTTTTCCCTGTTCCCGTCTTGATGCAAAGCGCGAGTGGGGGAAACCACGGCAGTTGCTCATGGGGTGGCCTCCTTTGACCGCACTGCCTCCCCTGTTCCGAAGCTGCATCGCTATTCCCTATTTCCTGTTACCTGCTCCGAAGTCCCTGCTCCCTAAAAATACTAATCAAAGCTTTATCGCGTAAAGGATAAAGCAACTGACTTGAAGTTATACCGTTTATAGTTAGGGTTTTATATAAGAAAAAATTATCACATATATAATAATTTGTCAAGTGTTCTGGAACTGACTTGAAGTTACACCGTTTATAGTTAGTATTTTTGATAATTTTTTTTATCATATAGATAATAAATTGTCAAGTGTTCTGGAAAGAAATTTTGTTTTGGTTAAGCTTAACAATTTTTTAATATTTTAAATCCAGATCATTTCCTTATCCTGTGATAGGATTCTCTGGGTGCAGAAAATTCCGGTAAGCGAAAAAAAAATCAACCCAAAATCTGATCCAGAGCAATAGCAAGGATTAGGCTCATATTAAGCAGTGAATTGTAGTACTCTTGTAATTCTTTTCAAGAGTACCGATCAGACTGCATCTTGATAGATTATTGCGCTTACCCTGTGCAGAAAAGGTAAAACAAAAAAAGTGAGCTCATGACCGACATTAACCAAGGAGCGTCAAAAATGGCTGAAGAATGGGATGGCAATAGTATAGAAATGCCCTTTAACCAAGGGGTCAACAAAATCCCAGTATTAGATAAAGAAAAACTAGATTTACCAACTACAATCGACAGCCAGGCTCTGCGCGAAATTGATCAGGAATATCTATGTTGGGGGGATACGGTTCACTATCAAGAACGACCAATCATTGTAACTGGTTGTAAGGGGGGATTGGTTTTCGACGATGAGGGCAAATCCTATATCGATACGGGAATGTGGCACTCAAGTTGTAACTTTGGGTATCGCAATCCAGAGATTGAATCAGAGGTTACTAAACAACTCCATACATTACCTCAAGCTAATGGCGACTTTCTACATCGTGAAAAATTATTAATCGCGAAACAAGTAGTAGATGCGATGTATGAAAGAACCGGTGTCAAAGGCCGAGTATCTTTTAATGTGGGCGGCGCACTTGTGGTGGAAGATGCCCTAAAGATTATTCGTAAAAACACCCGTAAGAATAAAGTAGCTGTGATGATGGGTGGTTATCATGGTCGCTCTCTTGGTACTCTCAACCTTTCGAGTAGTCATCGATATCGACAGTACTTTAATGAGTTCTCAGAACGGGCAGTTATGTTGCCGTTTGCTAACTGCGCTCAGTGTTTCTATGAAAAAGAACGAGAAACCTGTGACTTATACTGCGAGCGCATGATTCGCAAGGCATTCTCCAACGAATTTTATGGCATCGCAAGTGAAACTAGTTCAGAAGTGGGTGCCATAGTTGTAGAACCTTGTCAAGGACGAGGCTACACCATCCCACCCAGGGATTTCTTTAAAGGGTTTATCAGTGAGTTACGAGAAAAGCACGGACTTCTTGTATTTGATGACGAAATTCAAGTTGGGATGTACCGTACTGGTAAATTATTTGCCTTCGAACATTTTGGGTTTGTGCCAGACATTATTACGTTGAGCAAATCCTTCACCAATGGTTTGAGTCCAGTTAGCTTAGTCTGGGCGCGAGAAGACCTAGTAGCACCAGACTTTTTCACTCCTGGACACGCCCACAGCAACTTTGCTAACCATCCTCTCGGAACTGCTGCTGCTTTAGCAACATGGCGTTATATGCTGGCACAAGACTACGAAAGATCAGTACCAGCAAAAGGTTTGTACTTTTTGACCAAACTAAAAGAACTCCAAGCCCGTCATTCCTGTGTCTATAGCGTAGATGGACTCGGACTTATACTTAACATGGTTTTTGCTGATGAAAAGGGTATACCTTATAAAGGGTCTGCCAAACTAGCAGCAAGCATTGCTCAGGATAATGATTTTATTTGGAAAGACCAGAGTTGGCGCATGATTCTCCAAACCGGAGGATACGACCTGAACGTTTTGAAATTTGCTCCTTATCTTGATATCAGCTACGAGGAAATTGATTGCACTATTGGTGTTTTAGATCAAGTCCTACAAAAGCTTGATATCCTATTATGTCCAACCGCTGAAACCGTAGGAGCTATTTGATGAGAGCAGCAGTTTTATCCAAAGCCAATCAAGTAGAAATTCGCGAGTTTCCTGAGCCTAGCAAGACTCAAGATAATGAAGTAATTGCTAAGGTGGAATTTGTGGGAGTCTGTAAAACAGACCAGCAACTAACCGCAGCAGGCTTAGATAAAGATTGTATTCTTGGTCATGAAGTAGTCTGTAGCCTGCCTAATCAAAAAGGTCATTTTGCCCTCAATAATGAGATTTCCTGTGGAAAATGTAGTTATTGTTTAGAGGGATTAACTAGTCACTGCATCAATCTCCAAGAACTTGGAGTAAATGAACATGGAGGGTATGCTGAGCAAATTTGTGCTCCTATAAATTCCCTACATCCTTTTGAATTATCCAATCCATCTTTAGGGGTGCTGATTGAGCCTTTAAGTTGTGCAGTAAGGGGAGTAAAACGGATTTTAGCTGGTGTTAATCTATTAGCTACTTCACACCCTAAAGTCCTGGTGATTGGGGGGGGGATTTCAGGTACTATAATTACCTACCTCCTAAATCATTCCCCCAACTTCAAGGGAGAGATTAAAGTCTATGATATCACCAAAGAGCCGCTCCCTTGGCTAAACAAATTGGGAATTGAACGGATCCAAGTTCCAGAACCAAACCAGGCACACGTGGTGGTGGAATGTTCCGGTTCACCAGGGGGTCTGGCTACAGCACTGGATCTTGTTCGTAAGGGCGGTTTAGTCTGTATCTATGGTGTTCCTAAACCAGGGATTTCTTTACCGATTTCTCCCCATGAGTTATTTATGCGAGAGATTGCGGTAATAACATCTTTTGCTGGTGCTACAGACGAAACCATTGCTGCTGCGATCGCATCCATCAAGGGCGACGAGGCATTCTTTGAACAACTGTTGGGTCGGTTTATCCCTCTCGAGAAGCTTCCTATAGAATTGACTAATTGGAGTCCACAGCCTGGAACCCGAACTGTTGTAGATCTCGACGCTTGAGGAAGATTCTGATGCAGGATGTAGCTGTGATCTTTGATATGGATGGTTTACTAATTGATAGTGAACCGTTTTGGTCGAAGGTAGAAATCGAAGTCTTCAATGACCTTGGCATTCCCATGAACGAGAGTATGTCTTCTCAAACAATGGGTTTGCGAAACGATGAGGTGGTCAAGTATTGGTATGCTCGATTTCCTTGGACTGGTATGAGCCAAGCTGAGGTATGTCGAACAATGATCGCTCGGATGAGTGACCTATTGATGACCATGGGACAACCGATGCCAGGTGCAATTGAAGCCGTAAACTTGTGTCGGGAATTAAACTTACCCCTAGCCCTAGCCACTTCATCTCCCATCGGTCTAATTGATACAGTACTCAAACGGCTCGATTTAAAAGATGCCTTTGATGTGATTACATCAGCAGAAGCGGAGGAATTTGGTAAACCCCATCCAGCAGTATATCTCACCGCTAGCCGTCGTCTGGGTATAGAACCAACCAAGTGTGTTGCCTTAGAGGACTCGGTTCGTGGCGTGATTAGTGCCAAAGCTGCCAGCATGGCATGTATTGCAGTTCCAGCACCAGAAAATCTAGAGGATAAACGTTTTGCGATCGCAGATGTCACCCTTAATTCACTAGAACAGATCACTGAGCCTTGGCTGAAAACGTTTTTAGCTGAATATAACTAAACCTAGTAGGGTGCGTTAGGGGGGTTCTAATTTTCTCGGTAGCCAGAGTTAGGTTGCTGCCCCTAACGCACCACAGTTGCGTAGGGTGCGTTAGGGGGGTTCTAATTTTCTCGGTAGCCAGAGTTAGGTTGCTGCCCGTAACGCACCACAGAGTCAAACAGCGTTAATCAGATCCACCCACAGTAAACAACATTGGAGCAAGAGATTATGACAACCATGCAGGCTGCGGTCTGGTATGGTCCAGGACGTGAGAACTTTCGCTTAGAAAAAATAGACCGACCTGAACCTAGCCCAGGGGAAGTTTTGATACAAGTTCAGAAGTGTTTCTTTTGTGCGATGCACGCACGGGCGGTATTAGTGGGACACGCCAAACATAATCCTCCAGTCATTTTTGGTAGGATGCTGGCGGGAGATGTTGTTGCTGTAGGGGAGGGTGTTACCAAAGTCAAACCAGGGATGCGCGTTACCGTCAACCCAGAAAAACCCTGTGGAGAGTGTTTTTACTGTCAGCGAGGAGCATTAGGCCATTGCCTCAACCCAACTAAGTTACAACCCGGTGGCATGGCTGAGTTTGTATGCGTTCCGGCTTCCCTGGCTAGCGGTATCGTTGAGCTGCCTTCATCAATTCCCTATGAGTTTGCTGCCTTTACAGAAACACTAGCCTGTATCCTTCAGGGTATTGACTTATCTAATATTGGTTTGTCCGATTGTGTGGTAGTTATTGGTGATGGCGGTGTGGGACTGAGCTTCCTTCAGGTAGCGCGCTTGAGAGGTGCTACCAAAATTATTCTAGCTGGCAAACATGATGATTCTCTGGAACAGGCATCAGCCTTGGGTGCTGATCTTACCGTTAATGTTACCCGAGAGTCTCTCAAAGACATAGTGATGGCTCAAACCCAGGGTTATGGTGCTGATGTGGTTATTGAAGCCGTTGGCTCTGGGGAAACCTATGAACAGGCATTGACCCTGCTCAGGTGTGGCGGTACCGCAGTTGGGTTTGGTGGAACACCCCCGGGAACAGAGTTTCGGGGCAATCCTAATTTAATTCATTATCGTTCCCTCAAGATTTATGGTAGCTATCGATATACTCCAGAGCATTTTCGTCAGGCCATAGAACTAATTTGCACAAAGAAGATTGATCTAGAACCGATTATTACCAATACTGTTCCCTTCTCAAAATTAACAACAGAAGCAGTTGATATCCACAATCAGCCGGATTGCCGAGCCTTAGTAATTGATTTTTAAGAAGTTGATTAAGGTAAGCTATCAGCTATCAGCGTGTCGCGTATCAGCTATCAGCTATCAGCGTCGAAGTCTGTGCCACGAGTCATGGATTTTTCCCAGACTTTCAATTATCATTACTCTGGAACTATTAAATTCTCTCGTTCTAGGTTTATTTTAAGCTGACGGCACCTCAAGTAGCGTGAGCTAAAAGCTGACGGCTGACGGCTGACGGCTGAATGCTTACTGATTAAGGTATAATTAACTTAAAACGTTGATAGCATTTTTTTATTTGTAATTTTGAATTACTTATGATATTAGCAGGTGACTTAGGGGCAACAAATTGCCGATTAGCGATATTTGACGAGAACCTCTCTATAGTCCAAAAAAGCACTTATAAGTGTAAAGACTATCACAGTTTTGAGGAGCTGGTAGGGGCTTTCGTTGAAAGCTGTGAGCATCCCATTAAAATTGCTTGTTTCGGCTTACCTGGTCCAATCAAGGAAGGTGTGTGTAAATTGACTAATTTACCCTGGGATAAAGTAGAAGCGGCTAAATTAGTTTCAGTTATAGGTGTTCCGGTTAGCTTGCTCAACGATGTAGAAGCCAATGCTTATGGCATAGAAACCCTAAAGGATGATGAATTAGTTACTCTTAATGTCGGCACTAAAATACCAGGGGGCAATCGAGCAGTAGTATCACCTGGTACTGGCTTGGGAGAAGCAGCAACCGTTGAGGTGAAAGGTCGAGTTCATGCGATCGCATCTGAAGGTGGGAGTACTGACTTTGCTCCTTTAGATGAGCTTCAAGTTGGACTGATGCGTTATGTTGAGCAAGAATACAAACGGGTGAGCTACGAGATTCTTGTAGGAGGTCCTGGCTTGGTTCGTATGTATAATTATTTGCGGGATAGCGGACATGGCAACACCCCTGAATGGTTAGCAGAAGAAATGAGCAAAGGAGAGCCAGCCGCAGCGATTAGTAATGCAGCTCTGGCCAATAAATGTCCCCTTTGCGTGCAAGCTTTAGAGATGTTTGTCTCAATCTTGGCATCTGAAGCCGCAAATGCTGCCCTTAAGTTTTTCGCAACTGGGGGTGTTTATATCGGTGGAGGGATTCCCCCTCGCATTCTCGATAAGCTGCGTGAACCTCTGTTTATGGAAAATTTTATTAATAAAGATAAGATGGTGGATTTGCTGAAGTCTATTCCTATCTATGTGATTCTTAATGACCAGGCCGCTTTGCAGGGTGCTGCTTGGTATGCTCGCAGAAGTCTCTCTGAAACATAACTAATCCTAATTTCCTAATACTAATTTTATTGGCTCTCCCAGACTGGTTATAGTAAATGAGATAGCATTTCTCAATTCGGTGGAGCAGGGACTTCGGAGCAGGGAGTAGGGAGTAGGGAGTAGTGATGCAGCGCCCCTTTATCACAACTACTCTGGGAGAGCCATTTCATTAAATCCCTCTATAGTTGATTAACTCTTGCCTCTTGCCTCTTGCCTTTTGCCTAAGGGAGTATGTTTACATCTCAAATAAAAATGTTATAGAGGATTGTGTCTATAGTTTCTAAATATATTCCCTTAATTAAAACTATTCCGCCCTTAGCCAAAACTCTAGCGGCTCAGTTTGGTGCTTTGGATCAAGTTGTCGCTGTAGCATTAGCAGGTTCTCGAAGCCAACAGGTTTCCGACGACAGATCAGACTACGATTTTTATGTCTATGTCAAGAAAGATATCCCTGTAGAAATTCGAGCTGCGATCGCAAAACAATTTGCAGAGCGCATAGAAATTAACAACCAATTTTGGGAAACAGGTGATGAGTGGATTGATCTCAAATCTGGATTTGGTGTGGATGTGATGTATCGTACCCCCCAATGGATTGAAGAACAGCTTTCACGTATCCTCGTCAACCATCAAGCTTCCATTGGATATTCTACCTGCTTTTGGTGGAATATCCTAACCTCTGTGTGTTTGTATGATGCTGATGGTTGGTTTAAACAGCTACAACAAAAGGTAAACCAGCCCTATCCTGAACCCCTCAAACAAGCCATTATTGCTAAAAATTATCCAATCTTGAGGCAAACTATTTCTGCTTATACTCATCAATTACAATTAGCAATATATCGCCAAGATGCTATCAGTGTCATGCATCGAACCACTGCCTTGTTAGAAAGTTATTTTGATATTATCTTTGCTATCAATGCTGTACCTCATCCAGGATAAAAACGAATCCTAGAACAAGTAATAAATCTATGTTCCAAAGTTCCAGATGGGATAGAATAAAAAATTTATAACATTACAAATTCCTTGTCTTCACCTCCAAGTCTAATTGCTCATATTAATCATCTTATTGATGGTTTAGAACAATTACTTATAGTCGAAGGTTACATCAAACAAAGGGATTGATCGAAGTAGCGCAGTCATCGAGTAAAACTTGTAATAGCAGTTCTCAATCTGGTGAGAACTGCTATTACAACTACCAATTACGGACTAACCCAATTACCGACTCAATAGTAGTATAATCCATAACGGTAAATGGTATTAGGTGTTTTCTTCCTTAATAGTTGGCTTATCAGCACCTTTGCCAGTTTTTGCTAGATAAATCCCCTCCATAATCACAGCAAAACCTAGTAAGTTAAGAATACTTAAGCTTTCTGAAAATAGAATCCAGGCCAGAATAGCAGCAACTACTGGATCGAGAAGCAGGACTAAGGAAACAAAGCCTGAAGAAAAGTGCTTGAGGCTGTATACTACTAAACCATGTCCCACAGCTTCGCAGATAACAGCTAGGGAAATCACTGCTAACCATCCTGACCAAGAAATCGGAAAAATTTGATCGCTGAATATCAGAACCACTGGGATCATAAAAAGTGTTCCCAAAGCACAGCGCCAAATCAGTATTCCTTCTACAGAAAACTTGGTTCGCAGTTGTTCTAATAGTAAAAAGTTTACTGCATAAAATACAGAAGATGCTAAGGCCGCAGTATCACCGATAAAATTATTGGACGATTTTAGAAAATCCTCTATTTGTAGAGTAGTTGCCCCTAACAAGGCAAGTGCCAAACCAATGAGGAATCTACGGTCAAAACGCTGCTTAAATAATAACCATCCTCCTAGAGTAGCGAAAAATGGTGTTAAAGCTCCTAGTACGTTACCATTAGCAACGCTAGTCTTAGTTAAAGACCAAGTCCATAGAAATCGACCACCCAGATGAGATATCGCTACGCCTACCAAAAGTAGGATATCGCTAATTTTATAACCTGACTGTTCGTCATATTTCTGATTCGATGTTTGAGTGCGTACTTGGTTTATTCCATTCCACAAACCAAAGACTAGAGTAGCTATCCAAAGACGATTGAATACTGTGGCATTAGCACTTATTTCTTGAAGAGAAAACCTGATTAAGATGGCTGTTATAGATAAAGCAAGTAAGGCAATTACCAATAATATTATTGGTAGTAATTCTGATGTTTGCTCTCTATTGTCTTCTGTTACAATCGCTTTCATGGTTTGGTGTTCGCTCCTGACTCAAAATACCGTAATTTTTAAGTATTTAGCTATCCTATGATAGCTAATATAAGGCAATCATTGGGTTGATCAACCTAGGATAGTATAGACGACGTGATATATAACGTCTATACAGTTTTTTGATCGTGGTTGATTCTGATGTTACTTGGGTCTTTTTGGTCTGTTATCTTACACTCATCATGAATAGCTGATTAGCTGATAGCTTAGTAGAGTTTAGCTAAGCTATAACCTACTATTCTGCTCCAAATAAATAATAGTCTAATCATAAAGTATCCTGCTCACCAAATCAAAGGTAATCAGTATCAAATTTTTATATCACGTCTGGAGGATTAGTGATGATTAACAATATCCGCATTTTTATTATGGACAATTAAACGGATTTGATATAGAGTACTGTCCGATAGTATTGGCAATGTATTCCAGAGTTAGGCTTACTATTATTGCGATATGGCGATATAGCGAACGCGCAAGCGTCGGGCTTTGCCCGCATCGCACTTTTATTGCGTTCCCGTAGGGGCTCTGAAGGAGCATCCCTTTGGGGTGATCGGGCGACCATCCCTAAAGCACGACGAGGCATTCTTTGAACAACTGTTGGGTCGGTTTATCCTCTGAACCTCAGTCGCGAGCCTTTGAGCCTAATCAGTTAGTGGGATATCTGCTATACTCTACCGGCTCTGGTAGAATACAGGATTATCAGTAACTACCCAAGTAATTTGGTATCATTTCCCATTCTCTTGTCTACCATTAAAGTGGCAACTAATCCAAAAAATTCCCAACTAAACGGGCAAGGGGTCTCCCGTTATAATCTTTGATAAGCGCGGGAGGGGAATTGCCTGACGGGGTATCTTGGTTCTCAACAGATCCCAAGTAGTACAATCAAATTATGCTGTTAACTTACTGCTATCGAATCAAGCCTAGTGACGAACAGATAGCCATCATGGAGAGATGGCTTGAATTGTTGCGTCGTCACTGGAACTATGCTCTAGGGCAACGGCTTGACTGGCTCAAGCGGACTAGAACCCCGATTGACCGTTGCAGTCTTGTGAGTGAGCCGATTGGTGAAATTCCGGAACCTGTCAACTACTACACCCAGCAAGCCGCCCTTAAAGAAACTAAGCGGTGGTTCCCTGAGTACAAACAAATCTACACAGAAACTCAGCAGGTTAACCTACAACGGCTTAATAAAGCATGGGATAGATGGCGAAAACCTGATGTTAATGGTCAACGAGGGGGACGACCACGGTTTAAGAAAACTGGT
Organism: Moorena sp. SIOASIH; assembly: GCF_010671925.1. Classification (GTDB taxonomy): domain Bacteria; phylum Cyanobacteriota; class Cyanobacteriia; order Cyanobacteriales; family Coleofasciculaceae; genus Moorena. The sequence continues at coordinate 1,361,045 of NZ_JAAHIH010000001.1, read as the reverse complement.
GACTTGCGATCTTTTGTATTCCCACGGGTTAACAATTCCAGAGCGGGAGCACATCTAAAAGATGGAGTGCTTGAGCTGAGTCGGATTGGTGAGATACCTGTGGTAATGCACAGACCCATACCCGACGGTTTCACTCTCAAACAATGCACTATCGTTAAAAAAGCAGACGGTTGGTATTGTTGCATTTCAATGAAAGATGATACTGTCCCTGAGTTTATTCCTGTAGATTCAGTTAAATCGTCTGTTGGTATTGATGTGGGTTTAGAAAAATTTTTAACCACATCAGATGCTGAGGCTATTGCAATTCCTCAGTTTTACCGAAAGGCTCAAGACAAGTTAGCAAAAGCCCAACGGGTTATGTCCCGTCGTGTTAAGGGTTCTAAAAACTGGGAAAAAGCTAAGAATCAAGTGGCTTTATTGCACCTTCATTTAACCCGTTGCCGAAAGGAATTTCATTATCAAGTTGCTCATTGGTTATGTAGTAATTACGACCTGATTGCTCATGAAGATTTAAACATCAAAGGACTTGCCAGAACAAAACTGGCCAAATCAATACATGATGCGGCGTGGGGGGCATTTCTGGAAATTTTACAAGCAGTAGCGGTCAAACGCGGTTTGTTACTCCAGAAAGTTGACCCCCGTCGGACAAGTATTGAGTGCTTCAATTGTGGATCTAGGGCCCTTGAAAAGTTTAAGTGAGCGCGTTCATCATTGTTCCAGTTGTGGTGTTTCGATTGACCGTGACTGGAACAGTGGTATCAACATTTTGAATCGTGCGTTAATGGCGGTTGGACTGCCGCTGAATGGCTGTGGTAAATCGATACAAGATATCGAGGATCAGCAAGTCTCATTTGTAAATCTGAGAAGCCTACATCATAATCTTTGATTTGATGTAGGAATAGTCACACAGCCCACTTCTAATGCCACTACAGCGATGACCAATACCATCCAATGCACCTTAACTGGAAACATCGAGTCAGTAGCTCAGGTAAACTATCTCCTCAGTCAGGATGGCCTTCGATTCAAAATCAAAACCTTGCCCACTGATGATATTCCTACTGGAATCCATTCCTGGCAAGTCGCCCCCAATACTAGCTCAGATGGTGTAATAGGCTCTCTCTACCTAGAAGCCATGACTGAGACAGTCCAGGAAGAGCAATGGTTAATCGCTGGCAGAGTAGTGCAGTTAGGAAAACGAGGACAGTTTGTACAACTAAAAGTTTCCAGACCAGGACAGAAAACCCTGAAGATCAGTGTCTTGGGCTCTAGCAAGCACATGAAAATTGGGGAACTGTGGGAAGTAGTTGCTAAGCGCCAACGGGATACCCTGATTTTACATCGAGCTTTACCCCAAGTAGAGCACAATTCCAATAGCCGCGCAGCTTCGAAGAAAAACCGCAGCCACAAACCGGTCGAGTCTAGGAAGTATAAACATGAGTCAACATTTCAACAAACCCAAACAACCTTGTTACAGCAGGCTCTGACCAGGCTATCAGATGACCATTATCCCTCCAAATCCACACTAGCTGCTCCCCCGACGGAAACCATTGATAGAGTCTTAGCCACGTTGAAACAGAAAACCGGTGTCAAAGATTGGCAATTAGACTTGCCTAAACAGCGAGGTCGAACAAGATGGGAATGGGAAGCGTTCTCCCCTTCAACCCAGCAACAAGCACGAGTGAGTTTGAAGGGAAACTATATCCACGTATATTATTACCAGTTTCCGGATATCCCATCTCCAAGTGTTGATTCTCAATCCTATGATCGTTTAATTGTTACTCCTTTAGGAGCAGCTAGAAGCATTGGTGCCAGTTGTTTCCAAATTCTGATTGGTCCGTATGAAGTAGTTTTAGACTGTGGAACTCGACCCAAAGGCTACGACCCTTTGCCAGCCTTGGACTATCTGGATAATCCTAACCTGCTCCTGATCTCCCATAGCCATCAAGACCACCTTGGTGCTGTCCCCGTCTTTCACAGCCGCTACCCTGGTGCGCGGATGATTTCCACTCATGGCACCAGGGAAATTGCCCATGTCATGCTCAGGGATGGACTTAAGATACAGCAACTGAATGAAGACTCTCCCGAGTTATTTGATGAGACGGATTTAGAACAAACCTTGTTTCAATTGGAAACTCAACCAGTAGGCAAAGACTTTGAGCCCTTACCGGGACTAATGGTAAGGTTCATCAATGCCGGGCATATCTTAGGTGCGGCTTGTATCTATCTGCGCTATAAGGATATGTCTTTACTCTACACCGGAGACTTCCACACTACCAATAGTCGCAGCACTAACGGATTGAATTTAGCTGAGCTTCCTGAAGCGGATATTTTAATTACTGAGTCTACCTATGGTTCCTCTGTCCACCCCGCTAGAAGAAATCAAGAAACTGCATTGATGGAATCCATTGCTGAAGTAGTGCAAGCTGGGGGCAATGTCTTGATTCCCTCTTTTGCTTTGGGTAGAGCTCAGGAAATCTTGTTAGCCATCCGCACCTCCAAGCTATTTAATAAATTAACAGTTCCCATCTTTGTGGATGGATTGGTCAGAGCAGTCACAGAGGTATTTCGAGAAAACCTGGACTTATTGCCTATTCCAGTTCAAAACTTAGTTAAGATTAACGGCCAGGAACCATTCTTTGATAAAACCAGTATACCCCCGATTATTTCTATCGAACACTTTCGGGAACGTCCGATTGCGATCGCAAAACCCAGTGTAATTGTGGCCAGTTCAGGTATGCTCACCGGTGGACCTTCAGTCTATTATGCCTCAGTACTGCTAGAGCGAGAGAATGCTGCCATCTTTATTTCTGGCTACACTGATGAGGAATCCCCTGGCCGCCTCCTGCAAAGTCTCAAAACTGGCGACACTATTGAACTAGATGGGAAACCAATTACCGTCAAAGCTCAAATCAAACGGTTTAACCTCTCTGCCCATACAGATAAAGTAGGACTCGGACAAGTAATCAACAAGGTAAAGCCCAAGCACCTAGTCTTAATTCACGGAGAATTAGAAGCCTTACACCAAGTAGCCCGGTCTGGAGACAATCAGTCCTTGTTCTATATCCATATTCCTGCTGTCGGGGATAAAATTGAATTAGGAGTAGCACCGGAACAGCTTTCCCGACAGCAGATTGCTAAGATTCAGCAACCCCAAGAGTTTGACGTTATGGTAGAGACTTTTGGGACCGATGCTTGGTTGCGAGTTCCCGAAGAGGTGGTGGAAAAAGACCCTCGATGGCAGACCTTGAGTATCAGCGGCATTATCAAAGCGCGATGGGATGGTGTGAATCTCAAGCTTGCTCCCATGCAACCGGAAATGATAATTCAGGAAGAAGAAATTGAAGCAGGGCTTAAGAGTGGAAAGGATTGCTGTGCCGTGTGTCAGTTTTTCAGTGGTAGATTTTGTGAGTCTCCTGATAGTCCTTTGTTTGAGCGGAGGGTTGATCCCTTGGCAATCTGTGATCAATTTCAATCTAAAGTCCAGGATTTGTCAACTCTTGACACTGACCTTCTGTTGGCAGAGGAAGTTGATTAGTGACAGGAGCGTTCCCCTGCAGCTGGACTTTAAGATCTTCGCGATCTTCGGGATTTTCCCGGTCTTACCCATTTCAACAAGGCGGCACCCAGATTCGAACTGGGGATAAAGGCTTTGCAGGCCCCTGCCTTACCACTTGGCTATGCCGCCACTAGTTTCTTATTCTATCATACTATATCAGTTTTCAATTTCTTTGAATATCTTTGAATTGCCCATATTCAAAACTTCCTGCGTCCAGTGCGTCCCCTTTGTCCGGTGCTGACCTAGTCAACGAAGACGCAAAGAACACTGATAAGTAGGTTTTTTACTGGTTTATTGTACCGTTGGGCATAGTTGCCTGATTTAGATTAGTGTTATCGAAATTAGCACCATTGGTCATAGCATCCCTGAGATCAGACCTTTCTAAGTCTGCCCTGGCCAGATCGGTACCATTGAGATTGGCACCACTCAAGTTAGATCCTTTTAAATCTGTATTACTTAAATTGGCACCAGTCAGGTTAGCACCGCTTAAATCCGCATTAGCTAAATCTGCTCCAGCAAAATCGGCACCAGTGAGATTGGCATTGCTTAAGTTAGCCTGACTTAAATCAGCACCGCTGAAGTTAGCACCAGTCAGGTTAGCATTAGTCAAATCTGCTCCTGACAAGTCCACATTCGTACAATCTGCCCCACTGAGATTAGCACCGCTCAGGTATTTATCGATCAGGGGTGTACACTTGTTAATATGTCCTGACCCTAGATTATCCCCAAACGCTGTGGATTGGTCTTGAGGTACACTTACCTGTATTGGCTCCGCTTCTGCCACTGCTCTAGTTTCCAATGGCTCCGCTTCTGCCACTAGTCTAGGTTCTAGAAAATTAGCTAACCATCCTATACTCGCAAGAGCGAGTAAGACTGTACCCATACCAATCAACATCAGACCAGATCTATGACTATGATGTTTGGAGAGTAGGGATTGAGAATGCGTTCGCTTTTTAATCTCAGCAAGGGCTTTTTCCATAAATTCTGGCGGAATTTGTGCCTCTTTACCTGCTTCAATCAACTCCTTTACAGAATAGCTTTGGTTGTGCTGAGCATAGAGTTGAGCCGCTAGGGCAAATACTTGGTGGGCTTGGTCTTCAGGGATACGGTCTTTTGGGAGTTTCATAGTTATTTGGAGCGTTGGGAAGCCAGTGAGAGCTGAGATAGTAGAAGTGTCAGGCTGTCAAGCCTGTCAATTTCTAATCTAGCAAGCCAGACTTTTAAGTGTTAATGGTTGGTTAATCGAGCTTGGTGACTTCACCGCTAAACTGATCACGGAAGTGAGGGTGATCTATCCCGCCAGTCAAGAAACTTACCTTAAGGTGAAGCGGGGCCGATGATTGACTAGCGTACGCTTTGGATTTATGCTTCTGTATCTTGCTAATACTTGGTAATATAATGAGATCTGTTCGCTCATTTCGCTCATAGTAACGTGGTCACCCTTCCTGTTCAACAAGAGCATCTGTTTAACCGCAGCCTCAACACCATCAAAGGTGTAAAACTACTCTTTGTCGAAGCAGAGCTGCTTTTCGATGTCTCTTGCCCTGATCTTGATGCCCTCAAGCAGCAACTGGAAAATCCCTTCTCGATCTTTGTCTGTGGAGAATTTAATGCCGGAAAATCCAGTGTGCTGAATCGGTTGAGTAATGACGAGCTAGCTGCTGTGGGCATACTTCCGACCACAAACTCGATTCAACCCTATTACCCAGAGGGGTTTGATGGCATTGTCTTTATTGATAGCCCAGGCACAAACTCTATCATTGAACGTCACCAAGAACTTACAGAGAATTATCTACAGCATGCTGATATCATCCTGTTTGTCACCTCAGTGGAACGACCTCTGACTAAATCAGAGCTGGACTTTCTCTCGTTAGTCAGTAAGATCTGGGTACGTAAAGTAATCGTTATTATTAATAAAGTGGATCTGATCACCCCACAAGAGAGTGAACAGATTATCTCACACGTCAAAGATGGACTTCGTGATGTCTTTACAGAAGTACCACCCTTATTTACAGTATCAACACGCACTGGCAAAAACATCGACACCCTACGAGACTTCTTACTAGAGTTTCTGGTAGAAGCTGAAAAAATACGGCTAAAACTTCAGGGTCCTCAGAATTCTTTGTTAGTTTACCTAGAGCAGTTAGAGAAAAAGAACCATGACGCACGGGCGAAAGTTATTGCCGAAAAAACGATATTTGACCGATCTCTGTTGCGAATCGATGAGCGAATTGAGCAATATGACCTGATTTTTGGTGTCTTTAGAGAAAAAATTCGTGACCTGTTTACCAATCTAATTCAACAATTACATAAAGTAATCCAGGATAATTTCGCCTTCATTAGCCTATTGAAAAAGCGTATTATTAGGGAAGACGATCTCCTGGAAGAAAAAGTAGCTAGGGCGATCAAGGAGGTAAAACTTGAGCAACAAATGGAGGACATTGTTAAGGAAGCAGCATCAACCCTTCTCAAATATCGAGAACAAATTATTCGTGAAGCTAGGGAAGATTTACAAGTAGCAGCAACCCTCTCAGAGGACTCATTTCAGGTTCCGGAAGTTAATAGTGATAAAATTGATACCACTGCTATCTCTGAAAATCTTAAGGTAGCTTCAGAAAAGGGACTCAACAACTTTTTGACCTTGGGCACTGCTGCCGCAGCAACAGGAATTGGGGGACATGTAGTAGCCACCGCTGCACTATTTGATCTGTCAGCTTTTGTACTAGCTCTGATGTTGACCATGTTTAGCTTCAATGCAGTTCCTAAGCAGCGTGATAAGGCAACCCAACAGCTTGATGAAACCTTGCGTGAGTTGCAGAATAACTATACCGATAAGCTAAAACAAGGTTTGCAGCAAGAATTGGTAAACAGCCTCAAGCAGTTCACTGATTCTCTGAAGCCGAGACTGGGGGAAATTGAGCATAAACTCGCTGCCAGTCAATCATTGGAGGATAATTTACAAAGTCTCCGGCAGGAGATTAACGATATTCTAAAGGAGGTAGAGCAGCTATAGCTGTCACGGCGTAAGCTATCAGCGTGTCGCGTATCAGCTATCAGCTATTAGCGTGTCGCGTATCAGCTATTAGCGTGTCGCGTATCAGTTATCAGCGATTAGCGCTACAGATGGTGCTACTTGAGGTGCTATCAGCTATCAGTTATTGGCCAGGTTACTGTTCGCGCAGCGTGCGCGTAGCGCAATCCGTGCTTTTGAATAAAATAAGCTGACCACTGACCGCTGACCACTGACTGCACCTCAAGTAGCGTGCGCGTAGCGCATATGCTTATATGGGCTTTTGCCCAGACTTTCAATTCTGTAAAATTTGGAACTATTAGGTGCGACCCGTGGCGAATTTAATAATTAGATGCGGAAAGCGCACCTTTAAATTCTCCCTTTTGATGTTTATTTTAAGCATTAGGCTGTTCGCGTAGCGTGAGCCTTTGGCTGACGGCTGAATGCTGACGGCTGAATGCTGACCTCACGGCTGTTTGATCGAATGATTTTTAATATTCATAGTCGCAAGCTCACGGTATACCCTGATTCGGAACGAGTGTTTGTTCATCTATTTGGCTCACAACCAAAAGCATTCTGGCTAGACAGCTCTCGCATAGAACCTGGTCTATCTCGTTTTTCTTTTATGGGAGATGGTACAGGACCAAACAGCCTGCTAGTGCAATACTCGATTACTGACCAAAAACTTACCATTAACTGCTCGGAACAAACAACACATAGTAGAGAAAGTATCTTCTCCTATCTACACAGAGAACTTGAGCGGCGATACAACTGTTTAGAAGGACTTCCCTTTGACTTTAATTGTGGTTTTGTTGGCTACTTTGGTTACGAACTAAAAGCAGAATGTGGAGGAAAGCTCGTCCATCAATCGCCATTTCCAGATGCGATGTTTCTCTTAGCAGACCGAATTATTGCTTTTGACCATCAAGAGCAAGTAACCTATCTGTTGTGTCTGACTAAAAAAGGGGAAACTGAGCAAACAAATGCTTGGTTTGAAGGTATCGAAAAACAGCTTTGTACTCTACCTCCTCTGGCTCCCATTGAGTTAGACTATACTCATCGAAAAGTTAGCTTTCAATTGAGTCGTTCCTACCAGAGATATCTGGAGGATATTCAAGAAAGTCTGGATAAAATTAAAGCTGGAGAAAGCTACGAAATTTGCTTGACTAACAAAATTTATGCCAATATCGAACTTGACCCCTTGGCATTTTACCGAAGGTTGCGCCAACTCAATCCTGCACCCTACTCTGCCTTCCTAAGATTTGGCGAACTAGCTGTGGCTTGTTCATCCCCAGAACGATTCCTGAAAATTGACTCCTCAGGTTGGGTAGAATCTAAACCCATTAAAGGAACTGCTGCACGAGGCCAAACAGACGAAGAAGACCGACTGTTGTGCGAAGCGTTACGCACTCAGGAAAAAAACCGTTGTGAAAACATAATGATTGTAGACTTACTTAGGAACGATTTGGGCAGGGTTTGCGAAATTGGCAGTGTCCATGTCCCTAAGTTAATGGATGTGGAAACCTATGCCACAGTTCATCAACTGGTGAGTACAATTCGGGGTCGTTTGCGTCCAGATGTACGGGTGGGGGACTGTATCCGTGCCACATTTCCTGGAGGATCCATGACTGGTGCTCCTAAGATCTCAACCATGGAGATTATTGATCGATTGGAACTTCAGGCCAGGGGAATCTATTCCGGAGCGATCGGGTTTCTTGCACTCAACGGTGCTGCAGACCTTAACATTGTGATCCGAACTGCTGAGATTACTCCCAATCAGGTATCGATTGGTATTGGTGGTGCTCTGATTGCGTTATCGAATCCCCAGCTGGAATTTGAAGAAACCCTACTGAAGGCTGAAGCCCTAGTGCGTGCGATTGTCTACACGGTTTGTGGAGAGTTTTCCCCAGAGTTGTTTGATATTGATGGTTTACAAACCCAGATGGTGAATTGTTAATATAGCAGTTCTCAATGGGTGAAGTACCTCGTCCAGGGTTTTAGGGAGTAGGGAGTAGGGAGTAGGGAGTAGGGAGTAGGGGTAAGAAAATTAAATTTACCTTCCGAGCATCACTTGGGCGGTAGAGTGCCGAACTTCGTTCGGTAGAGTTGTTGAATTGCCAAAGCTACCAAACCAATGGTAGTAATACCAAAGATAAAGGTGGCTAGGGTACTGACTCCCACTACCAGCGTCCGAACTGCGATCGCAATTTTGAGTGCTGTCTGAGAGTTAGACGTGAGGGGTTTATTAGCAAAGGTGGTAGCAATCGAGGCAGTTAGAAAATAAATAGCGCTCGTCAATCCTCCAGAAATCAATGCTCCCGTAAGGCAGCGCCAGGGCGAAGGTAGCGCTTGAGTACTCTTAGGGGTTTCCGTGTCTTGGTTAGATGTTGTCATTAGTCATTAGTGACCAGTATTCAGCAAGTATTAAGCAGGGTTTTAACTATTATCCGGTAGCTTGTTATCTCTACTACTTGTTATCTCTACTAGTTGAACTCTCCGGAGGCTGATCCACAGGGGATTCTAAGCTGACATATCTCAACCAGTTATCGATACCAGGGTCTATAACGAAGCTACCAGACATAATATTACCTTTGTGTGTGTGTAATTACCTTTCTGTGTAATACTTAGTGTTAAGATGGAATGATAGCTGCTTCCAACTTTTGTAGGGCTTGTTTGAAATCTTGATTAACAATTGTCACATCAAATTCATCAGCAGCTTCAATTTCGGCTTTGGCAATAGAAAGGCGTTGGGCGATTACTTCTTCACTATCCTTACCCCTCAAGCGAATCCGCTGCTCTAATTCATCTAGACTGGGGGGTAGTACAAAGATACGCAGGGCAGAGGGAAAGGTTTTGTTGATTTTCCTTGCCCCAACCAATTCTATTTCTAAAATAACAGACCTACCCTTCTCAAGAAGCTGCTTGACTGGCAAACTAGGTGTACCGTAGTAATTACCAGCGTACTCAGCCCACTCTAAAAGCTCATCCCCTATGATCATTTCTTCAAACTGGTCACGAGTGACAAAGTAATAGTGTTTCCCATGCACCTCCCCAGGACGTGGTTGCCTGGTGGTTGCTGACACCGAAAGATCAAGTTCCGGGTGTCGCTTCAGGAGGTGGCGCAGCAAGGTTCCTTTACCAACACCAGAAGGACCAGTCAATACAATGAGTCTCCCTGCTTCCATGTTGAGTCTAGTTAAGCTTCAAGCTTAATGGTTACCATTGTGACTATCTTTATTGATAACGAAGCGATGGGCAACAGTTTCTGGCTGAATTGCCGAGAGGATGACATGGCTGGAATCGGTCACAATTACCGCTCTGGTGCGACGCCCGTAGGTTGCATCAATGAGATATCCACGCTCTTTTGCCTCAGTAATGATCCGCTTGATAGGAGCAGACTCTGGAGAAACAATTGCTACAACTCGGTTTGCTGAAACAATGTTACCAAAACCAATATTAATCAGCTGAATGTCCATGAGCAACTAACGGCAAAAGCCGGATGAGAAGCTAGTATAAGTATTCAAGTACAATAGTAGCGACATTAATTTAGCCTTACAAGCCTAAAATCTGGTAAAAAACCGGATTTTAGGGAATCATCCGTTTTCACTGTTGAGTACATAGGGTATTTTGTTGCCAGATAACCAACCCATGGTTCAAGCTGGAGCAAGGGTGCGTGGGTCACTAATCCTGGGATGATAACTGCTGATAGGCAAGGTAAACAGCCTCCAGAAACAAGTTAGCCGTGACAACTGACGGTACCTTTTCCAAGGCAATCATGTCTTTGACCTGATCAGCCAGTTGTCGGCTTAACTTCGCTTTTGCCTGAAATGTCATTGCCTCGCGCCGCTGCAAATACTCTCGAATCATAGCAAAGTCTTCTGGCTGCAAGGAGGAGAAATCTGCCTGGGTTTGGAGCTGATTGGCTAAGGCTTGAGCCTGATCGGAGATCTCGAAGCTAGCAGAAGCAATAGGCTGCTCTTCTTGGACTACCAAGGTTCCTGCTAACCAATCTCCCAACCGTTTCTCTCGCTTGCTAAAGATAATTAAAAATACTCCCAGGAACCATAAATCATCAACAGGTCTGAGCAAAGCACGTAGGGTAGCTTGCTGTAGTCTCACTGGTCTAGCATCATCACGAATGACACGAATTCTTCCATAGCGCTTACCGGGTGTTTGTCCCTGCCATAGGGTTTCAAACAAAACGAAATAACCCACGTAAATCGAGAAAGTAATAAATAGATAAATTGCTAATAGCCACAGCCTTAAATCATTAATACCAAAAAAATAGTCTAATAAGTCCAGCAGTTGGGAAGATAAAAAGCCCCAAGCAATTAGAAATACTAATAAAATTAATCCTAAGACAATATAATCAATTAGCAAGGCATAAGCTCGACTGCCAATCCCTGCTAAGGTTAATTCTAATTCAACACTTTCTGGGGTTTGTATAGTGACTCGATTAAAAAAATTAATCGATGTTGAGGTTAGCTTCCCCATAGCTGCAAATCTATGCCTTCTTTACGACTACATATATCGTAGTATATCACTGATTTAATCGCTTGCCAGAAGGGAACCAACAACGCACCACTAGCAAAGCTCAACCCAAAAACTAGCACTAAATAAAGCCAGATAAAAATTGCTGATTCTTGAGGAAACAAAAGAGATAAAATAGTTTGTATGATGAATGTAGCTATCTGTACAGCAATCGAAATGGGTAGTGATATTAAAAAGCCAACAACTACTATCCCTTGAATACGTAATATAAATCCCTGAGTTAATTTCCAGCTGCGACCAATGGCTGCCCTAGCACCGATAGAATTTTCTATAGCCAGCGTTATTTCATAAATAAACAAGCGAGATATAAACCAGATAAATCCAAAGAAAAAAGCAATCATAAAAATACTCAAAACCAGAAATCCTATGATAAGCATAGCAACACTATTCTCAGGGAGAGTATCGAGACTATCTAAAATAGTACTGCTATTCCCAGAAATTGAAGCAAGGACTCCGATCAAGATACTAAGAAGAACAATAATTACCATTATTGCCACCCAAATTATCAAGGATACTAGGATTGCTACTCCAAACGTTATCAAGGATACTAGGATGCCTGCTCTGAGAAAACTCCACATCCGAGCATTGACATGGCGACGAGCCTCATTCACTGTTTCTGGACGTTCAATAATTTCCCTAAACGCTAGACGTGAAATTAGCCCAAACATGGCACAAAACTTAGCCCAGCCATATATGGGAACTAATAGCCATAGATAACCGATAAAAGCTAGACGATAATATAACTTAAAATGGTCGCGGTAGATCCGCAGACCGACATTAACAACATTACCAATACTGAGTGGTCCTAAAGATTGGTTGGGACTAGGCTCATAAGACATGGGTCGATGGGGCTATTGATGGCAAGAGAAGTTTTAACGCTATCTTAAGGGAGGTTTACGAAAATTACACGGAAACTTTATGAATATTAAACGTTGGATTGGGCGGCGGGAAGCAAATTGGAAACAGTTGGATACTCTCCTGCAACAAGTGGAGAAACGAGGAATCAAGTCCTTGCCAGCATCCCAAATCAAGGAACTCGCTAGTTTGTATCGCTCCGTCTCAGCGGATTTAGCCCGTGCTAGAACTAACCAAGTAGGCCATACCCTGGTCAAGGATTTACAACGACTCACCTCTCGGGGCTATAACCAGATTTATCAAGGTTCTCGCCGTCAAGACTGGCAAGGCTTAGGGGAGTTTTGTCGCTGGGGTTTCCCTGCTGTAGTGCAACAGACGTGGAGTTATATTGCGATCGCAACAGCAGTGTTTCTCCTCGGAGCCTTAATTTCCTGGTGGTTGGCTTGGCAAGATCCAGTGTTTATGTCCCTGGTGGTTCCGGAACACTTAATTGAACAAGTACGCGATCGCCAGGAATTGTGGATGGGTTCGATTTTGGGCATGAAACCCTTAGCTTCCAGTGGCATTATGATTAACAATATATCGGTATGCTTTCGGGCAGTGGCTGGTGGGATTACCTGCGGTGCCTTTACCCTATATGTCATGGCATTCAACGGAATACTGATCGGTGCCATTGGGACCTTAGTGGGTCAAAATAACTTAGCTTATCCCTTCTGGGCATTTGTGTTTCCCCATGGTTCCCTGGAATTACCCGCTATCTTCTTTGCTGGTGGAGCCGGTTTACTCATCGGTAGAGCAATTCTGTTTCCAGGCCAATATCGCCGGGTAGATGCATTAAAATTTTATGGCTCCCAAGCGGCTCAGTTGATGTTTGGGATTGTGCCGATGTTGATTATTGCTGGTATTATTGAAGGGTTTTTATCTCCCAGTCCCTTAGTGCCATCATTTCTCAAGTATTTGGTTGGAATCGGACTGTTTACCCTTTTGATTATATATTGTAATCGCCGGAAAGTTGAGGATACTTCAAAGTAGATTCCGAGCTTTGACTCGTAAGTAGCTCTCAACCAGTTGCTGACTAATCTGATTGGCTGGTGCATCCAAGACCAGAACTCCTTTTTGCTTCAACCGGGCAAAGGCAACTTGGCGCTGGGCAATTAAATCCAGAGCGACAGCACGGGTATAAGCGGCTTGCCCCCGGTCAGGGTTGAGCTCAACACTAATTCTTTTTTTCGCCTGCTCCTGGTATCCGCTGTGCCAAAGCTGGTCTTGACTGACAATTTTCTCTAACTGAGCCGTATTAGGGGGAGTGTGCGCCAATTGGTCAACAAGGGGGTCTCGAAGGGTGACACAAAAAGGTAAGTAGCGAGGGGTGAGGGGTTCTAGGGCTGCTAGCAATTCAGCGGAAGCAGTAACATCCACGATGTCTGTAATCAGTACGACTAAAGCACGACGAGTTTGCTGATTCACGACTTTTGTAACAGCACCAAAATAGTCTGGTTCTAATAACACTGGCTGAATCGGAGTGAGGCGTTCTATGAGTTTCGATAGTTGATGTTGACCCCGTTCTGGTGGAATCCAGGTAGTTATGTCTCGATCAAAGACACCCACGCCAACGCGATCGCCCCGATGTAACCCAGCTAATGCTAGGGCTAGAGTACTATTCAATCCCCAATCAAACCGCTTCAGTTGAAGTACCTGTGCGGTCATCAACCGTCCCCGGTCTAGTAATATAATTAAAGTTTGCTCTTTTTCCGGTTCCAGCACCCTTACTAAAGGGCGAGAGCGGCGAGCGGTGGCTTTCCAATCAATCAGGCGAGTGTCATCACCAATGCCATACTCCCGCAGTTCAGCAAATTCTGTCCCACTACCCAAGCTTCGGGAACGGCGCATGGTACCAGTATTTTCCAGGGTGAGGCGAATAGAAAGCGATCGCAAACTAACTAAGTCTGGATAAACTGCTACGTTCTGACTCCCTGGGATTTTCCAATCGTCCCACACCAAGCCCCAAGGACTCAACTGGCGCACGTGAATATCTCCCCAGTGAAACTGACCTCGTTTGGCTGGGTGAACCGTATAGGTTAGTTCCTTGTTACTATTCCGGTCAAGGGTAGCAGTGATGGTTGGGGTGGAAACAGCAAACTCTAATGGATAGTAGTCCTTAATCAGAATTCGAGCAACCTGATTTCTAGATTCCACTGACAGCACAATCAGATTATCTCGCCCAATCGATAACCGTTGTAAAGGGGTGCGGGTTACCTTCACTCGGTTAGGTTTGACCCGTTTTCCATCCCATAAGGCTAAACCAAGGACAATGCCATCAAAGACAAGAGTACTAATTAGACTGATTTGTTGATTAAAAACAGTAGCGAGTAATAATGCGATCGCAATACCTAGTATTAATAGTAAATAGGTTCGTTTTGAGGGAATCATAGTTTTTTTTGAGTGCTGAGTGCTGAGCCACTCACCTAGGCACTGGAACTTGCTTGAGTAATGAAGCAATTACGCTATCGATCTGTAACCCATCTAACTGCACCTCTGGTTTCAGAATCAGACGGTGACGGAGTAGAGGGAGTGCGATCGCTTTTACATCATCCGGTGTCACATAATCCCGTCCTGATAACACAGCTTGGGCTTTACTGGTTTGTAACCAAGCTACAGCAGCTCTCGGGGAGGCTCCCAAGGCTAAATCAGGATTTTGCCTGGTTTGCTGAACTAAGGCTAGCAAATAATCCAGCACCTTCTCGTCTACTTGGACAGCTTTAACCTCTTGACGAGCACTAAAAATTTGTTCTACAGTTGCTAGAGGTTTCAGACGTTCTAAATCCAAACGGCGTCCACGAAATCCTTTCTGAGTATTGAGCAACATTTGCTTTTCTGCTGCCGGGTCTGGGTAATCCACTACCAGCTTGAATAAAAATCGGTCTAACTGAGCTTCTGGTAGGGGATAGGTACCTTCAAATTCTAGAGAGTTTTGGGTAGCAATCACCCAAAATAATTCAGATAGAGGCAATGTTTCCCCGTCCAAGGTGACTTGCTGCTCTTCCATTGCCTCTAGCAGCGCTGCTTGGGTTTTGGGTGGGGTGCGGTTAATTTCATCAGCTAGCAAAATCTCAGTAAAGACTGGTCCTTTTTTGAGGGTAAAGTTGCGGGTATTCAGGTCAAAGATATTGGTTCCTAAAATATCCGATGGTAGAATATCTGGGGTTAACTGAATCCGCCGAAATTCGGCTTGGATTAACCTTGCTAGAACTTTGACAAGCAAGGTTTTACCGGTTCCTGGTACCCCCTCAATAATCACGTGTCCACCACTAAGCAACGCTACGAGTAACTGTTCGACTAGGGTCGATTGACCGACAATTATTTTGCCAAGGGTTTGCTTGAGGCGGTTCAAGACAGGGAGATCATTGGTCATTTGCTTTGATTAGCTATCCTGTGGGACCGTCTTCGTGGTACCAGGATAGCATGGGCAAACTCTGGTTGATTGGGGTTGGGATTAGTTAGGTTTATAGGCGGTGGTTTACGAAATCCAGCAGTTGTGATCATCGCATCAATCAAGACGAATTTTCTGCCATTTTCCCAGCCATTTTAGTAAGTCTGACTCCCTAATACGACGTTTACTAGATTGAATTTCCAGCAATTGTTTCAGTTCTGTAGCTGGACGTCCAGTTTGCTCAACCCAGGCATCAATTAGAGCTTGCTCCTCCAGCAGAGTCTGTCCTAATCCCAGTGCTTTTTGCAGTTGCAGTTGTTCGTCTTTTCCCACAACTTCCAACACAAACTCACTGCTGCCTGCTTTTTGCAAAACACCTGCTAATGCTCGGATGTAGGCTTCGCTGTTATCCACAACTGGTTCAGATAAGGTCAATGGTTGTCCAAAGCGGCGATTCAGAGCCCAGATGGCAACCAGAAGAATGATTAATCCTTGGATAAAGGCTGGCAATAGAGGGGTTTTCGCTAAATAACTGAATAGAGTCTCACCTACCTCTCGCTTGATCACATCTACATCTTTGTAACCGTGGAGGTATTCATCGACCCAAACCGGATTTTGGTTAGTTAAATTCCCCTCTGCTTTCAAGGGAGTAACTAGTTGCGCTAATAATTCATAGTTAGCCGGAAAGTCCTGATAGGCATTGGCAGCAAGATCGAATGTAGTGGCAAAGATAACTCTACCATCACCAATAGGCTTTTCCCAAACCACAGCACCAAAGCGATCGCTTAAAATTTTCTTCCCCTGATTACCCTTGTATCGCCGCCTGGTGTTAACCTTAACCTTTCCCGTTGAAGCCTCTTGGACAGTACTAAAAGCAGCCTCTGTCACCGGCTGCTTGACTCCCAAAATCACCATCGTATTGCCCTGTTTAATCCATTCTCGCTCTTTACCATAAATAGCATCTACTGTCAACCAACTAGTGACACGCAATAAGGTAACCGAGCCTTGAGCATCCGTCTGATTCGCTAAATCCTCAAAGGGTTTTTGCCAACGCTGTACAGGAGTTCCCCGTTTTGCCATGTAAGCGTACCAAGCGCCATAGCCATAGGGAGCGCGGCTGTAAGTAGAACCGCTATTGATTTTATTATTAGCTGGAGCAGCTACCAGGGTAATGATCATTAGTACTACGATTGCGATCGCACTAATTACCCCTAACCGACGCTTAGGAAATTTCATCCTTCATCCTTGATACTTGGCCTTTCGGCCACGCTACGCGAACAACCTTTATCTGCTGATAAGCCTCCTTGCACCGTTCAAAAACCTGACTAGAGACTTCGGCGTTACTAAAACATAACTGCTGGTGGGTGATCAGTAAGATTTGGTATGGTTTAGGTTGCGGTAATTGCTGGATGAGTTGTAGATATTCTCCATCCGTGCGACTGGGATAGCGAGGGGCAATGCCAGTATCGTGTAATTGCTGCAACATCCCCATATACAAGCAACGACAGGCTTCGGTGTAGTTACCCTGCTGCTGATAGTTTTGCGATCGCTCCCACCAATTGACCACTGATAATTCTGGAACTGGTCGTTTTGTCACTCTGTTTGCAGCTTGAGTCAGTTGCTGGTAATAATAACTAATATAAGGATGTAATCCTCTCAACAGCCGCACCCCTAGCCAGCTTAGGATTACAGCAACAAGTAACCAAAACGTTATCCTAATCCCCTGACCTAGTATAGGAGACAGTAACCAAGATGGCAGTGAGCTTTGGGGTTGGTCAAGAGGCACCTGAGACATTGTCAGTTCCCACCACTCCCCGAATTGTCGTTGCAGCAGCTGCAACTGCCAATCCAAACTGTTTTTTTCAAAAGAACCAGTAGACATGTCACTAGTCAAGGCACAAGTTAAGATACTAATAACTAATAATGTTACACAGCGGATTTAGGGCATGGATTAAGTCATACCTGCATCCGTATTATTCTTTTGTGTGGTGTAGCCTTCTATCCTTTACCGTTTACCATAATCTAAAATAACAGTACTTAAAGCCGGTAAAAACTGCTATTTACTAACATGACAAGTCTCTATACTGACATTGATATCAATGTCCCAAGGCAGAAGGTTTGGCAAATTTTGTTCCATAAACAGCAGTGGAAGTACTGGAACACGTTTCTATTTGATTGTGACTCAAGTTTACGGTTTGAGCAGGGCAAAGAAGTCTTTCTGTCGCTGCGACGGCTTCCCAATGAAGAAGAGACAGAATTTGAGCCATTGGTGACTCAGGTCCAGCCTGGTGTGTGTCTAAGTTGGGTGTCTTCTATCCCTGGCTTTCGTAGTGAATGTGTATTTGATTTGCAAGAAATAGGAGTGGGTCGTACTAAATACGTCCACAAACACTCTTATTCAGGTATATTGTCTCGGGTGTTTCTACCGTTTATCCGAGAGGATGAGTTACGGGGTATTAAACGAATGGCATGGGAGTTGAAGCGTTATGCTGAGGGGTTTTAGAACGTTAGTATGGCTAGGCACACGCTTACTCCGGGTGAAGTGTTAAAGATGACACTGTAGACAAGACCGACTTAACCACACCCGGAAGCACTCGTTTACCTGACAAGTAATCCCTTAGTAACTAATTCCTTAGTCAAGATAGCCCATCAGTTCATCTGTCCCTTCACTAACATTTGTAGCAATAGGACGATTTTGGGGTAATGGCTTTATGCTCAGCTGTTTCCTATCGATGTATCCTGAGGATCCAGTTGCTTTAGCAGTGAATTGGAGTTCCTTGTCTTTATTGCTATCTGTGCTGCTCATATCCCTCCTGGGACTCCTCAATGAGAGTCAAAAATAATTTATTATATAGCTACGTCTGGTCTAAGTTGACCAAGTTAGGTTTACAGTAAACAAAAACTACTGTCAAGGTTATAATATCACATTTGATAGCAGTTCTATACCCAAAGCTGCTAGAACGCCCACAGCCACAGTGCTCCCCGGTGGTGTTTAGCAGATTTGGGACTGATTGAGAGATCAGTAAAGCTACCAGTACAGCTACCAGTTGAAGCTAGTAAGGGCATTAGATATCTAGATGATGGCTTCAACAAGCATGATTCTGCCAGCAATGATGAACAGATTAATCGGCCTTAACCCAATAGTTAAGACCAATAACCAATAACCATTAACCAATCAATAATAAATCCTTAGCCTTGCTCTGGATTGTTCTATAGTCCTTAAGGATAGGTTCTATTCCTTCTTCTTCCTGTTCAACATAATCATCTAAATCTCCAAATACTCTTTTTATTTCTTCATAGATCAGACTAGACTTTAAGTTCAGTTGCTGATGAATATCTGAGATCAACTTATTTTTATCACTGTCTAATTTTTGGCTAATCTTGCTAATTATCATTTTTCTTTTAAGATAAAGCGCTCCCCCGGAAAATAAAATCCCAACTCCGGCAAACGCAGCACCGATAAGATCCAATATTACTATTTCGGTTATCGCCATAAATAGGCCAGCAATTACTGTCACCGCCGCTCCACCTAATATATTGGTAGCTACTCCACTAGCGTTAGATTTTAAGGTATTGATAAACTCAGCATCTTCAAGGAGCTTAGATGCTTTTTGCTTAACGTCTTCAAACACCTCATGACGGCGCTCCATAACTCGGATAGATATATTGCTATTACTGGAATAATTCTGGATAGTATTTAAATCTTTTATTAAGGAATCAATTAGGTTTTTAATATCCCCTAAAAAATGGTGTGTCTCCTCTTTTAAAGTTTCCTCTAACGAGACCTGTAGCTCTGGTTCATACTTGGCCTTGATCTGATCGATCCAGGCTTGGATCGAGGCATTTTTATTAACGGTACCAACAACGGACTTATTGATTAGTTTAGGAAAGGTGAAACCAGCGCTAAAATCGGATTTTATTTGCTCAGCAACTAGATCATAGTTAGCGGCTAACTTATCCACCAGTTTAGTAATCTCATCTTGAGACTTTTTTTCACCAACAGCTAATTTAGTTTTGATTCGTTCTACTGATGATTTATCCAGCTCTAGTTGCCGTTGGATAGATTTTAATTCATGGTCTAATTCATCAATCACGTTTTGAGTGCGATCGCTAATTGATTTCAGTTTAATTTTGTAAGTCTCCCCACCGGTAACCATATCATTAATAAATCGTCTCACGTCCCTAAACCCACTCCCCTCTTCATTTCCATTGTTTTCTAATTCCGCTGATGTCGCAAAAACTATAGGAGACTCAATATGTCGTTGACTAGCATAGTCTTTAACTCTCTGAGTATTTCGGCTTAATTCTTCTGGTTTAGTTAAATCAGACTGTTGAAGTATGAAGACTACTTTTTTACCCCATTGCTCACTAACATAATCCAGAAGTTCCCAAGCTGTTTTATGATAGGGATTCTTAGCGAAGAATACAAAAAACACTAAATCACTGTTAGGAATATAGTTTTCAGTAATCTCTTGGTGGTTGTCCAGAATCGTATTCGTTCCGGGAGTATCGACAATTGATATAGTTTTCAATATGTCAATCGGTAAACCAATTTTTCGTAACGTTGGGCTAATCTCTTTTTCAAACTGCTGCTCTGAATAAACAATTTGTTGAATAACATCCGTACATGGCTCAACATCAGTTTTACAAATATTTTCTTGAAGTAGGGCATTAATAAAGCTACTTTTTCCGGCTTTTACTTCTCCAACAATAACTAATAAAAACGGTTCATTACTATTTTTTTGTATCGTCCTTATTTTTGACTGTAATTCCGGTTTATTGATTTGACTAGCAAATTTCTGCAAATCTTGTAACAGGTGATCAATATCAAGTTTGTGGTTGTACAAAACTTGATCAATAATTTGATTTTTCATGAAGTTTACTCCCCTAGATTAGACTATCCTAAATTAGGACAAAAGAATTATTCAATTTTCTAGCTATGGTAGATTGATTATAGTTACTTTAAAAGGAGATCGCAAGGTAAAAACACTGATCAGGTAAGCCTTCAGCTCTCAGCTGTCAGCGCTCAGCCCTTGATTAGTCATTAATCAGTAGTCATTGGTCATTTGTCTAATGCGTTCGCGAACGGAACATCGCATTATGAATCGGGGGGTAGAGTCCCAATGTTGACGAGACCCGAATCCCCTCATATCGTTGTAAATTTTCTCGAAGTGCTGACGCAGTTGAGGAAGAATAACCTTTAAAATCTCTCTCACGGTAACCAACTCAAATGGACAAAATTCGCTTATTGCTTATTGTTTCAGTTTAATCCCTCTTGGCTAGGTTTGTCTAAAGACCATTGCTCAGGACTGACCCACTGATCCAGTATAATGAAGTTAAGTCGAGATGGCATAGTGATTGTAGATAGCAAGACTAATCATGGCAGCAACACACATACGCTTTGACTGGGCAATCAAAAAACAACTGCGGGATAAAGCTAATTATGTTGTCCTCGAAGGCTTTATCAGCGAATTACTCGGGGAAGTGATTACCATTGAATCAATACTAGAAAGTGAAAGTAATCCTCAGACACAAGACAATAAACTAAACCGGGTGGATATTCTAGCTCTCAATAGTGCTGGGGAGTTATTGCTGGTGGAGGTGCAAAATAGTTCGGAAAATGATTACTTTCAGCGGATGTTATTTGGAGTTTCGACTCTGATTACCGAATATCTGGATAAAGGAGAGCCTTATAGTAAAGTCAAAAAGGTCTACTCCATTAATATAGTTTACTTTCCCCTCGGCCAAGGACAAGATTACATATATGATGGAAAATTAAATTTCATCGGACGTCATATCCAGGACAGACTAGAGCCATCAAATCTCCAGAAGGAGTTGTTCACAATTGAGCAGGTGTACCAGATATTTCCCGAATATTACATCTTGAGAGTGAAACAGTTTGATGATGTGACTAAAAACAGTTTGGATGAATGGATATATTTCTTGAAAAATAGTGAAATCAAGGAGGAATTCCAAGCCAGGGGATTAGCCCAAGCCAAGGAAAACCTGAGGATTGAGAGTCTACCTAATCAAGAAAAGGCAGCGTATCAGAAATATCTGGAAGATAAACGGTATGAAATTAGTATGCTGGAAGGGGCAGAGGCAGTCGGAGAATTAAGGGGCAGAGAAGAGGGCATAAAACAGGGTAGAGAAGAGGGCATAAAACAGGGTAGAGAAGAGGGCATAAAACAGGGCATAGAGCAGGGCAGAGAACAGGGCATAAAACAGGGCATAGAACAGGGCATAGAACAGGGCATAGAACAGGGCATAGAGCAGGGCATAGAACAGGGCATAGAGCAGGGCATAGAACAGGGCATTCAACAAGAACGTCGTGCTAGCTTGGAGCGAATACTTCAACTACGATTTGGAACGATTCCTTCAGAGATATCTGAAAAAATTCAAGGCTTAGATATCCAACAATTGGACACCTTAATGGCCAGGGCATTAACAGTTACTTCTTTAGATGAGTTTAGCCAACATCTGCCGAATTAATGGCCAGGTGTTAAAATAGAAGTCTAAAGGAAATTAAGTCGAGATGGCATAGTGCTTGTAGATAGCAAGACTAATCATGGCAGCAACACACATACGCTTTGACTGGGCGATCAAAAAACAACTGCGGGATAAAGCTAATTATGTTGTCCTCGAAGGCTTTATCAGCGAATTACTCGGGGAAGTGATTACCATTGAATCAATACTAGAAAGTGAAAGTAATCCTCAGAGGCAAGACAATAAACTAAACCGGGTGGATATTCTAGCTCTCAATAGTGCCGGGGAGTTATTGCTAGTAGAGGTGCAAAATAGTTCGGAAAATGATTACTTTCAGCGGATGTTATTTGGAGTCTCGACTCTGATTACCGAATATCTGGATAAAGGAGAGCCTTATAGTCAAATCAAAAAGGTCTACTCCATTAATATAGTTTACTTTCCCCTCGGCCAAGGACAAGATTACATTTATAAGGCGAAATTAGATTTCCGAGGACGTCATACCCAGGACAAACTAGAGCCATCAAATCTCCAGAAGGAGTTGTTCACAATTGAGCAGGTGTACCAGATATTTCCCGAATATTACATCTTGAGAGTGAAACAGTTTGATGATGTGATCAGAAACAGTTTAGATGAATGGATATATTTCCTGAAAAATAGTGAAATCAAGGAGGAATTCCAAGCCAGGGGATTAGCCCAAGCCAAGGAAAACCTGAGGATTGAGAGTCTACCGAATACAGAAAAGGCAGCCTATCAGAAATATCTGGAAGATAAACGGTATGAAATTAGTATGCTGGAAGGGGCAGAGGCAGTTGGAGAATTAAGAGGCAGAGAAGAGGGGATAAAACAGGGGATAAAACAGGGGATATTAGAAGGCATTCAACAAGAACGTCGTGCTAGCTTGGAGCGAATACTCCAACTACGATTTGGAACGATTACTTCAGAGATATCTAGGAAAATCGAAGACTTAGATATCCAACAATTGGACACCTTAATGGCCAGGGCATTAACAGCGAATTCTTTAGATGAGTTTAGCCAACATCTGCCGAATTAATGGCCAGGTGTTAAACTAGAATGTAAGGGAAAATTATAGCGGCGTAAGTTGGAATTCCTGCCTTCTTTACTCTATTATAGGATAGTAAACCTTCAACATTTAACCTTCAACATTTAACCTTCAACATTTAACCTTCAACCTTACCTACACCGAATACGGGGCGAACAACCTTCAACCCAACGACACCACAACTCCTAAACTTTCATTCCCAATCCTATCCACCGCTGACAAGGCATAGATTCCTGACTCTAGCGCTATCTCCAGCGTGGATGAATTCAGAATTTTGTACAACCTCCAAACCCCATCTTGTTGTCGATAAAGGGTCCAATAACAAGTTTCTCCATCACAAACTTTCTGCCAACTGAGCTTACCATCTCTTGCTCTGACATTACCTGGTGTCTTAGGTGGCTCAGTCTGTAACCACTCCATATTAGGAACAACAGCAGGTTCAGAATAAATAGAGCTTTTGAACTGGTCAACCACCTCTAAACGATTTTCTGTGAATACTTTCATGCTATAGAAAATATTTCCTAGGGAGAGTTGAGACACTAGATCGCGGCTAATTTCAACTTGTTCTTCATACTCAGAAATCGGCCAGTCTTCTCCATCTAACTTAGTGAGTCTATTCCCAGAATAAATGTGTCGATTTTTAGGATTATTTTCTGTCCACCATTGCAGTAAAACCGGATAACTTTGGGCAGGAGGCTCAATGCGCCAGTAAAGTTGAGGAGCCATATAATCGACCCAGCCTTCTTCTAACCATTTTTTAGGGTCAGCATAGATAGCTTCATATTGATCTAATCCCTTAATTTGAGGAGGTTGTCCAGGACGATAAATTCCAAAAGGACTAATCCCAAATTTAACGGTTGGCTTAGTAGCTTTAATGCCAGTGTAGAGACGCTCAACTATCTTATTCACATTGTCCCTGCGCCAATCCCCCAAACTCAGTTCACCCCCAGCTTCCTGATAAGCTTCATAGGTTTTTTGATCAGGAAAATCTTGATCTTTGATAGGATAAGGATAGAAATAGTCATCCAGATGAATCCCATCTACATCATAACGACTGACTACATCCAGAATCACGTTATAAGTCCAGTCCTGAACTGTTTTTACTCCTGGATCCATCCACAATTGTTTACCGTGTTGATAAACATAGTTTGAATGGGTAACGCTGATGTGAGGCTTGACTTTTGTGGAAACTTGTGATCCGGTTGCAGCACGGAACGGGTTAAACCAGGCGTGTAGTTCAATATTGCGCTTGTGACATTCTGCGATCGCAAACTCCAGCGGGTCGTAAAATGGTTCTGGTGCTTGCCCTTGGGTACCTGTTAGCCATTCACTCCAAGGTTCTAATTCTGAGGCATATAAAGCATCTCCCGTCGGTCGTACCTGGAAAAACATAGCATTGAGGTTAAGTTCCTCAATCCGCTCAATAATCTCGATCAGTTCCTCTTGTTGGTTTTCAGCTGCTAGACCCTTTTCAGAGGGCCAGTCAATGTTCCAGACACTGGCAACCCAAACTCCCCGAAACTCTCGCTGATGGCTAACCTCCCTAGTGGTTTGGAAAGCAACCCTGTATTTTGAGTTTAGGTCTGGCACCTGACCCAAATACGCCAAAGCTTGATAGATAAACGCTGCCACATCAGCACGAGTTGCCACTTGAGTGGGTCGCAGTCGCTTGGGATTGGGATAATTGACGATTATGTTAGCATCCGTAGCGGTGGCTATCCTGTCTCGGGCATAACCAGGAATTTTATCCACATCTTGATAAAGTTGGGGTAGCTCTATCTGTACATCGGATATCTCACTCAAGGGAAGGTTCAAGCCAGCTGCGATCGCTACCAAGGCTTCCACTCGAACCAGATTAGTGTCTGGGCGGAAGCGATTACCAGGATAACCCGACATAAAGCCAGTTTCGTAAGCATATTGAATCGCCTCCAAAGCCCAGTGTTTCTGTGATACATCAATAAACTTCGGAGCAGATCGTTGTTTTTCGGGTTGGGAAAAAGCGTTTTTTAATATGGCAGCAAACTGAGATCGATTCATGGGTAGATTAGGTCGGAATCTGCCATCAGGGAAACCGCTAATCATTCCCTGATTTGCTAAACCTTCAATAAATGGCTTTGCCCAGTGATTTTCCGTATCAGGGAAGCCAGTTTGAGAAGCTACCATAGTTTTATTGCGAGGCATAGTGGGGGCTTAACCGCAATTTTAGCCGCACTATTATAGCAAGTGGCAAATTAATACCAAGTTGCGTTTACAGATAGTAAATTCACCGATGGGGAGATGGTCAGAGGTCGTGATGGCAGGGAATAACTATATTGAATACATGGAAAGTGCCTAGATGAGACCGGATAAGTAATGAAGTGATCAGGGGTGATCGTAATAATTTGTGATTCAATAGTCTTTTGTCAGTTATCCCCTCATCCAGTCATCCCCTCATCCGCTCATCTCCTCATCCGCTGATCCCTTGCTCTGGTGAAGCCATAGTTAAGCAATATCAGGGGGTTGATTGTTAGAATCTGACTTGGGTGCTGACCGGATTTGCTGTAGTTGAGCTTGTATTAAATTTCGTAGGTCCTCTCGAGAGACCTCTGAACCAACCGCTAAATTACCAGGTGTATCAAAGAAAACAGTACTAGTGACGGTGTCGATTGCCAACATCTGAAACAAAATGTGAGTGACTGGCACCCCGCACGCCATAAGTTGAGGATCCCAATCAGAATGAAAATTGGCAGCATCTTGAACAGTCGGAAAAGCATAAATAACATTTTTCTCCAGATCAGGGTTAGCACGATTACTCAGTGTCGTCAACACCCAACCTTGGTCAAGATTTTGGAGAATGTAATATTCCAGATGGTTTAGTTGTTCCGCCAGAAGTTTGAGTACTGGAGCGATCGCTTCAATCGCTTGAGGCGTCGTTCCATCTTGTGGGGCATTATCAATCAAATTGTTAATTTGTTCGTCTAATTCCATAGGAGCTATAGGGTGAGGAATTTGGCTGCACATAGTCTAAACCTAAATCAAATTTGTCGAGAGTACGTGTATGTTAGGGTCGTTATTGAATGAAAATCATGATGAGGGAAGTCTGCCTGGGCGTGGAAGGACTATTTGAACTGCTGTATAAAGAACTCCGGCAGTCCACTCGTGCTTCTAAGCAAAACTGCCAGGACGTAGCAAGACGTATCGCTGATGAAGTTAATCGTATTTGCAATGAAAGTAATCGGATTCAAACCTCTGGGGATGTGGACAGCTGGGCTCAAAACCTCGCTAACCATCGTCTCAAGCAAGTTTGTCATTACTACAAACTGGGGTCGCTCCAAGGGAGGGTAGAACTACAGAGTACTCTTAGTGCCATTATCTACCGCTACATTACACCCCATCAAACGCCGACCAGTTACCAGGCGCGGCTGAATATGATTGAAGATTTCTTACAGGGATTCTATGCCGAAGCCTTGAATGCCTTTCGGCGGGAAACCTCCCTGGAGGAAACCTATCGTCCCCGCAGTCTCCTGGAACTATCAGAATATATGGCGTTTACAGAGCGCTATGGTAAACGACGTATTCCTTTACCCGGTCGCCGTTCCCAACAGTTGGTCATTCTACGTGCTCAAACCTTTTCCCAACAGCAACCTCCAGAAACCTCTGTGGATATGGATACAGCAGCGGAAGGAGCAGCACAGGAGTCAGATGCGACTTGGAATGATGCGGCGATCCAGCAGGTGCGGGAGGCAATGGTATTATCAGACTCTGAACCCCTAGACTCCAGCCTGCGGGAAACTGTAATCAAAGAATTATTCGCCTATCTCAAAGAACGCCAGCAACAGGATTGTGCGGATTACTTTACTCTGCGGCTGAAAGACCTGCCAACCAGGGAAATTGAGGAGATTTTAGGCATCAATCCCAGACAGCGGGACTATTTACAACAACGGTTTAAGTATCATCTGATTCGGTTTGCTCTGTCTCACCGTTGGGAATTGGTACATCAGTGGCTGGGAGCAGATTTGGATCGAAATCTGGGGCTAACACCAAAAGAATGGCAACGATTTCAACAAAAACTGAGCTCCCAACAGTCAGAATTACTTAAACTCAAACAACAAGGTTACTCCAATGAACAAATTTCTAAGACCTTGGGTTGTACACTAAACCAGGCACAGAAGCGATGGTTTAAGTTGCTCGAAATTGCCTGGGATATTCGTAATAGTTCAGTATCCGGATCCGGTAGATCTAAAGATGAATAGTGACATAGATAACAATATGGACGCTTTCTATAGCCGCTTAATGGCTTGGCTAAAAGAGTCCCGTCCCGCTGCTTCAATACCATCAAACGGTCAAGTAAACGATACTGTACCTCTGGGTGAGACAACAGCAGCGGATTTTGACTTTGATGTATATCCCCTGGATTTATCAGAATCACTGGACTTGGAAAACTTGAACATTGTCCCTAATCACAATGGCGAAGCGGTTTTAGACCGCATGTGGGTGGATTCACTAGAATCGATCACCCATGATGACCTTACACTAGGCGGTGAAATCCGCCGCTACAACTTGGGAGAGATGTCAACCGTGCAAAATCGTTTCCAGACGCTATTGAAGCGCAAATTACAAGCTCAAATTGAACTTAACCCACCTCTGTTTCCTTGGGAGACAGAAATGTCTGACTATGAAACTGATATTGTTGACGCAATAGCAGAGTCTTGGGTTTCCGGAGTTAGGTTTTGGATGCCACAGTTGTCTAACTTGGCTTTACCAACTGCCATACCAGAAAACGTTTTATCTCAATTGCTAGAAGCCTGCTCTGAGGCAGTGTCTTCCCAGTATCAGCTAGGGGCTAAACTGGTTAGGGCAGTTCAAAAGCTGTTTCCTGACGAATTCTATGCCCTTAACTCCTGGAGTGGCACCATCTTGATGGGAAGTGCCCGTTCTACAGAACAACTACTGCCATCCCTAGCTTACGAAGAAGCTAACAATGAGCAAAAGATGGTCTTGGCTCTGTTAGCAGCTAAGGAAATTCTTACCACTCTGACCATTCCAGTTTCACCAAATCAAACTCCTGTGGAGCGCCAGTGGGAGACTAGTGCTGGTTTAGTGACTCTGCGAGCCGAATATCATCAAGAAGATGGTGTGTCTCAGCTACGGGTCAGCACTCGTTTGCCTAGAGGTGGTAGCTTGACTCTAGGTACACCCCAAGCCTCCGCAAAAGCAGAACGTACCTATCCAGGTTCCCTGAGTGTAGAATCCTATGATTTACAACCCAATCAGATTTGTTCTATCGAGATTCGGTTCCATCATGGAGAACAGAAACCTTTGACCTTTGCAATCTGCCCTACACATTAGCCAGAATAGTTGCAGGTTAACAGGTTGCAGGTTAACAGGTTAGTAGGTTGCAGGTTAACAGGTTGCAGGTTAACAGGTTGCAGGTTAACAGGTTGCAGGTTAACAGGTTAACAGGTTTCAGGTTAACAGGTTGCAGGTTAACAGGTTGCAGGTTAATAGGTTGCAGGTTAACAGGTTGCAGGTTAACAGGTTAACAGGTTTCAGGTTAATAACTTAATAAGTTGCAGGTTATAACCTTCAACATTCCAACCTTCAACATTCCAACCTTCAACATTCCAACCTTCAACATTCCAACCTTCAACAGTCCAACCTTCAACAGTCCAACCTTCAACAGTCCAACCTTCAACATTCCAACCTTCAACATTCCAACCTTCAACATTCCAACCTTCAACATTCCAACCTTTAACATTCTAACCTTTAACATTCCAACCTTGACATATAACCTATAACGCATCTACCATGGTGAGTCAGTTTTGGCAGCGTCTTGAGGCCAAGCCATTGCCTCCTACAGAGGAGTCGATTTCGTTAAGGGTGTTGGTGCAGGCACTGGTAGTAGTAGGAATTGTGGCTGTTGATGTTGCCGCATCTACCTTCTGGAGTCTTTGGGCAGTACCCTTAAGTATTGTGGGAGCAACCTGGAGTTGGTATCGTCGTCGCCAACGTAACATTGCTCTGAAATTCTTGCTGGCATTGGGGATGTTGCTGGCATTGGGAGCCTTTTTGGCCAATGTGTTCAGTCAGCTCAATGATACCCGCTTGGCTCTAGCTCAGTTGTTAGTTCAGCTGCAAATTCTTCATAGCTTTGACTTGCCGCGCCGCAAGGATTTGGGCTATTCGATGGTAATTGGGCTAATCCTGTTGGGGGTTGCTGGTACTGTGAGTCAGACTCTGACGTTTGCCCCTCTTTTGTTAGTATTTTTAGCGATCGCATTACCGGTTCTTGTCCTGGATTACCAGTCACGTTTGGGTATATCTACGGTTAAAAAAGGTAAAAAAATATACGGGTTTACTCCCCACTCCTCACCCATACCCCTAAAGCGTCTCATTTTATTTATCGGGGTAATTATGGCGCTAGGGTTAACGATTTTTGCTCTGATGCCTCGTTTCCCTGGTTATCAAATCCAGATGTATCCCGTCAGTGCTCCTGGGGAAATGGCAAACCGGAGATTTGATTCACAAAATAGGTTAATTGTTAACCCTGGCTATGTAAGTGAAGGGAAACAGCAAGGGGAAAATGGTAGTGGTGGCTCTCAAAACGCTACGGGTTCTGGTGAGTTGGATGAGACATTTTACTATGGCTTTAATAGCAAGATTAACCAGAATCTGCGGGGAGAACTCAAACCTAAGGTAGTGATGCGAGTGCGTTCTCAAGCACCGGGATTTTGGCGAGTGCTAGCGTTTGACCACTACACGGGTCAGGGTTGGGAAATTTCTCGGGATAATCAGGTCCAGAAAATAACTCGACCAAGCTGGTCCTATCGCTTCCAACTCTTACCTGCCTTGATCACAGGTCAAACCAAAAAGGTAATTCAAACCTACACAGCTGTATCAGAACTGCCCAATCTGATTCCCGCTTTGGCCTATCCTAACGAATTGTTCTTTCCGTCGCGGGAAATAGGTATTGGACCAGAAGGGAGTTTGCGATCGCCTTTAGGTTTAGTAGAAGGACTGACCTATACCGTAATATCAGAAGTTCCATTTCGCGATCGCACTAGGTTGCAGCAAGCTGGGGATAACTACCCCAAGTCGATTCAAAACTACTATCTGGATATTCCGCCCCAAATTGCAGTGAGGGTCAGGCAACGTACTGAAGAACTCCTAGCCACTTCAGAGAAACCTCTTACCTCTTCCTATGAAAAAGCCTTGTATCTAGCCCAGGCGGTTAAGCAGCGTTATCGCCTCCCCCAAGACCCCTCACAATTCCCTTTTTTAGAAGAAAATCAAGATTTGGTGGAAGCCTTTCTCTTCAAGTATCAAGGTGGTTATCCTGACCACTTCTCCACCACCCTCACGATTATGCTCCGTTCCATAGGCATCCCAGCCCGATTAGTGGCTGGATTTGGCACTGGCGAATTTAACCCCTTTACCGGGTTTTACATCGTCCGCAATACCGATGCCTATGCCATGACTGAGGTTTATTTCCCTAAATACGGTTGGTTTGCCTTTGACCCCATCCCAGGTCATGAATTGCTGCCCCCCTCCGTCGAGCAATATCAAACCTTTAGTGTCTTGCGTCAGTTTTGGCAGTGGGTAGCAGGTTGGCTCCCCTCACCAATAACTGGTTTACTCAGCAATCTATGGCATCTCACCATTGGTACCATTATCCGAATATTTGTTGGATTGTGGAAGATGGTGTCTAGTGGTTGGTTAGGTATGTTGAGTGGCTTGATATTAGCGATCGCATTTGGTTTTCTGAGCTGGCTAGGTTGGCATCAGTGGAAAAACTGGCGCTATCGTTTCTGGTTGGCAACCTTGCCACCAATGGAACAGATTTACCAGCAAATGATCAAGATTTTAGCAACCAAAGGGTATGTCAAACATCCGACTCAAACTCCCCTAGAGTACGCTAGCCGTATAGGTCAAGACCAGCCTCAAGCATCCGCTGAGGTCATTGAGCAGATTTCCCATGCTTATATGCGTTGGCGTTATGGAGGTCACAGACCTAATATTAAACAACTGCGGCAGCGACTGAAGCAGTTTAGCAAAAATAGGTTTAAAGGTTAAAGGTTAAAGGTTAAAGGTTGAAGGTTGAAGGTTGAAGGTTGAAGGTTGAAAGCTTGAAGCTTTCAACTTTCAACTATAAATAGTAAACTGCAAACAAACAGACTTTTGCTTTAATGGGGCTCATCTCAGTATTTATAGAATGACTGTTCTTCTACCTGCTGTCGTTTCGGTCGGTTTAATTATCCTGATTGGATTTATTGCTGGTCGCAGGTTATCTGTGGACAAGCAAACTCTTTCTCAGCTATCTCTTTATATTCTCGTACCAGCGTTGATAGCAGACAGCTTGTATCGGACAACACTGTCTACCGAAAGCACCACTGGTTTAATCGCTGGGTTGATTATTACCGCTGTGTTGCTTTACCTACTGACGTGGGGGTTAGGCAAACTGTTGAAATTACCAGCAGTTGTCCAAAAAAGCTTTATGGTTGCTGCTATTTTTCCCAATGCTGGAAACCTGGGGCTTCCTCTCAATTCCTTTGCCTTTGGTACACCGGGTTTAGAACGCGCTATAGTGTACATGATCACAGCTGCCTTGTTGATGTTTGCCATTTGTCCAGCCTTGCTTAAAGGGGGTAGCATTAGTTCTGGAGTGCGCTTAACCCTAAAACTACCGCTACTCTGGGCAATGCTGGCAGGATTAACCTGGCGTTTATTGCGCTTAAAACTGCCTTTAGGGCTAGATAAGGGTATTCACCAGTTGGGTATGGCAGCAATCCCTATCGATTTAATTGTGTTGGGGATACAATTGTCTCGCACCCCTTTGGTGATAGGACGGTATGAGCTGCTCGCCACTACCTTGCGTTTGTTGGTAGCTCCCCTAATTGCCCATACCGTTGGTCAAGGGTTGGGACTGGAGGGATTAAATTTACAGGTGTTGGTGTTACAAAGTGCCATGCCTGTAGCAATTAGTACGGTAGTTTTAGTCACTGAGTTTGGGGGAGATCCTCCCTTAGTAGCACGCACAGTGGTTTTGTCTACCTTAGTGAGTTTCCTTTCTCTTCCCCTAGTTTTGTGGGCCACTACTTAGTTAGTATGTATCCATGAATAAGAGCTAAACTAGAGAATTCACGGATATAGAACTGTAAAAGATTTAACAGAATCAGTAATTATCTGGATTACGAAAGCCAGGTTACTTTGTCATGGTTACATACAGAGATTATTTCTCGATAACAAACCGTTAAGGAGCAGATAGCATCAACCGAGTCCCCTAAGTACAAATGTTTATAAGTACAAATGTTTAGGTGTTGGCAACAGATGCATCTGAATGAGATTGAAAATGCGATATTCCGAAGGAACCGCTACGCGAACGCAAAATCTACTACATCTCATAGACCATCCATTTGAACTAACGCTTTCTGAATTAAAAGTAGTCATGAATACTCAACTTGCCAGTCCACCTCCTCAACACGACAGTTTAAATGTCGCTACTGCCCAAACCTCATGTGAAGAAGGAGGTATTGTTACGGATGCGATTGGGGAGGATGGGCATATTACGACCTTCGCCATCAGGAAAGAAGGAGGTATTGTTACGGATGCGATTGGAGAAGATGTCAGTATTACTACCTTCGCCATCGGGGAAGAAGGGGGTGCAAGCACTCTAGCCTTGTCAGAAGAAGGGGGAGACCTCCTTGAAGCCTTGAGTAACAACCTAGCTGCTATCGAACAAAAACAAGACCTCTCAGGCATTCACCTTGAACCATGGCCAGTGGAAAGAATCTCAATATTGGCACACTTGCCAATTTTTTAGTAATGATAAAGATTAGGGAATATAGCAATCCTATAGGATTCGTGAACTGTGACAGTTCTTACTCAGAACTGAGGACTATTTTGAAGGAAAGTATTGTTCACACATGAATTAGGATAGCTATAGGGAGGGGTGAGCAATCTACTAACAACTCCCTGACCCATTAGCAGCGTATGGGTTCAGCATTTAGGCAATTTGTCAACAGGGTGCAGTATATCTTAGGAGTAATATCAGGATGCATTTAACTATAAAATTTACCGATGATAAGGTAAATATAAATTATAGTATACCAAAATTCAATTGGCTTAGAGGGTGTTTTAAAATAGCAAATCTTTACCAAACAAAGTATGATAGTGACTTGATTAGCCCCCCTATTATCTAGTTAATATCATGGTGTTAAAAATGCTGGTAACGGTGAAAGCATTATCCTTAAACCGATTCAACGGAAACAAAAAAAGAACTTGGATAATCAGCAGAACAGTATAAATACTAGTTCGTTTTGTTTGGCAATAGATGAATATTTTAATTTTGGGCAATCCTGAAGATACTCACGCTGCGCATATCAACCATGCTCTGACTAAGGCTGGAGGCAAGACAAACTATCTCGATACCTCTCTGTTTCCTACTAAATTACGACTATCTTGGCAGCCACACACTAAAGATGGACTTCTCACCCTATCCGATGGATATCAATTACGTCTGAGAGATATTCGTAGCATCTTTTGGCGTAATTTTTCTGGAGTTCAAATTCCCCCAATCAAAAATCCATTACAGCAGAGAGTTGCTTTTAATGATGCTATGAGTACCCTAAGAACGTTGATGCAAGGAACCTCAATTCACTGGGTAAACTCATGGCAAGCTTATGAATTGCATAAGGAAAAACCTCTACAATTGAGCAAAGCTGAACAAATGGGTGTAACGATTCCCCATACTCTAATTAGTAATGATCCAGACGCTATCATTAAGTTTACGAAGTCTTGTAATCAAGTTATTTTTAAGCCAGTCTATGGTGGTGCTCATGTCCAGTTTTTAACAGAAAAACATCTACAACCTGAACGACTAAACTTAGCCCTGCGGCTTTCTCCTGTTACTATACAGGAGTATATCCCTGGCACAAATGTTCGCACCTATGTAATTGGGGACTCGATGTACTCGGCAGAAATTCGCT
Organism: Moorena sp. SIOASIH; assembly: GCF_010671925.1. Taxonomy (GTDB): domain Bacteria; phylum Cyanobacteriota; class Cyanobacteriia; order Cyanobacteriales; family Coleofasciculaceae; genus Moorena. Next base: position 1,327,133 of record NZ_JAAHIH010000001.1, on the reverse strand, counting down.
CCAAGTCTCTTGACTTTCGAGAAGATATCGATGCTCAATTGATTCCGGTCAGGCTGCCAAAGACGGTGCAAGATCAGTGTAAAGCTATCACTAGAGCGTTTTGGCTCCAGTGGACCGCCATTGACTGGCGTTTAAAGCCAAATGGTGAATACGTGTTTCTTGAGGCTAACCCCAGTCCGATGTTTTTACACTTTGAGCAACAAACTGGTTTCCCTATCACCCAAGAATTAGTTAATCTTCTGATGAGTGATATCAATTGATTCCTGAGTCGGAAAGTGCTGAGTTCCGACTCAACAGTCAAAAATTAAAAGTCAACAATTAACAGTTAACAGTCAACAGATAAAAGTCAACGGTTAACAACATTAGTATTAGACTTACAAGCTAAGGTGTGAAAACCATTCATGACATGAACCGTTGGAGTATCGGGTGTGGGTATTGTGTACCAATCATTCTCCGATTCTTCTCGGCTGATTATACTACCCTGGGAATCGTATTGTTCAAAACGCAATGTACGTATGGAACGCTCAGGGCAATTAACTTGAACCGTGATAATGGCAGAATACACTCCTGGTTCGAGAGGATTACCAAATACTATCCTACTATCAAAGGAGTGGATGGGATTGCCCATTTCATCAGTAGTGCTGACCAAAGAATCCACATCGAAGTAGTGGATATTGCCTGTCTGAGCATTTGACATAACTCTGACCCAACGCCTTGATTGTGTCTGAGCTATAGCAGTCTGACACAGGCAAGCGATCGCAGATAAGATTAACAGAAATTTACCCATAGAATTTACCAATAGTAGTATCAAACTATTAAGTATCAATTTAGTATCAACGGTGACAGCTGGGGTAGATGCCACTGTGTTATAGTTAATAGTAAACTCTAGCAGGATTTATTCAACTGTTTTCGAAGCAACCAGGCAAGCCCTATCACTCCTAAGGAGGCAGAAGAAACTGGTTCTGGTACAGACTTAGTCTTAGCCTTGTCTTGGGACTTCAGTGCGGCTAAGGTGGATTCCGCTATGATCTGATGGCCAGCTGTCGTTGGGTGGAAGCCATCCCAGAATAAAAACTCGTCTGGATTAGCACAGGCAATAAATGTTGTTCCATCTAAGCACGTTTCCGTCACATTCGTGAAACCAAAGTTTCCAGGATTGGTCAAAACCTGATTAAATAGGTCATACTGATCAACGGATATCAGGTTAATGTCAGGTAAAGATTGCCTCAAAACGTTAAGGGTGGAGTCCAATACAGAGTTATGCTGCTCGCTCAAATCCGTGAGGCCAGACGATAATACACTATCTAGTCTCAGTGATTGAGGTATCTTTCCCAAATCTGGTAAGTTAAGCACTAGGAAATTGCGAGCACCAAAGTTATACAGGGAGTTCAGGGCTGTCTGTATATTGCTCACCACCTGGTTAGGATTAGGAGGGTCCGCACTCTGGTAATCATTAGCACCTGACCACAGAATATAGAGGGCGTTGGGGTCAGCCATCTGATCAGATAGGATTAGGTCATTGGTAAACCCTGGGACTTGGGTGAGTAATCCCGGTACAACCTCCCCCAACTGACCAATGCCAGCCAATCCGGTTGTAGAACCACCAAAAGCAAAGTTTACGCTTTGAGTAGTCGTCGCACCATTGAAGAAAAAACTCACTTGAGGGCCATCGGGAGTGATAGTGATTGGAGAAAGTATCGGCGAATCCGGTAACACCACCGACAAGTCAGTAGATCGCTTCACCTCTATGTCCAGAGCATCTGCTAGATAATCTACCCAGATAGGACCATTGCTAAAACTTCCCTGAAAGTAGGGTGGACTCTGGGGGATGATGGGAATGGTGGGATTTAGCTGATTGCTTGCCTTACTGATATTGAACAAATTGCCAGAATCCGATAGGCTATCACCAAACACATAAAGATTAGTGAAATCTAAATCATATGCCTTAGCTTCAGAGGGCAATATTAGAGATAATAGAGAAAATCCGAAGGCCGTAATTGCGTTTTTCATTTTTGATTGTCTGTGATTGTGCCTAGCCGTTTCAAGCCAAAACTAAAAACCTACAGACATAGAGTACTGCTTTGGGTGACTCTCGTTATTAAGATATTGCAAAATTTTTGGGTTATAGTATAAATAAACAATAAAGTCTTAAAATAAATTTAATCAGCCTAGATATGGTATCATGTCCGGAAACATCGATATTGTAAAACTTGGGTAATTGATAATTGGTAATGGGGAATTGGTAAGTGTGATTACTCCCAAGCTATTCCCTATTTACCATTACCGATTACTAAAACAAACAACAACAAATAACACTACCGAAACAACCGGACACGATCTGACAGGTTAGTCGCTTTTAAAAAAAATACGGTTATGGCATTTAGATACTCTACCAGTGGTGCTACATCAGTCATTTCCAGAAGAGTAGCTGAAAAACATTCTACTTATTCTCCTAGCAAGAATGAACTCCATGATGTCCAGGAGCCGATTATCACTGCTCCCCTAGAAGTGCGCCGAATTATAGAGCGAGTCTTGCAAGCAGAAAAGGATAAACTCTATATGAAAACTCCCCGTAATATTAATGATGATATCTTGAGAATTGTCAAGGAAGAAGTGCAATGAAGCTGCTATCGATTCAGCTATGTAATTTTCGTCAATTTTATGGTAAAAATCCAGTGATTGTGTTAGCCAGTGGCGAGCGAAACACTACGATTATTCATGGGAATAATGGTGCTGGTAAGACTACCATACTGAATGCCTTTTCTTGGGTACTCTATGAAAAGTTTAGTGCTGCTTTTGCTTCAGAAGACCAACTGCTGAATAAGCGAGCTCTTGCTGAAGCTCAGTTCAATAAACCAGTAGACTGTTGGGTAGAAGTGGCATTTGAACATAATAATAAACGCTACCAAGTCAAACGTCTATGTCGTACTTACAAAACTGAGGTAGGAGTCGAGCAAGGTAACACAGAATTGTATCTCCAAATCGCTGGAGATGATGGACGCTGGTTATTGCCTCAACAACTCCCCGAGGATATTATTGGTCAAATTTTACCAGCTAGTTTGCACCAATACTTCTTTTTTGATGGAGAACGAATTGAACAACTGGTACGCTCGGATAAAAAGTCGGAAGTTGCGGAAGCAACCAAGACCTTGCTAGGGGTAGAAGTTTTAAATCGCTCCATTAAACATTTAAGGGAAGCGAAAAAAACCTTAGACTATGAATTGTCTTTAATTGGCGACTCGGAAACTAAGCAATTGCTTAAACAACAGAGAAAATCGGAAAAGACGAGCCAGAGTCTACTAAAGCGTCAAAGGGAAATCAAGCAGGAGTTAGAGGATCAAGATGAGCTAAAGAAGACAATTGGTCAACGGTTATTAGAACTCGGTGGCGCTCAGGAGTTACAACAACTGCGGGATGAACTAGAAGCTAGGGAAAAGTTAATTAGAGAACAGCTAAAACAAAGTCAACATATTTTGAAACGAGCTATATCAACTCGTGGCTATACCGTGCTGCTCTCAGAGGTAAGCTCAACTTTTCAAGAAATTGTCAAAGATTTAATCACCGAAAGAGGGGAATTACCTGTTGGAATTAAGCGGCAATTTGTTGGGGATTTACTCAAGCAAAAACGCTGTATCTGTGGTGTAGAATTAACTGAGGGAACTCATGCTCATCAGCAAGTAGCAGCCTGGATGGATAAAGCCGGAATGGCTGAAGTGGAAGAAACCGCAATAAGGATGGGTTCCCAAGTTGATGAAATTAACCAACAGGTGCCTGAGTTTTGGCAGGATGTTGACCAACAACAAGATACTATTGCTCAGGGAAGAACTGAGCTTTCTAGAATTGAGACCCAACTAGATGATATCAAGAAAAAGTTACGTAACTTTCCCGATGAGGATATCAGTCACCTCCAACAACAATTGGATGAGATAGATACTAGGATTCGGGAGCTAACTCTAGAGCAAGGAGGGAATCAACAACAAATTGAACAGTTGGATACAGACATTGACTTAAAGGATAAGCAGATTGCTAAGCACAAAATGAATGAAAGTAAGCAGGCGTTGATACAGCGACGGATTGCTGCTGCTCAAGATTCTATTGAACGGTTAATTGAAGTTAGGGAACGTTTGGAAACTCAGTTTCGGACTTCTTTGGAGAAGCGGGTCCAGGAGATATTTATCTCAATTTCCTTTACACCCTACATTCCTAACTTGAGTGATAAGTATGAGTTAACCTTAGTAGAAAGCACTCTTGGAGAAGAAAACCTAGTTGCTGCGTCTACGGGAGAGAATCAGATTCTAAGTTTATCCTTTATCGGGGGAATTATTGACCGAGTTAGGGATTGGAGTCAAGAGCATTCTCTGATGGGACCCGATAGTAGTACTTTTCCTATTGTAATGGATTCTCCCTTTGGAAGCTTGGATGAAATCTATCGTCGGCGAATTGCTAATATCTTACCTAGACTGGCGAATCAATTAGTAGTTTTAGTGACTCAGACTCAGTGGCGAGGAGAAGTGGCTGATGAGATACTTCCTTTTCTTGGTAAAGAGTATGTGTTGACTTACAATTCTCCTAAGTCTGATTGCGAAGAAGATGTTATTGAGCTAGGTGGAAATCGTTATGATTTGGTAAGGCGTAGTCCAAATCAGTTTGAATATACTGAGATTGTCGAGGTCGATAATGATAGCTAGTTTGTTGAAGCTTCATGGTTGATGTTGATTACCCAAGTAGGTGGGGAGTTTAGCTTGAATTTGACTGTGCTTTAAGGTGATACCGTTTTTTTTAACTAATTCTCCCTCTACCTATTCGGTATTATTCCGGTAATCCTTGAGCCAGTTTTCTAAAGAGATAAGTTTTGCTCCCTGACAAAATAATGTTGATGCTACCATAATTAGTTACTATTTTGTTAGTATACCAAGTTAGTGCAATCCCATATAGTAATCCGATTTATTAATCCTGACTCCCTAATCCCTGCTCCCTGCTCCCTGCTCCCTGCTCCCTGCTCCCTAAAACCCACTGGCAAAAGTACCTGACAGAATTAATAACAGCTATATATAGATAGCTAAAGCAATGTCTTACAGTGAATTTACTCTAGATACACTTAAACATCAATTTAATCTATCGATTAAAGAACGAGTTAACTTATTTGAATCCGTTGAACCAGTTACTCCTAGCCCTTTATTAAAAGATATTTTAGAAGAAAACCTACCTCTAGGATTGGAAATAGATACCGAAAAAGCCCGCTCTGAATTGATTGTTGCTCCTATTTTAGTGGAAATTCGCAAGCAATTTAACCGTCAAATCAGTCTTTTCTCAGGGACAGAGTTTACTATTGATAAGAGTAAAGGGCTAAACGGTAGGTGTGATTTTATCAAATAAGGGAGTTTGTTCGCGTAGCGTGGCCTACGGCCAGGGAAAAGAATACCCCATCCCTGCGACGAGCTTAAAGTTACCGTAAGAATAGTGGAGCCTTAATAATAAAGTTTTAATCCTTTTTCTCATAGCCGACCAACCATAAAGGCTCCACTATTCTAAGGTTTCGTCTCCGGGGATGAATTTTCCCTCAATCAGGCAGAGTACCAGTCCTTCCCAGGAATTCTAAATATTCAGACAAACTTAATCCTGAACAGGCAGCTAATCGCTTCAGTCCCTGCCAGCCAGTTTCAGTGGCCTTAATGCTGTAACTCTTCTTTGCTTCCTCGTGGAGCCTAGGTCTTCCTACTTTTATTCTGATTTGCTTGGACATTTACTTGACGTTTTAATTTAGGGGGTTTTTAATTAAAAAGAACAGAAAAAAGGTCGAACCGATGCAACTAGTATACTCCTACAAACTTAAGAAAAATCGACAACAATAAGTCACAATGAATAGATGGCTTGATATGTTGCGATCGCAGTACAATTACTTATTAAGAGATAGGAATGACTCCTATGATCAAGTAAAAGCTCCGAGACTAGGTAGTTACTGCGATTTAAAAAGTGGCGGTGAGGCGTGCCCATTGACTTGTTCTGTAAGTAAGAACCATTCTGTAGGCTACCCCTGGAAAAGCAGTAATAAGAATCCAAGAAGGAGTGCATACGAGGCTCAGAGTTCAAGTCTCCCAACCCTCAAAAAACAACGCCCTTGGTACAAGGAGATACATTCAACTGTTCTACAGCAAACACTGAGACAGCTAGATGTCGCCTTCTCCAAGTTCTTTAAGGGAGAGACTGGATATCCAAAACCTAAGAGAAGGTCACGATTCAGAAGCTTTAAATACGCCCCTGGTCAAGTCAAGCTAGATGGAGACAAGATATACCTCCCAGGAATTGGTTGGATGGGTTTTTACAACTCTCGTTCTATTCCTGAGGGGTTCAATTTGAAGTCTGTGACTGTTCGGAGGAAAGCTCGTGGATGGTTTGTAAGTCTTCAAATTGAGGACAAAACAGTTCCAATCCCTTCGGTAACAGGCAAAAATGAAATTGACCCTCAAAACGTCAAAGGTTGCGACTTGGGGATTAAAAAATTAGTTAGTCTTTCCAATGGAAAAACAATAGCCAATCCAGCAAAAACAAAGTCCTTTAGGTGCAAAGAAAGGCGTCTAGAGCTAAGACAAAGAGCTGCTAGCAGGAAAAAGAAAGGGTCTAAAAACAGAGGAAAAGCCTACAGTAGGGTAGCCTCACTTCATGAGCGTATTGCAAATAACCGTAGCGCCTATCATTGGGACACAGCCAATAAGTTGGTTGACGGTGCAGATGCCTTGATATTTGAAGACCTTAATATTAAGGCAATGAAGTCTCGTTGCAAGCCTAGACCAAATAAAAATGGTAGTTATGACCGCAACGGGCAATCAGCAAAAAGAGGTTTGAATCGTTCGATATCTAATGCAGCTTGGGGAGAACTGGTCAAGAAGATCGAGGTCGTGGCTGCAAAGTCAGGCATTCCGGTCATAAAAGTGAATCCCAAGCACACATCTCAAAGGTGTCCAAAATGTAACCACACAAGTAAAGAAAACAGAAAAAAAGAAAAGTTTGTCTGCACTAATTGTGGTCATTACGACGACGCGGACGTGAATGGTGCGGTAAATATCAAACTGCGGGGTCTCAAAAAACTGGGAATTGACCCCATCCAGCTACCTCCGGTGCGGGGGAAAGTTACGCCCACGGAAATAACAGCAACGAACGTTGTTGTGCCTGGGAATCCCCATCCCTCTAAGGGTGGGGAGGTTCAATAATAGCACTCGCCCTCAATCTCTTGCTGAAACCTAGTGATAAGTATGGGATAGTGGCTATAAAAGTCGGTAAGTATAGCGCTACGCTTAGCGTCAGAAGTTAGAAGTCAGAAGTCAAAGCTGCGCTTTCCGCATCAAGAATTAAATTCGCCACGGGTCGCACCTAAAAGTAAGCTATGACTAAGTTTTGGAGTTTATCAATGTCAAAATCTGAATGCCTAGTGCTATATAATAGAGACTAAATCAAGGATAAGCAATAATATTATTTTATTGGTTTCATCAATTAATATTATTAATATTATTGTGATGATTATCAACGTAGTTAAGAGTTATGATTTTATTTTGAGATGTTGATGCTCCTTCTGTATAATAGTGTGAATTGTCACAAGTAGTCAATATTATTGAAGTGACTAGGGTTGAGGGTTACCTTGCTGCTTATGTTGAATAATCTAAGGGGTAAATTGTGCTATAATATTGTAAGTTTTAACATCATCTCACGTAAAACAAAGAACATAAGCTGATAGCTGACGGCTGAATGCTTACAATAGCACTAGATACCCTACTCATTGCACAATAGAATAGTTATTTGCTATTTCCTCTACTATGCCCATTGTCCTAACCGATACCAAAAACTTACTCTGTGACCTAATTGCTCAATATGGCTCCCGCGTCGATTACTTAGCCATTCGCTTAGAAGAAGCCGAAGGAACCAGCATTTTATTACGGGGTGACAAGATCGAAACCCTGAGTGAAGGTCTGTCTATCGGTGGACAAGTAAGGGCATGTTATAATGGAGGATGGGGTTTTTCGAGTTTTAACCAGCTTAGTGCTATTAAAGAACGAGTCGAAGATGCGATCGCAGCAGCTCGGATTGTGGGTAATCAAGAAACCACCCTTGCTCCCATTGAACCAATACAGGATGTTTGCCAGTTACCCCTGACTGGTACAGACCCTAGGCAAATTCCCTTGGCGCAGAAGAAAGCATTATGCGATCGCTACAATCAAATTCTCAGAAGTTATGACAGTAGCGTTGCTACTACTTCTGTCCGGTATGGGGATATTAACCAACGCATCATCATTGCTACTTCCGAAGGTACCTTGATAGAGCAGTCTTGGGCAGATCTGGAAATGCGTTTTGCTGCTACTGCTCGTAATGGCGATAGTGTCCAAACTGGTAGAGAAACCATTGGTTCTCGCCAAGGCTATGAAGATCTAACCAATCTTGATCAAGAAGTCCATGGAGCAGCTCAACGCGCTGTCGATGCTTTGTCATTACCACCTGTAACTGGTGGCAATTATACAGTAGTCATCGACCCCATCCTTACTGGTTTGTTTGTCCACGAAGCCTTTGGACACCTATCTGAAGCTGACATGGCTTATGAAAATCCTGACTTACTGGAAGTGATGAGTATGGGGCGTCGTTTTGGCCCAAAAGAATTGCAAATCTTTGATGGAGCTGCGACCCAAGGACACCGGGGTAGCTATTTCTACGATGATGAAGGCACTCCAGCCACTACCACCCAGTTGATTAAAGATGGTGTATTCGTTGGACGTCTTCACTCCCGTGAAACTGCTGGTAAGTTAGGTGAAACCCCTACTGGTAATGCTCGTTGTCTCAATTACCACTATCCGCCGATTGTTCGGATGACTAATACTTGGATAGGACCCGGAGCTACTCCAGTAGCAGACTTATTCGATGATATCACAGTAGGAGTCTATGCTCGAAATTGGCTAGGAGGTATGACTAATGGCGAAATGTTTACCTTTAGTGCTGGAGAAGCTTGGATGATTCGCAATGGTGAAATTGCTGAACCTGTGCGAGATGTGACCCTTTCTGGTAATGTATTCAAGACCTTAGCTGGTATTGAAGCTATTGGTGATGATTTCTATTGGGATGAATCCGGTGGCTGCGGTAAAGGTGGACAAAGTGGGTTAGCTGTAGGCTGTGCAGGACCAACTTTAAGGATTCGGAATGTGGTAGTTGGTGGAGAAGTTGAAGGTTGAAGGTTGTCTGTCAGAATGCAGAATTTGGAATGAAGAATTTAGAATGAAGAATTTAGAATGAAGAATTGAGAATGGAGAATTGAGAATGGAGAATTGAGAATTATATATTCTCGCTCTTCCGTACTTGTTATCCTAAAATAAAAAGTCTGTAAGAGGGAAAAGCAGCTCTGGAAATAACAGTAGTCAGAGAATCAGTATGCAACGGTTGGTGATATCACCTACACAGTGTCAAGACCAAGGGATTGTTTTAACTGATGCCCAACAGCATTATCTAATTAGAGTGTTGCGGCTGAAAAAAGGCGATCGCTTTATTGCTATGGATGGAGAGGGTGGCTGGTACGTTAGCGAGCTAGAAGGTAATTTGACTCAAGCTAAAATTGTCGCATCTGAGCACATTCAAACTGAATTGCCTAAACAGGTAACCTTGATGGCTGCGATGCCTAAAGGGAGTGGATTTGAGCAAATTTGTCTGATGGCAACAGAGTTGGGAGTTACTCGGATTGTGCCGTTGAAAAGCGATCGCACTTTACTCAATCCTAGTCCTCAAAAGCTTCAAAGGTGGCGGCGGATTACCCAAGAAGCAGCAGAGCAATCAGAACGGGAAGTTGTGCCGAAAATTCTTGACCCTGTGGACTTTTCCGATAGTCTTCAGTTACCGGAAACCCTAGAAGCCTATCGCTATATTTGTGTAGCTCGGGGAAAGGCTCCCCATCTACTCAATTGCTTATTAGATTTACGATTAGGATTGGAAACTGGCCAAACAGACCCTGCTCAACATCCTGGCATTGTCATTGCTACCGGACCTGAGGGTGGTTGGACAACTCAAGAGCTAGAACAAGCTACTGCTGCTGGATTTATCCCTGTTTCTCTTGGAAGTCGCATTCTCCGAGCTATCACTGCTCCTATTGTTAGCTTGTCTATAGTAGCAGCAGTGTCGGAGTCATCAGTTAAGGCAAACGGTGAGGATTTTGCTTTAACTTATGACAACATGATCGACAACTGAGCCAATACACTGGGTTTGTCCATAATTCGATTCGATTACTATAGCGCTAGTTTAAGTGTGAAATGAAATCTAATCATCCCATATAACCCTTAACGCCTCTAAAAGGGTAGCGCTAGTAAATATTTTTAATCACCGAATTTTATCAAACTATAACGCTATATTAAACTAGCTTGAATAAAAATAGCGCTAGATAATCGCTCCCAATAAACATAGCGCTATTTAAAAAAAAAGATTAAATCCAATTATTTGATAAACCCCGTAAGCTCTGAGTAAGGTTAGCGCTATAGTACAACTTCCATGAGTTCTAAAATTAAATTAGCGCTATAGTATAGCCGTCCACCCTAGTCATCCCATACACTCTTTACCACCCCAAAAAGAGTAGCGCTATTAAAAATTCCTCTATAACTTTGTGAATTTTTGTAAAAATTTTGCACAGACAGAAATAATATGCTAAGCTAAGTATAGCGCTAATTAAAAGGAGCAAAAAAATGACCGTAGTCGGAACTACCCAAGCAGCTTTTCTTCTAGGAATTTGTGTCCAACGAGTCCGTCAACTTCTCAAAAATGGCAGAATTAAGGGCGCTCAAAAAGTGGGCAGATTTTGGCAAATTCCCCTATTTAACGGCTTGCCCAAGGTCAGTCCCGGTCGCCGTGGACCAAAGGGAACCTGGAGAAGAGGTTTCCAAAAGGTGGCCACTTACATCCATGTCAACCAGAACATTATTAGGCAAAATAAAAAGAACAACACCTACGAGCCTGTCCTAACCGTCAAACAAGGTAAGCGCAACACCTACGGTCATTATGTGGAAATCAAAGGACCATCTCGGTTGGTTTATCAACCTAATTGTCCCAAGGATTGTGGAGCTACAGTGTGGCTGGAAGTTGATCCTTCTGTGGAAATTCTTACCAAAGTTTTTGGCTAGTGGGACTTTACTATTTTTGGGTCTGTTTAGGGGAACTAGCGGTGAATCCTTCTCCCAATCTGGGGTGAGCGCTCATGTGAGTGTAAGATTGTGTCAAACTTTATTGGCCCTGATTGCTTTGAAGACCTTCTTGCCTTGCTGCCCTCTGCCTTAAAAAGATAAGCAAAGTACTTCACCAAATTAAAAACTGCGATATTATTTACTTATCTAAGTATACCTGCGGAATGTAGGATAGAGTTTCATCAGCAATCTTGATTTATATAAAAATCTATTGGGGATAGAAAGGGTGAAGCTTCTTCTATCAATAAATTTGGAACTGGTTATAAAGTTATTTTTTGTCGTTTTACCGAAAATACTTTTAGACTGTGACAAGTAATTTATATTCAAAGAAAACCGTAGTTGTTGCTAAATCGGATACGGCTGACTACACAACAATTGCGGAGGCGATTAAAAATGCCCAACCTGAAACCAGAATTTTAGTAAAGCCAGGGATTTATAGAGAAAGCATTGTTATTGATAAATCTCTAGAAATTTTAGGAGATGGGAAAGTCTCCGATATTGTTATTGAGGGCACTAACCTGAACTCCATTCTGATGCAAACAGACTATGCAATAGTGCGAGGCTTCACTTTGCGAGAATGCACTGTAGGTGTGTGTGTCCCCAAGGGACAGTTAATCCTTGAAGATTGTGATCTGACCGCCTATGACTGTGGTATAGTTATTTGTGGTTCTGAAGCAAATCCCATTATTCGTCGCTGCTGTATTCATGATGGAAAAGGTAACGGGATTCAGATTAAAGATAATGGTCAAGGAGTAATAGAAGACTGCGACATCTATGGCAATACTTATTCAGGAGTGAAGATCGATAAAGGTGGCAATCCCATGATCCGTCGCTGTCGTATTTATGATGGTAAACAAACCGGAATTTTGATTACAGACAATGGATTAGGAACCCTAGAAGACTGTGACATCTATGGCAATACTTATCGAGGAGTCGATATCGATACAGGTAGCAATCCCACCATCCGTAGCTGTCGTATTTATGATGGTAAACAAACCGGAATTTTGATTACAGATAATGGATTAGGTACCATAGAAGACTGCGGTATCTATGGCAATACTTATGGAGGAGTTGATATTGATACAGGTAGCAATCCCACCATCCGTCGCTGTCGTATTTATGATGGTAAACAAAATGGAATTTGGATTACAGATAATGGATTAGGTACCATAGAAAACTGCGACATATATGGCAATACTTATCAAGGAGTTAAGATCACTAAAGATAGCAGTCCCACCATCCGTAGCTGTCGTATTTATGATGGTAAACAAACCGGAATTTTGATTACAAACAATGGATTAGGAACCATAGAAGACTGCGATATCTATGGTAATACTTATCCAGGACTGGCGATCACTAAAGGTGGCAATCCCATGATCCGTCGCTGTCGTATTTATGATGGTAAAAAAACCGGAGTTTGGATTACAGACAATGGATTAGGAACTATAGAAGACTGTGATATCTATGGCAATACTTATCGAGGGGTTGATATCGATACAGGTAGCAATCCCGCTATCCATAGCTGTCGGATTTACGATAGTAAAAAAACCGGAATTTGGATCACAGACAATGGATTAGGCACCATAGAAGATTGTGAAATCTATGGCAATACTTATGGAGGAGTTGATATTGATACAGGCAGCAATCCCATTATCCGTAGCTGTCGGATTTATGATGGTAAACAAAATGGAATTTCGATTACAGATAAGGGATTGGGAACTATAGAAGACTGCGATATCTATGGCAATACTTATCAAGGAGTTAAAATCACTAAAGATAGCAGTCCCACTATCCGTAGCTGCCGGATTTATGATGGTAAACAAACCGGAATTTGGATTACAGACAATGGATTAGGAACTATAGAAGACTGTGATATCTATGGCAATACTTATCAAGGAGCTAAGATCACTAAAGGTAGCAATACTACCATCCGTAGCTGCCGGATTTATGATGGTAAACAAACCGGGATTTTGATTACAGACAATGGATTAGGAACCATAGAATACTGCGGCATCTATGGTAATATTTATCCAGGAGTGGGGATCACTAAAGGTGGCAACCCTACCATCCGTAGCTGTCGTATTTATGATGGTAAAAAAAACGGAATTTGGATTACAAACAATGGATTAGGAACTATAGAAGACTGCGACATCTATGGCAATACTGCTCCAGGAGTTGATATCAGTAAAGGTAGCAATCCCACTATCCGTAGCTGTCGTATTTATGATGGTAAAAAACCAGGGATTTTGATTACAAACAATGGATTAGGAACCATAGAAGACTGCGAAATCTATGGCAATGGTGCTCCAGAAGTTGAGATTGCTAAAGGTAGCAATCCCACTTTTCGTCGCTGTCAACTCGAAAACCATCCTTTTCCAGGAAGTAAAATTGAAAAAGGACGTAATCCATTCTTTCGTCGATTCTTATGACTAATAAACCCTTCTAGTTAGGAATTGCTAGTATACTAGGTCTTTCTATTGCCTTATGCCCTAAATTTTGAGGCATGATCAGTTTGAAAGAGTGGGCAATTATCAATAATGAGAGGTTAATGGCATGAGGTTAATTGGCATAACTTTTTCAGTCCAATTCGTTGACTGTCGGAAATTTCAGCAATTTTTGATGATCGTGCGTACGCCTTCAGCTGTGTTGATCGCGCTATCATTCACATTGGCAAGCTTAAGCTGTGGATAACTATAGCGCTAGTTAAGGCTTTAGCTCAATTAGTTTGCTATCGTAAATTTTAACAATTTGGGATGATCGTGGGATTCAATCGCACTATCATTCACATTGGCAAGCTTAAGCTGTGGATAACTATAACAGTAGTTAAATTTTTCCACTCAATCCTCTGACTGTCGAAAATTACAGCAATTTTCGATAATCACGATAGCACTAGCAACAGCAACAAAGCCGTGAAAATCCTTTACTGTTGGTAATTCCAGCAATTTGGGATAATTGCGATAGCTCCTTGTTGAGCAACGCGCGATAGTTATCGAAAATTCCAGCAATTTTGGATAATCACGATAGCCTAGCAACAGCAACTTCAATCCAATTCGTTGACTATCACAAATTTCAACAATTTTGGATAATCACGATAGCACTAGCAACAGCAACAAAGCTGTGAAAATCCTTTACTGTCGGAATTTACAGCAATTTTGGATAATCGCGATAGCGCTAGCTTAATCAACGCGCGATAGTTATCGAAAATTACAACAATTTCGGATGATCTCCATAGCGCTAGCTTAATCAACGCGCGATAGTTATCGAAAATTCCAACAATTTCGGAAATCAGTGATCGCGCCAGCTTAATCGATTTCGGTAGTTATCGAAAATTACAGCAATTTTCGATAATAACAATAGCGCGTTAGATTAAGCAACGCGCTATTGTTATCGAAAATTCCAGCAATTTCGGAAATCAGCGTTCGCGCAGCGTGACTGCATGCCAATCACGTTAGATTAAGCAACGCGCGATAGTTATCGAAAATTACAGCAATTTGGGATAATCACGATAGTGCTGGCTTAATCGATTTCGTTAGTTATCGAAAATTCTAACAATTTGGGATAATCGCGTTCGCGTAGCGTGACTGCATGTCAATCGCGCTAGCAACAGCAACAAAGCCGTGAAAATCCTTTACTGTCGGAAATTTTAACAATTTGGGATGATCGCGATAGCACTAGCAACAGCAACAAAGCTGTGAAAATCCTTTACTGTCGGAAATTCCAGTAATTTTCGATAATCACGATGGTGCTAGCAATAGCAACGCGCGATAGTTATCGAAAATTCTAACAATTTGGGATAATCGCGTTCGCGTAGCGTGACTGCATGTCAATCGCGCTAGCAACAGCAACAAAGCTGTGAAAATCCTTTACTGTCGGAAATTCCAGTAATTTTAGAAATCATGTGATCGCCCTAGATTGAGCAACAATAGTCAAAATCCTTTACTGCCGGAAATCACAACAACCTGGGATAATCACGGTAGCGCGTTGCTTGAGCAATTTCGGTAGTTATCGAAAATTCCAGCAATTTGGACTAATAACAATAGCGCTAGCTTAATCGATTTTCTTAGTTATCGGAAATTCCAGCAATTTGCGATAATCACGATAGTGCGTTGGTTGAGTAATTCCGATAGTTATCGAAAATTCCAGCAATTTGGGATAATCACGATAGCGCGTTGGTTGAGCAACAAAGGGTGAAAATCCTTTACTGTTGGTAATTCCAGCAATTTGGGATAATCACGATAGTGCTAGCTTAATCAACGCGCGATAGTTATCGAAAATTCCAACAATTTGGAATTTTCGCGTTCGCGTAGCGTGACTGCATGTCAATCGCGTAGCGTGACTGCATGTCAATCGCTTTAGCTTGAGCAACAAAGGGTGAAAATCCTTTACTGTTGGTAATTCCAGCAATTTGGGATAATCGCGATCACGTAGCGTGACTGCATGTCGATCACGTAGCGTGACTGCATGTCAATCGCGTAGCGTGACCAAAGTTCAATCGCGCTAGCTTAATCAATTTCGGTAGTTATCGAAAATTCCAGCAATTTGGGATAATCACGATAGCGCGTTGGTTGAGCAACAAAGGGTGAAAATCCTTTACTGTTGGAAATTTCAGCAATTTTAGAAATAATGCGATCGCACCTTGTTGGGCAACGCGCGATAGTTATCGAAAATTCCAACAATTTCGGATAATCTCCATAGCGCTAGCTTAATCAACGCACGATAGTTATCGAAAATTACAACAATTTCGGATAATCGCGTTCGCGTAGGGTAAATGCATGTCAATCACGTTAGCTTAATCGATTTCGGTAGTTATCGAAAATTCCAACAATTTCGGATAATCTCCATAGCGCTAGCTTGAGCAATGCGCAATAGTTATCGAAAATTCCAGCAATTTGGAATGATGGCGTTCGCGTAGCGTGACTGCATGTCAATCGCACTAGCAACAGCAACAAAGGGTGAAAATCCTTTACTGTTGAAAATTACAGCAATTCGCGTTCGCGTAGCGTGACTGCATGTCAATCGCGTAGCGTGACTGCATGTCAATCGCGCTAGCTTAATCAACGCACGATAGTTATCGAAAATTACAGCAATTTTCGATAATCACGACAGCGCTAGCAACAGCAACAAAGGGTGAAAATCGTTCACTGTTGGAAATTTCAACAGTTATCCTAAATTCCAACAATCTGAGAAATTATGCGATCGCATTACGTGATCGCATCCAATCCTACTCCCTACTCTCCTCAACTTCTTCATCCATAGGCTCAGGTAAATCAAAAATAATGACAAATTCCCCATCAGGCATCAGTCGTTTAATAGCCTGCAAATGCCCCTCCGCATCAGAACGGTTCCGGTAACGACCAACAACGACCCGTTGCATCTTAGGCAATAGCCGGACAATCGCCCATGGATACAGGCGTTCAGAGTACGTCATAATTTTAGGTATCTCCTTAACTGGGGTACTAGAGCCAGCCTGAGAGCGTGGAACATCCTTGGCTGGCTCTTAGACGTTTTCACGTCTATAATCCTATTATATCATATAAATAATCTTTTATTATAACATATTTTGAAAATTTTTGTAACAAACTTGTGAGGGAGTAGGGAGCAGGGAGTAGGGAGCAGGGAGTAGGGAGATAAGGGAGGTTTTGATTAAGGGTAATTATCCTGAGATGATATTGGATGCTACCCCTTTCCCAAAAAAATTAGCGCTAGATAAATTCGACCAAAGTATAGCGCTAATTTAACTGAATACCTTAATAATACCAAATATCCCTTAACCGTTAAAAATATCAGCGCTAGATAAATTCGGCCAAAGTATAGCGCTAATTTAAACTACTCACTTAATTACCCCAAATACCCATTAACACTTTAAAAAGTGAGCGCTAGATAAATTCGGCTAAAGTATAGCGCTAATTTAACTGAATACCTTAATAATCCCAAATATCCTTTAACACTTAAAAAGATCAGCGATTTTAACTGCTCCCTAGGAGGATCTGATTTTACACTTAACTTAAAGGCGAGAGACCGAATGTCTAACACTTAATGATATCACACCTAACGCTATCATGCTTAAGCAAATTGCTGATGCCTTTGAGCACCATGATTATCAAACTGCTGCGCGATTAATTAAACAACTTCTGAAGCAAGAGCCCAATAATCCCTGGACACAGCTTTATCTAGGACGGCTCCAGGAAGTCAGAGGTAAGCTAGAAGCAGCTGAAAGAATCTATCGACAGTTACTCAAAGGAACACCTGTTCCTAAAATTATGGCCCAAGCTCGTCAGGGGCTAGCACGCTTAGAAGCTACAGCAAAAGAACAGCGCCGAGAAGCCTTAGCCCAAGCAACTGCTGACCCTGAAAGTAATCAATTGGGAGTCTTAGTCCTAAAGCCGATCAGCCAAGAAGATAAACCAAAAGCAGCTCAAAACTTAGCTCGTATACTGGGGATAGACCCCTACACCGCAAGGCTAAAGCTACCTACGAGAGGCTGGCGTTTATATCGCACTGGACCAGTGGGAGAACTTAAGTATTATGGGTCGTTACTGCGAGAAGCATCAATAAAATGCTTGTGGGCAGCAATAGCAGATATCAAAACAATTAACATCTATCAAGTTAAGTATTTTTCTGACAGTAGTGACCAGGAAACTACTGTAGTTTGTCACAACTCTCAGGGACAGTTGGGGTCTTTTAGCTTTAACTGGTCCGAAGTGACCCAACGAGTAGACGGACGGTTGCCTTTGTTTGAGAAGGTAGTAGACTTAGATGCGCGACGGAATTTAACTCGTAAAACCCAAACCTTAGACTATGCCATGGTTTGTGACTTGCATTTACCACAGCGCCACAGTATTCTGAGACTATGCGATCGCAATTATCAATTCCAGCAAGGAATTGCTCTAACCCTCAAGCCAGTTTCCAGTCATAATGCTCAATCCCAAGACTCTCCTATACACCAAAGCACTACAAGAGTCAACTGGAACAACTTGACTGATTACTTAAATGTTCGATTGCTTGAGAAGCCAGTATGGTCTGACTTTACCACCTTTGCGCAAACCGCTCTAGACTACCAAGATCTGCTAGAAAAATTGGAGTCTCATATCGACTTATTTCGCCTGGTCGAGACTCCTTGGGATCCAGCATTTCAGTTGTATAGTGGACTGGTGTTTCTTGAGTAAGAACTAATCTATTAACGAGGGTTCTGCATCTGAGCAGCCATGTCCAGGAACTTATTCATGCTAGGACCAGGACGCCGACGGGGCATGATCATTGGTACATATTTGGTCGCAAAGGTCGTTTCCGGCTGCCCTTTTGCCTTATTATTGACCAGTGCTGCTGCTGAAGTGATTGCCGCTACTGGTGTTGGCTCAGGAGCAGCTGCCTTTTTTTTAGCTTCCGCTTCAGCTTTTTTCTTAGCCTTTGCTTCAGCCTTAGCCTTAGCTAGTTCTTCTTTCTTGGTTTGACGAGCAGATTTGGGCTTAGAAGCTTTAGCTGTTGCTTCTACGGTCGCGGTTTCCGCTGTTGCCTCAGCTTTGGCCGGTTCTGGCTTCTGTTCTACCGCCGGTTGCTGAGGGGTGCTAGTTTCGCTTTCGTCTAGCTCCATGTAGAAGCCCTTGGATTTATTGCCTTTAAACAAACCTACCATTTACAAATACCTCTCTAAATTAGTTTTAATGGAAGCTATTACCAGAGTGCGATCGCAACTGGGGCTACAAGCTTGGCGCAGGACATTTACCAGTAATCGGTAATCGGTAATCGGTAATTGTGCTGAATCCTTACTCATCACCAATACCCTCAACCATTTACTAAAAACCGGACCCTGTCCTGGCTTAAGTGAATAGCCTCACTGCTGATCTTGGGTGACTAGTCGTTTGATGAAACTTAACCAAACGTTGCATTTGTATAGTAATTATGAGTGATTACTTCACTTATTGCAACAATTTAGAGATTTTTGTTCATCAAACTTTACATTAAGCCATTGATAAGTATATTTACTTAGATTTTTAGAGCTAAACACCACCAGGTAATTTAGAAAAGTTGACAATTCTCTCAGAATTTTGGAGAAAGCTATGGAAATTCGACGGATTGCTGAAGTTTTGCGCAATGGTCAACCAGATCAGTCTTTGACCATTCAAGGCTGGGTACGCACAAAACGGGAATTAAAGGACTTTGCCTTTATGGAAGTCAACGATGGGTCCTCCATGGCAAATTTACAGGTAGTGCTCAATCCAGACTTGTCGGATTATGAGACTATCCTGAAGCAGCTTAATACTGGCTCATCAGTAGAAGTCACTGGTATAGTAGTAGAGTCTCTTGGCAAGGGACAGCGAATTGAACTCAAAGCATCCTCGGTGACAGTGTATGGGGAAGCAGATGCCAATTATCCCCTACAGAAGAAACGCCACTCCTTTGAGTTTTTGCGCACCATTAGCCATTTGCGATCGCGCACCAATACCCTAGGTGCAGTGTTCCGAGTTCGGAATGCCTGTTCCCATGCCATTCATCAGTTTTTTCAAGAACGAGGTTTCTTGTGGGTTCATACCCCAATTATCACCGCTAGCGACTGTGAAGGAGCGGGGGAGTTGTTCAGTGTCACTAGCCTAGACTTAAACCACATTCCCAAAACCGATAATCAAGCAGTCGATTACACTCAGGACTTTTTTGGACGACCGACTTACCTGACCGTCAGTGGTCAATTAGAAGCAGAAATTATGTCAATGGCGTTTCGGGATGTATACACATTTGGTCCTACATTCCGAGCCGAGAATTCTAATACCTCTCGACATCTAGCAGAATTTTGGATGGTGGAGCCTGAGATGGCATTCTGCGATTTGAAGGGAGATATGGATTTAGCAGAAGCCTTTCTCAAGCATGTATTTAAGTCAGTATTGGAAAACTGTCCAGAAGATCTGGAATTTTTCAACAAGCGGATAGATAACAATGTTCTGGCTACTGCTGATAATATTATCAATAATCAGTTTGAGCGGATTACTTATACAGATGCGATCGCATTACTCGAAAAAACGGATCGTAAGTTTGAGTATGCGGTAAGTTGGGGTGTAGATTTGCAGTCAGAACACGAACGGTATCTAGCAGAAGAGTTATTTAAAAAGCCCGTGATTGTCACGGATTATCCAGTAGAGATTAAAGCCTTTTATATGCGCTTAAACGACGACCAAAAGACTGTAGCAGCAATGGATGTGCTTGCGCCTAGGATTGGGGAGATTATCGGTGGTGCTCAGCGGGAAGAACGGCTGGATATATTAGAGAAGCGAATTCAGAATCAGGGCATGAATCCAGAAGATTTATGGTGGTATTTAGATTTGCGGCGTTATGGTACAGTGCCCCATGCTGGATTTGGTTTGGGATTTGAGCGATTGGTGCAATTTATGACTGGTATGGCAAATATTCGGGATGTAATTCCGTTTCCGAGAACTCCGTTGAGTGCAGAGTTCTAAAAATTCAAACAATGGTTGTTTCTGCCCACAACCATTGATGTAAAGATGGGTAGTGCTAAAGATGTAGTGGTTTGGCTACCGTCTGGTAAAGATAACGGTAGCTAAAATCACGAATTGTTTACCACTACCCAAAACTATATTGACAGAGTACTAGCTAAGTGAAGCATGACTACGGTCATAGGTAGAGCGGAAACTAGGATGGGGTTTACCTTGGATAGTACCCCAGTAGTCAGAATCTAAGCTATCTAGTCCTACTTCGGAAGCAACGCGACCGAGCATAGATTGCTGACGATTTTTGATCATGTGATGGTGATTCATCATCAGAGCCCTAGCTTTTTCTTGAGTAGACATTTTCCTTTCTCCGATTGCTTATATGGGATTGTGATGGGATTAACTTCGGTTTACTAACCCTTACATTTATAACTATAGCAGTTATTCTGTATCAAAAACTACAAAATTACTTTTATTTACAAATCTTAATACACTAGCAACTATCACCACTGTCCTTCAAAATATCCCAGAGCCACTGCTCTACGCGATCGCCCATGGCCTGATTAGAGTATTTAACTTCGAGGAGGCGACGGCATTCACGGCGGTCAATTTTATCCAAGTTTCCCAAGGCTTCTACCAAGCCTTCCACAGAATCGGGTTCTACCAAAAAGCCATTTTTACCATCTTCGATAATTTCTGCTGATCCACCACGGTCATAGGAAATGACTGGTACTCCACAAGCGAGGGCTTCCATGACCACAGTACTAAATGCTTCCACCCAATGAGGCGTCATCAGTAAGGCTCGACACTGGCGCAAGTATTTTTGGAGTTGATCAGTTGGGAGAAAACCCAGGTATTCTATAGGGGCATTGGGGTAATCCTGGAGAATCTGCTCCCAATAGGGTTTATTTTGTATAAGACCCATAATTTTCAGTGGCGTAGCCGTTATATCCGATGCTGCCACTGCATCTTCTAAGCCTTTTTCTGGAGAAATTCGACCCACCCAGCCGAGCCAGGGTGAGGGGGAGTCACAAAAGGAATACATAGACAAATCAATGCCATTGCCCAAACAACGACAGCGATTCTTGAAGGTAAATGTTGCCCCTTGAGCCATTGAATGAACCCCTATTGTGCCAGGGAAATTAATGGCAACTTGTTCGATGATCTGATCCATCCCCTCGGTTAATGAACCCATACTAACTAGGTGAGCAATGGGACGAGTGAAAAAGGGGGTTAGGTAAAACGGTAACCAGTCGTAGGCAAAGTTTACAATCAAGTCATAGTGGGTTTGAACTTGTCGCCCATAGTCCCACATATTAGCCAATACGGAGGATGGGGGGATGATAGTAGGAGTGTCTCTTGTTTGAGTTTGAATACTAGTTTCGAGAACACCATCAATTTCTACCAGAGGTATTCCCCAAGCTGTAGATCCTTTAGTTGCCACAATTGTGATCCTGTGACCCCGATTAATCAATTCCGTAGCAATGTTACGTAAAGTCAACTCAACCCCACCACCTAACCCTGAACCCAACGGACCAACTGGGGTGGAAATTAATAGCAATTTCAGGGAATTTATTTGGCTCATAAATTTAAAATTAACCCTGGCAATTTGATAATCAAAACGATAACTATAAGATTTTAATTAATTTTGAATTCAAAACATTTATTACTGTAAACATCTTCAAGCACGGTAAGTAAAGCTGAGTAAACTTTTATTCTATGCTATTCCATTTTAACGGTTTACACTTCTCTATCATAGCACGGTAAGTAAAGGTTACTAAACTTTTATTACCTGTTATGAATTTCCCTAACTATTCGCTATTATCTTGGTAATGGTTTGAATTATTTTCTGATGAATTCAGGGAATGTTGTGCTGGTGGCAAACTATCAAGATTAGGGGTAGGGCGCATTTTATTAAACTGATCGATTGCCCATGTTGCCGTTTCTCGCACTTCGGAATCCGGGTCATCCGTAGCGTGACGCAACATCTGCAAGACTTGATTTAGTAATTCATAAATTCGGGTTGCATCCCGAATTGCATTTTTACGCACTTGGGCATTGTCATCCTGCAAAGAAATGGCTAGGGCTTTGTTAATCGGTTTGAGGGTTTTGGTGCTAATTTGGGATAAGGCTTCCAAAATCAAGCCACGCTGCTTAGAATCAGAATCTAGCATTAAGTCCACTAGGGGCTTTACTGCCCTGGAATCCCCCTTTTGGGCTAATTCCCAGATAGCTTGTTGTCGCTTTTTTGGGTCTGGGTCTTCTAATTCTCTGATTAATTCCTCAACAATACTAAATTTAGTCAGGCGAGTGGTCTTTTTGACATGTAAAGAATCAGCTAAGGACTGAGGTTGAGGATTGCTAGGATTGGCAACATCATAACTAGCGCTATGGTTATAACCGCTCTGAGGATGGTGGTTTTGGGAGTCAGTTGACACTTGGACTGTGAGGTTATTGACTGTAGTATCTTGTTTAGCTTGGTTTTCTGTGGAGGACGCTAATTGTGAGTCTACGGGTCGTTTTGGTTTAGTCAGCCACTTGAATAGGAAAAAACCGCCACCAGCCATGATGATGGCTGGGATAATCAGCCAAGATGACGGGCTCTTTTCCTGGGTCGAAGGTTCCGTAGTAGTCGATTCGGCTGCCACTAATTGACCTGAGTTTGGAGCTGGACTCGTGCTGGTGGTTGTCGTCTTAGCAGCGTAGGCTTGCTCCAATTCCTTCCTAGTAACAGAATCAACAACACCCAGTTTTCTCAATCCAACGGATTCTTGGAATAAAGCGACTGCTTTCTCTGTACCCTCACCATAAACACCATCTTCAAGCCCATCGTAGAAGCCAAGATGCTTTAGCTTGGCTTGCACAAGAGCCACCTCTTTGCCCCGACTCCCTTTGAGCAGAATTGGTGGGTCAGTTTCTGTGGCAGAAGTGGAAGATTGAGCGATTACCAACGGGTCAGGGAGGTTGTTGGGTGAAAATGCGTTCGCGTAGTGGTTCCTAAGGAACATCGCTTTTTCTAATTTCACCGCTAGGCTGGGTGCTGGGAACCAGCCTAGGCAGTTCAAACATGTAGCTACAAGTATGATAGACCAATGGCGAGTCATAAAATTATACAGGACTCGAATGTGAACGCCAATTCTAGCTTACGCACTTAACACACAACCCTAAATCCCATGTGCTTTACTCGTTCGAGCAACATAATTTTGGCTCGATTAATCTCAATTGTATCAAATCGGCTTCACTGCTGGGTTTCTGGTAGCTTAGCACTACCTTCTTCAGACTCAGTTGTTGTTTCCACTGCCAGTTTTCCGCTCTGGCTAGCCGCTGTTGTTTGCCAGCCTTGCTTTGATCCGAGTGGCTATTTGTTCCCGCTGATTGACTAGATAAACGCTGAGCAATGTCAGGCACACACCAGTCCACTGTAGAGAACTGAGTACCTCAGACAACACTAAATTCCCAAATAGTAGGGCAAATACTGGTGTCAGAAAGGTTAAGCTAGACAGACTAGTGAGATTCCCCTTGGAGGCAAAGTAGAAGAATATACCGTATGCGATCGCACTCCCGAAAACAGCGGAGTAAGCTAATGCGATCCAGCCAACTCCATCAATCTTCACCCATTGCTGGGATTCTATGACACTAGAGAGGGCAAATAACGGTAATCCTCCTAGGATCATATGCCAACCAACAGCTGCAACTGGGTCAGCATAGCGGCTGATAATGGGAACCATTACGGTGCCTACTGCCATGGAAAGGGATGCTAAGAGCATCAGCC
This sequence comes from Moorena sp. SIOASIH, assembly GCF_010671925.1. Classification (GTDB taxonomy): domain Bacteria; phylum Cyanobacteriota; class Cyanobacteriia; order Cyanobacteriales; family Coleofasciculaceae; genus Moorena. Next base: position 1,302,729 of record NZ_JAAHIH010000001.1, on the reverse strand, counting down.
ACTCCCCATGATCAAACAGCTGTTGCCAGCTTAATTCTATAGCTTGAGCGTTGCCAGTAAAAAGGCTGAGAATCCATTGATCGGGCAACCCAATCAAGCTGATTCCTACTATACCAAATCCTAGTCCTAACCAACCCCAAAGTCCAATCAGTTCACCAAAGAGCAATCCTGATAGCAGGGCGACCACTAGGGGTTGACTATCAATCATCACCGAACCCAAACCCGCGCCAGTCCTAACCAATCCCTGGGCTAGAAAACCCTGAAACATTGCCCCATCGACTAAGGCAAATAAGCTAATCCACAGCCAGGCTAACCCACCTTTCGGCTGGGGGCGACCCATCACAGTTGCTGCTACTAATACTAAAACTCCTGCTGGTACTAACCGCACCCCAGCCATAAACAGAGGGGTTGTGTTGGGGATCACCCCTTTCATGGCTACCATAGCTGTACCCCATAGAAAAAAGGGGGAAATCAGCAGTAGTGAACCTAGTAGTGACCTTGGTGACAGTATTGTGTTGGCTTTTAGTTGCATAATCCTGATTTATGATGAAGAACGAAAATAACCGACACTCAAGCAGCTGTCAGAAATTTGATTTAGATATTGACTTTAGATATTGACTTGGATCAGGAGCAGGGGGGCTCAGGAGCACAGTAGTGAGTTTTGGAGTTTTTCGAGCTTACTCAACAACATACAATTTAAATGGGCGACAGCTTAAACCAGCTTTTCATATTTGGTTAGACAATTGGTTATACTTAATCTTTATTTATTTATTTATTTATTTATTTATTTGAAGCCCCTTAGCTGACGAGGGGCTCGATGTCCCGAAAACAGTTAATAATCTTAATCAACTCAACAGTTATCATGCTGCTGGCTTGTGTTAAGATTTGTTCTATGACACTAACCATGAACTATACTTATCGAATTTATCCGGATGCAGCTCAACAAGAAGCGATGTTGAGTTGGCTAGAGACTTGTATGCGACTTTATAATCGTTGTTTGCGAGATCTAAAGGATTGGATGAATAGTCGGAAGTGTCGGATTGATAGGTGTTCAATCAACAGGGAATATATTATGTCGCCTGACATATCTTTCCCTGGTTACAGTTCACAGAAGCGACAGTTAACGCAGTGGAAAAAGACCGAACCTGACTTGCAAGAAGTGCATTCTCAAGTCACTCAAGATGTTGTTAAACGTCTACATAATTCTTGGGAATCATTCAAGCAGAGAGGACGAGGTTTTCCACGATTCAAAAAATATGGTCGCTATCAGTCATTTTTATTCCCTCAGTTCTCAACAAATCCACTCAGGGTCAATCAAATTAAGCTTCCCAAGATTGGGTTGGTAGACATTAACTTACACCGAGAAATACCTCATGGATTCAAAATCAAGGGTGTAAGAGTTGTATCGAGATGTCGAGGAACAAAATGGTTTGTAGTGATTACAATTCAAGCTGATTTATCTGTCCCCGAAACTTCTCCTTTTGGAAGAGCAATTGGGTTAGATGTTGGGTTAATAGATTTGCTAGCTACATCAGATGGATTAACAATTCCTAGACCGAAGTTTTTTGGCGATCTACAAGGCAAGCTTAAATTACTGCAACGTAGATTATCCCGAAAACAAAAGCGGTATAAGAACTACTCAAAAGCCCAAATCAAGGTGGCGCGATTACATCACAAGATTGCTAATACTCGGAAAGATTTTCACCTAAAAATAGCACATCAACTTTGTGACCAAGCCGACTCGATTTTTGTTGTTGGCGAAGCCTGTCCGAAGGACATAGACATTGATTACAGAGTGATGGCTAAGGGATTTCTAGGTAAGCATTCTCTGGATGCCGGATTTGGTCAGTTCAGAGATTTGTTGAAATGGGTGTGCTGGAAACGAGGGAAATTTTTTTCAACCGTTGACCATAAAGGCACATCTAAACAATGCCCTGAATGTGGATATCAGTGGAATAACAATCTATCAATCCGTTGGCATACCTGTGATGAATGCGGGTATTCAAATAATCGAGATGTCGCCAGTGCAGAAATAATTCGTAATCGTGGAATTGAAAAGTACCCAAGGACTATTGGGGAAAGGAAACTGCCTGCTGAGTGCGTACTGTCGGGGATTTTAAATCTAGATAAGTGCAACGCAGGAATGCCTAATCGTGAGGTTGGGAAGCCCGCGCTGTACCGCGCTTTTCAGCGTCGGGAGGATGTCACAAAATGATGCAAACTATATATACAAGCTCCAGTAATCAGTTAAATCTAGACTAGATACTCACAATCACCTATGCCTTGGCCGTTTAAACGCAAATCTCTCAAACAAATTGCTCGAATTGAAATCACGGGGGCGATCGCTGGTGGTACCCGTAAACGGGTCCTCGAAGCCCTAAAAACTGTTGAAGAAAAGAAATTTCCGGTCTTACTATTACGGATTGACAGTCCTGGTGGTACAGTGGGAGATTCTCAGGAAATCTATAGCGCCTTGGTGCGGTTGCGAGAAAAGGTGAAGATTGTAGCTAGCTTTGGCAATATCTCCGCATCCGGGGGTGTTTACATTGGCATGGGAGCGGAACATATAGTAGCGAACCCTGGTACAATCACTGGAAGTATTGGTGTGATTCTGCGGGGAAACAATATAGAGCGCTTGTTGGATAAAATCGGTGTTTCCTTTAAGGTCATTAAGTCAGGTCCATACAAAGATATCTTGGCGTTTGACCGGGAACTGACTGAGCCGGAAAAAACTATTCTTCAAGAGTTGATCGATACCAGTTATCAGCAGTTTGTACAAACTGTTGCCCAGAGTCGCAAGCTAGATGTAGATGTGGTAAAAAGTTTTGCTGATGGTAGGATTTTTACTGGTGAGCAAGCACATAACTTGGGGGTCGTTGATCGCCTGGGAACTGAAGAAGATGCCCGTTGCTGGGCAGCGGAATTGGTGGGTCTTGACCCAGAGAAAACCAAGTCTTTCACCATCGAAGAACCCAAACCATTGTTGAGTCGCTTGCTACCGGGTAACCTTATGCGCAATAGATCTCAGATATCTGTTGGTATAGATTGGTTAGAGTTTGAACTATCAACTAGCGGTCAGCCCCTATGGTTGTACCGACCATAAGATAACATGGAGATTTGAGATTTCACAAAGCGTGTATGATCTCAAATCTCCCAGGGAAATTCGGAGGATCCTACCTTGCACTGGAGAGTTAGAGCAATTCGAGGCGCAACAACTGCCTCAGAAAATACAGTAGCAGCGATTCGAGAAGCAGTGATGGAACTGCTAGATGAACTCGAAGCTCATAATCAAATCGACCATCAAGAAATTATTAGTGCCATTTTCACCACGACCCGTGATTTGGATGCTAAATTTCCAGCTGCGATCGCACGAGAACGTCCGAATTGGGATCATGTTCCTTTACTTGATGTGCAACAGATGCATGTCGAGGGCAGCCTAGAGCGTTGTATCCGGTGTTTAATCCACATCAACACTCCTGTTTCTCAACTTGAAATTTATCATCCCTATTTACGTCAGGCTAAAAATTTAAGGCCTGATTGGACTTTAGCTCAACTCAGCCGTTAGTTGTCAGGTTATTTCTACTAACAATGGGGCTTAACCCTACCAATTAGCCAGCGGTAAGTTCAAGTTTTATTAGTCATTAGTCAAAATAAAATTGTTAATGGTCAATGGTCAATGGTTAATTAACAATTAACCATGAAAAATTAACAATTAACAATTAAAATGAAGACAATTTTATTGATTCAAATGTATCAATGGTCAACCATCAATGGTCAACCATCAACAAAAAAATTTTCAGCTTGATTCGGTTTGTCTATTAGATGATTTGCGGTGGAAACGAATTCCTAAAAAGATGTCGTATATAAAGTTCCAAAAACTATTTCCGGCCAGAAGTCCTAGAGATTGATCACAACCTTTGTCATCTAAAAGGGGTTTAACAGCACGGTAGGCGGGCTGATACTTGTACCAGGGTATGGTCGGCCACAGGTGATGAATTAGATGATAATTTTGTCCCATAATTAGCAGGTTGATGATGGGACTGGGGTAAACTCTAGCATTTTTCCAGCGATCACGTTCTTTGAATGGACGATGGGGCAAATAATCAAAGAACAATCCTAGCGCTATACCTACAACTAATGCTGGCACAAACCAATAGTTCATGATGTAGTCTAAAAAGCCGTATTGACAACCAAGATATATGATGATGGCGATGAATAGACGGCTAAAAAACCACTCCCATAGCTCATACTTACGCCACAAACGGCGCTTGAAAAAAAATATTTCGTGATAAAAGAAGCGGACTGCAATTAACCACAGCGGACCACCAGTGGAAACAAAATGATCGGGATCATTGTCGGGATCGTTAACATTGGCATGATGCTGCATATGAACCCGCGTGAACACTGGGAAGGTAAAACCTAACATCAAGGCGCTACCATGACCCATTAGGGCATTGACGTAACGGTTTTTGTGGGCAACATGGTGAGAGGCATCGTGAATGACTGTTCCTACCATGTGTAAGGCAAGGACATTAATGCTAAAGCAGCAAGCGTTAGGCAAATCCCAAAGCCAGTAACCACTGGTGGAACAGACCACCAAGATGATCGCCGCCACAAACATGAGTAACGTTAAGTTAAACTTATCCGGGGCACCCAGGAACTCCTTGGGCACTGTCAGCGGCTTGATGGCCTCCGACATACTTGTTTTTTCTCCTTTCTACTGTCTTTTGGTAGTATAAGGTACAATGGCTCAATTATAAAGATTTGTTAAGATTAGAGCTTCTAATCAGAAACTAGAGTCAATTTCAGGAAAATCACTCTCGTCACGAGGGGAGTCACCCTCCGGCACTCCTTTTAATCCCCTTCTGCTTCTGCGAAGCACAGGGGTTTTCAACTGCGGAGCTGATAATCTTCTACAGGTTAACCTCTGTTTGGATTAGGCAGGCGTGACCACTCTCGGGAAGCACCATCATCTTTCCTTGGGGGAAACCGCTAACTAGACCCAAAGCTTACCTAACCGAGGGCAAGAGTTGGTCAGCAGCACTAGCAATGATTAGGATATATTGAGTTAGACTGTTTAGTTGGATTTGTGAAACATTAAACTCCATGACCAAAGACATTCCCCAGCTAGCAGTTTTTTTGAGACACAGACTGTATAGCCTCCAGCCTCCAGAAAAGCACGGCGCTCGATTGGGGCAGTTCTGCCTAACGCTAATCAGAACGGCAAAAGTTCCAAGGCTGATGCTTGATATACCTACTCTGGAAGCCAGCAAATCAATTGTGTCCCCCATTTCAGCCCAGGTCGTTGGTTAAAAGAAGTAGCTCGGTTACTCAAAATAATCCGGTCAATCCTATGGGGGGTTTTCAGAGCTACCTTCAAAGCCAGACAGACTTCCTTTGGACTCGCCACACAGATAAACGTCCTGTGAAGCTCCCTCGTTGAGTTCCGCTTCAATCAGGTTAACCACTACCCCTGCCAACTTCTGAGAGTTGCTTAAATCATCCGTTGGGATCGCCAAACAACGGACATCAAAAGCAGTTTCTAAATGTTGAGTCTGTACTGCCAACAGCTCACCCTTTCGAAGCATCCCTGGTAAATAAACAAATAGTAGATAATCACCGATTAGACTGTCCCGGAGTCAAGAAAAACGGACAACTCTTAACTTTCCGCATTGTTGACTTTGAGTATGAAGTATGAAGGGAAGCAGGTCAAAGTTGCAGAACATATGAACTATTTACTATCAGAGTAAGCTAAAACACATGAGGGGGCTATAGCTTTAGTACAAATGCTCTGCATAAGTGAAATGCTCCCAGTAGGAAATAGGAACTAGGAAATAGGAACTAGGAAATGAGAACTAGGAAATTGGTAGTTTAACTTCTGGTTATGGATCAAATTTTTATTCAACCATAAGTGAGCCACAAACAAGCAGATTTTATCCTTTATCCTTCATACTTCATACTTGATACTTTATCCTTGATCCCCTGTAGTAACCTAGAAATTTAATCTTGGCAGGTCTTAGTAATGGGGCAGACAATCTGTTTCCCTTGATAGTGTTACAGCTGTTTCTGTGTAATCCAAGAGGAATGTCCAACTAATACTACCACACGGCGATGAATAACCATCGGATGCCAACCCATTTGTTCAAATAGGGGTTCAGATGGGTCAAACAAAAGTAACCATCCCAGCGGTATCACTGAGTGTACGATTTCTTCTTGGGAAGCGATCGCTAATAGGCGCGGCGCTGCCTGTTTAACTGATGTCCACAAAGCTAAGTGGGCAAAGCCTTTATAAAACTTACCTATTGCCAAAGGCTGAGTCAAATTCACCATTGGTTGGGCTCGGACTAGAAACACCCCAACCCAATGATTATGTTCGAGAAACTGACTTGCCTGTTGTAAAAACGCCCACAGTCTATGTTCTAGTTTTTCTAGAGGGAAACAACCCATCTGCTGGACAACCCACCCGCATCACTGGTACTTGTCCGATGTAATGATCACAAGCAATGGGGATTGGTTGCCCTAAGGCTACCATCAACAACGGGACATCTAGAAAGCCACGATGGTTGCTCACTACTACAACGGCAGATTTATGAGAAATGCGATCCTCATCGATATTGGAACATTTGTCTTCCCATTGCAGCAAGCAGCGCATCATAAACCTGTAGGGGAAGATGGTCAGACATCAGTTTCAGTCATCAATTTCTAATCTAAATTAACATTTCTTAACATTATTTTCAAATTCTATCTATTGACAGATGCCTTAAAGTAGAGATAATCAGGTGCAACACAACTAATGGTGATAGACTGCCAGTGACTACAAGTGTGTAGCTTGACACATTAGGCATGAAGCCAGTAGTAGAAAAAGCCTGTTAAATCTAAACTAGACTACTAACTTATGTTAATAATTAATTTTCTTTATAATCAAGTGACAGAAGGTGGCCTTGATTCTATTCCTTCAAGGGAGTGGCATAACTCATCGGCTGCTTATCATTAGTCTTTACTCATGAGTAACAGACTAAGGAGTAATGACTCGAAACCCCACAACTAAAATACTTGGGATGAGTTACAAGAGAATAAACAATTTTGAGTAACGTCAACTAAAAAGTAGCGACAGATACTTTTTATAAAAGGTTAAAACTTAAGTAAATCTGATTAGATAAATACTACATAAAGTAACAACTAAAATTAATACTAGTAGCCATACACTAGGTTATAAATCACTTAAATAAGTTAAATCAGTTGGCTGGAGGGCGTTTTTAACACTCATATGATTCATACGAATACTACTAAAAATACATTTGCCATTACAACACCCCTTTACTATGTGAACGACTTACCCCATATCGGCAGTGCCTATACCACCATGGCATCTGATGCAGTAGCTCGTTTTCAACGGTTACGGGGCAAAGACATACTGTTAATTACTGGCACAGATGAACACGGACAAAAAATTCAGCGGACTGCTGAAACTCAAGGGGTAGATCCTCAAGTACATTGCGACAAGATAGCTGCTGGATTTGATGTCCTCTGGCAAAAGCTCAATATCCAGTATGACCGTTTCAGCCGCACTACCGCTAACCGCCACCAAGCCATTGTCAAAGAATTTTTCATGCGGGTTTGGGATAAAAGTGACATTTATCTGAGTCAACAACAAGGGTGGTACTGTGTCTCCTGTGAGGAATTTAAAGAGCAACGGGAACTTCTACCTGGAAACCGCTGCTCGATTCATCCCAATCAAGAAGCGGAGTGGCGAGATGAACAAAACTACTTTTTCCGGCTCTCTAAATACCAAAAACAGCTAGAAGAACTTTACCAACAGCGACCGGATTTTATCCAACCGGAAAGTCGCCGTAATGAAGTGTTGAGTTTTGTCAGTCAGGGACTACAGGATTTTTCGATTTCACGATTGAATGTCGATTGGGGCTTCCCAGTACCGGTTGATCCCAGCCACACCATCTATGTTTGGTTTGATGCCTTACTAGGCTACGTGACTGCCCTATTGGATCCCGATAGTGAACCAACTCTTGATAATGCCTTACAAAAATGGTGGCCGATCAATATACATCTTATCGGTAAGGACATACTGCGCTTTCATGCTGTATACTGGCCTGCCATGTTAATGTCAGCCTCTCTACCTGTTACAGGTCAAGTATTTGGTCATGGCTTTCTGACCAAAGATGGTCAAAAAATGGGAAAAAGTCTAGGCAATACCCTAGACCCAGTGGAGTTGGTAGATAAATACGGTGCTGATGCAATTCGCTATTATTTTCTAAAAGAGATTGAATTTGGGCGAGATGGGGATTTTAGTGAAACCCGTTTTATAGATATCGTCAATGCGGATTTAGCCAATGACCTAGGTAATTTGCTCAATCGCACCTTGGGCATGGCTAAAAAGTATTGTCAAGGTATTGTTCCAGGTTTAACTGGCTCAGATATTTCACAGGTCAATCCTCTGCTCGAAATTGGCTTAGATCTCGGTTCACAAGTCGCTAGGGCTTATGAATCCCTAGCGTTTAGCCAAGCTTGCCAAAAAATATTTACTCTGATTCGAGCCAGTAACAAATTTCTAGATCAGCAAGCTCCCTGGAGCTTGTATAAACAAGGAAAACAGCAAGAGGTTGAACAAGTGTTATATACAGTTTTAGAGTCAGTGCGCTTAGCTGCCTATCTCTTATCACCGATTATTCCCAGTATTAGTACGGAGATTTACCAACAACTAGGTTTTGCCATCGACTTTAGCCAAAAAGAACAGATCTTTTTGGCTGCGCCCTATGTATCCCATGCATCTTGGGGGGTTTTACCTCAAAACCAGAAGCTAGGAAAACCCAAACCGGTATTTGCACGACTGGAACTCACCTAATTTGGTTCCGTCTTATTAACCAAAAACTTAATCGGCATCTTACCTTAATGCTGATTAAGTAAAAAGTTTTTTAAATTTTTTTTTTAACAAAGAGGTATAATAAAAATGCTGAGCCATTATAATCATGACCCAATTTTTACACCTGAACAAGTCCTAGAAAACCGTGGTCGTGTTGCCATCTTTATCGATGGTTCAAACTTATTTTATGCTGCCCTGCAACTAGGGATTGAAATTGACTACACTAAGCTATTGTGTCGTTTGACAGCAGGGTCTAGGCTACTACGCTCTTTCTTTTACACTGGTGTTGATCGTACTAATGAGAAGCAGCAGGGCTTTCTTCTCTGGATGCGTCGTAATGGCTACCGAGTAATTGCCAAAGATTTAGTGCAGCTACCAGATGGCTCAAAAAAAGCTAATCTGGATGTAGAAATTGCTGTTGACATGATGGCACTAGTGGGTTCCTACGACACAGCAGTTCTAGTCAGTGGAGATGGCGATCTTGCCTATGCAGTGGATTCTGTAAGTTATCGGGGAGTTCGGGTTGAGGTAGTCAGCCTACGCTCGATGACCAGTGATAGTCTCATTAATGTAGCTGACCGCTATATTGACCTTGATACCATCCAAGAAAGTATCCAAAAAACACCCAAACAAAACTATACTTACCGTCCGTTGTCTGGGTTCAATGTGATGGATGAACAGCACAAATAGTTTGGTGATTAGTGATTAGTGATTAGTGATTAGTGATTAGTGATTAGTGATTAGTCATTAGTGATTAGTCATTAGTCATTGTCATTGGTGATTAGGGTCTGTCTGATGGGGTCGAAACTACGATGTAGGTGTGTGGGCGTTTGTTTCTCATGTCTTGTAGCATTCGGGCAGTAATTAGTGGCTGAAACCCTATAGTTTATGTCCGATGCTTTGCCCTCCTATAGTTGACATACAAACCTTATTCATGGAGTAGGGTAAACCATCTAAAAACTTAAAGCTAAGCAACTACGTCAAGTATAGATGAGGGGGTAACAGGTCACCTATAATCATTAACTCATCTGGGTTTGGTCAATTAAGTTACAAAACTTATATCCAACTTGAAGGAAATAATCAGGGATTGAGTTCTCAGTCATTGAAAATATTCTGCCGAGCGCTGAGGGGGTGAAAGGTAGGCTATAATCCTTATCTGGTCATGATGCGCGTCAATTCAGTTACCCAACTTATCAACCCGATTTTTCGACCACTTGGACGAAAGAATCAGGGATTGAGTTCTCAGTAATTGAAAATATGCTCATGATTGTCTAGGTATAGTTTGGGATGATAGTGACCTTAAACCTAGAGCTGACAAGGACTTTGGGGGGCTTGTCGCCCCCCAGGAACTATAGAGGTTATAAAAACTTCTAATAACTAGTAATAACTAGTATAGGGTTTCCTAGTCAGCAATTTTTATAAAAATTGCTTTTTTAAATCGATACAAGTCTTTCTGATTAAGCTTTGTATCGATTATTTTATAGTCATTTATCCTAATCACACGCTCTTAAGCCATACCATATGTTTTTATACTCAAAGAGATGTCTGATTTTTTTTATTTTGATTGTCACGGTTTACTCATTATCTGGCTGTAAGAGTGAGCCGAAGCCATTAAATCAAGTTCAGGAAGACACTAACGTTACTGAAAAAATTGAAGGAAGTCTAGTCTTTAAAAACGTCACTCTAGATCAGTCAGATAAGCAAGGTCGTCCTCTATGGAAAGTTACAGGAGATAAAGCGACTTACTCTCCAGATAGAAAAATCGCTTACATTGACAAACCCAATGGGGATTTGTATCAAGATGGGAAACTGATTTTACAGGTGTCAGCCCAGAGTGGTGAAATCCTAGAGAATGGTGAGATAGTGTTTCTCAAAGGTCAGGTCACGGCTACTGATCCCCGTAATGGTGCTGTGTTACGAGGTGATGAGTCTGAGTGGAAACCTAAGGAAGATTTGTTAGTTATCCGCAATAACGTTAAAGGTAATCACCCTAAACTACAAGCATCCGCAAAGGAAGGGCGTTACTTAAGTCGAACCCAGAAGTTGGAATTAATTGGTCAAGTAGCAGCCATATCGAAAGACCCAAACTTGCAAATGAAAACAGAACGTTTGCTCTGGCAAATCGAACAACAGAAGGTAATTGGTAACAAAAGCATACTTATTGAACGCTATAAAAATAAGATAGTAACAGAACGAGTGGAAGCCGACAATTCTGAGGTAAACCTTAAGACAAATATAGCAACTCTCAAGAAAAATGTGCAGTTGACTTCGGTCGAACCACCGGTCCTGATATCGAGTAATTCAGCAGTTTGGAATTTGAATGATAAAACTGTTGTGTCCGATCAGCCGGTTAGAATTGTTCACCAGCAGGAGAAACTGATGGTAACAGCTAACAGGGGACGGGTAGATTTGGGTAAGAAAGTAGTTAGGTTAACTGGAGGAGTACAAGGGGAGGGAAGCCGTAAGCAAGCCAAACTGTACGCTAATCAGCTAACTTGGGATATCCCCACCCAACAGATGGAAGCCTCAGGTAATGTAATATATGAACAAGTTTCACCCCAATTTAATACGACTGGTGACAAAGCAGTGGGTAACCTTGAAGCTCAAGATATTGTAGTAACTAGTGGTGTTGGGGAAAGAGTGGTAACAGAAATTATTCCTTGAGCTGGTTTAAAGTTGTTCGCTTAGCGTGGCCGAAAGGCCAAGGTTGAAGGTTGAAGGTTGAAGGTTGAAAGTTGAAGGTTGAAGGTTGAAGGTTGAAGGTTAAAAGTTGAAGTTTGAAGGTTGACTGTAGCCTAAATTAATTTATTGCTGAAACTGCCTTTGGAGCCGTTGCTCAACCCTTGAACTTAACTGTTGACGGTTGACGGTCAACGGTCAACCTTCAACCTTCAACAAAATTTCAACCCCACTCGATATCTATATTGCTATTTTGGATTTTCAATCAGCAAGGCACTGCTGATTTTTTCAATACGCTTGGGATCACCAATGATCAATGGTTTATGGGTTGGATTGCCACTCTTTTGGGTAAGGGGACCCCACTCGACAGACAGGCGTTGCAGTAGCTGATCCTGTTTTGCCCGAAATTCTAGGATATCGTTGCCACCGTTAATGATGGCAAACCACACTAAACCGCGATCGCGTGTTGGGAGAAAACCAGCTAGAGCACTAACTTCTCGCAGAGTTCCAGTTTTAACCACAGCCCCTGGGGGAATGTTACGGTCGAGCATGGTTCCTTTAGTATCCCGTCCAGCTAGGGGGAAGACATCCCTAAGATTAAGCTGGTAAGGCTGTAAAAAGCGCTCAATAGCCATGAGCATAGCACAAGCAGCACGGGGGGAAATTCGATTCTCCATACCTAAGCCAGAGCCATTAATCAACTGAATTTCGCTACCGGGTACGCCAGCTGACCTAGCCGCCAACCGAGCGGTTGTCTGAGCACCGCCAATGGCTTGAGACAACATCTGAGATACGTCGTTGTTACTGTAGATGTTCATCTCTCTAAGAATATCTACCAGGGGCAAGGACTTGTGGAGTAACAGATATTCTTGCTTCGGAATGGGAGTATCAGATACGACTACATTACCAGCAATTTCTAATTGGGGTTTCTCGGTTCCTTTGGGCATGGATTGATACTGGCGGACAATCTGCCAAGACCAGCTGCTGGATTTTAAAGCTTGCAAGAGTTGCCCACCAGCAATTTCTGGGTTGTCCTGATCATTCATAGTGAAATTGCCAATGATGACTAAATTCCCAGTGACCCTGCGGATTCCCAGTTGATTTAGGCTATTACCCAATGCGATCGCTTCTTCCCACACAAAAAACGGGTCGCTACCACCAGTAATTACTAAATCTCCCTGCAATACCCCATCTTTAACTATTCCGGTGGCACTGACTCTAGTTTCAAATTGATGAGCTGGTCCCCATTGCTGTAATGCCGCTAGACTAGTGGCAATTTTCGTGATTGAAGCTGCTGGTAAAGGAACATTCCCCCGGTGGGTCGCCAGTCTAGTCAGTCCCGATTGAATCCATACTCCTTGCTTAACTGCTGAACCTTGAACACTCCATTTTTCTATGAATTCAGCCACAATCGCTTCAGCAGACGGGTCTGGTTCAGCTGGCAAGGTAAACAAGGGGGTATTCCGCCAAGCCATCAGTTGAGCTTGATCAAGGTTGATTGGTTGCAGAATTCTCCAAAGTTTCACAGATATAACGACAAACGCACCGGCCAGGATCCCAGCAGCAAGTTGTTTTAGCATTCACTACACCACATTTGTTTCTTGAGGCTGCTCTATTTTAGCTGTCCGGCAAAAGAAGCCCCACACCTAATGCGTAGCATAGGTGTGGGATGAATTTTGCACAGGGTATGTATAGAATTGCTATAATATATGTCCTGATAAACAAAGCCGTTCGCGTAGCGTGGCCAAAGGCCTTAAATGCTGGTTTGTCATCCACTTACGTGGCTAAAAAATAGAACTTATTGTATTGTTCCGGTGCGGAGGGGCATCCCGTGTCTTTAATAAAGCTTACCGAGTATCCGAAGTGATGGCTGGAGTTGGTAAGAAGCCCACACTGTAATCTTGGCCAAAGGCCACGCGAAGCGAACGATGAGCGTGTGGGAGTATGTCACATACTGAATGCTGCTACTGAACAGTTCTGTTGAGAACATGTCAGCATGCAAGCCTTTCGGGTTCCAAACCTCAAGTTAAACAGATCACATTGTTTACTATTCCAGGTAATCGTTCTGGTAAGATGTGGAAGGTTTCTATAAACTTTGAGCAATGGCATCGACTGGCGCACGAATCGCAATAGACGCTATGGGCGGGGATTATGCCCCCCATGAAATAGTTGCTGGAGCTATTAGAGCACAAGCTGAATTAGGGGTAGAGGTATTGTTGGTAGGGGATCCTGAGCAAATTAGATCCTCTATTGCCCAACACCACGGATCAAGTCAGATAGAAATTGTAGCTGCTGATGGTGTCGTTGCCATGGACGAAGAACCCTTGGTGACCTTGAAGCGTAAGCCCAAGGCTTCTATTAACGTAGCCATGGACTTAGTCAAGCAAGGACGTGCTGACGCTGTAGTCTGTGCTGGTCACTCTGGGGCAGCCATGGCAGCGGCTCTATTGCGCTTAGGGCGTCTGCCAGGGATTGACCGTCCCGCAATTGGCGCAGTGTTTCCTAGCATCATGGCTGGCAAGCCAGTGATTATATTGGACGTGGGGGCAATTGTGGATTGTCGCCCTAAATATCTAGAGCAGTTTGCCATCATGGGGTCAGTATATAGCAAGTATGTCTTGGGCATGGAAGATCCTAAGGTAGGACTGCTAAACATTGGTGAGGAAGAGTGTAAAGGCAATGATTTGGCCATCCGCACTCATCAACTGCTACGAAAAAATTCCAGAATAAACTTTATAGGCAATGCTGAGGGTAGAGATGTACTCTCAGGTCAGTTTGATGTAATTGTGTGCGATGGCTTTGTGGGCAATATACTGCTCAAATTTGCCGAAGCTGTAGGGGAGGTGATGCTGCAAATTATCCGAGAAGAACTGCCTCAAGGGATACAAGGTCAGCTAGGTACAGCATTGTTAAAACCCAACTTGAAGCGGATTAAGCAGCGTATGGATCATGCAGAACATGGCGGTGCCCTACTCTTAGGGGTGGCAGGAATTTGTATTATTAGTCACGGTAGCTCCCAAGCCCCATCAATTTTTAACGCGATTCGGTTGGCTCAAGAAGCCATTGATCACCGCGTAATAGAGCGGATTAAAGCCAATCACTTCAAAAGCTCTAAGGAATCAGTGGCTAGCAATTCCAGCAGTCAGGAGTAAGGAATGATCGGCTGATCGGTATTTCAAGGCCACCATTAGGGCAACTGTTTTTTTGTTGACGGTTGACGGTTGACGGTTGACAGTTTATGGTTAACCGTTAATCTTAAGAATGTCAACCATGGGGACTAAATTTTGACTAGCTGATCAAGTCTCGTGTTAGAATTTTTTAGCGGAATTGGCCACCGTCTTAGGGTGGCAAAGGATAACTGTACTTACAAGAGGGCTAGTAAAGTTGCGTTATAATGGCAGATTGTTAGCTTGAGCCTCCCACAAGCCGCACACCATAGTTGTTTAAGACTTGTGTGCTATAGTTGAGTGTGGCATTGATGGCAAGATTGATCAATGACCAGTATTTCCGCCTTCTCCCTAAGCAGCGAACTTGGGAAGAGAAAAACATGGGATGCAACTGATGGAGAAGAGCCTTGAATCAACTAGGAACAGGCATTGCTATTACCGGAAGCGGTTCCGCAGCGTCAGAGGTTACCCTCGATAACCATCAACTAAGCCAGATGGTTCATACATCGGATGAGTGGATTACCACCCGTACCGGAATTCGGCAACGGCATCTGGTGGATGCACAAGGGAGTCTAAGTGAGATGGCTACTGCGGCAGCAAAGAATGCGATCGCTATGGCTGGAATTGCTCCTGAAGACCTAGATCTGATTATCCTAGCCACCTCAACCCCAGATGATTTGTTTGGCAGTGCTAATCAAGTTCAGGCTCTCCTGGGAGCATCAAAAGCAGTTGCCTTTGATATAACCGCAGCCTGCTCTGGGTTCGTCTTTGGACTGGCTACAGCGTCCCAATTTATCCGCACTGGCGTTTACCAAAATGTCTTACTGATTGGTGCGGATATTCTCTCAAGGTGGGTAGATTGGTCAGACCGAAGTACTTGTGTACTATTTGGAGATGGTGCTGGGGCTGTAGTTTTGCAGGCAAATCAATCCGATCGCTTACTGGGATTTGCACTGTGTAGTGATGGTACCCAAAATAGCTGTCTTCAGTTAGCCTATGAACCACAAGAGCAGGAAATTGTCAAGGGTTTGACTGTTGCTAAAGGGACTTATCAACCCATTACCATGAGTGGCAAAGAGGTTTATCGCTTTGCGGTGCAAAAGGTACCGGAAGTGATTGAAAAAGCATTATTCCGAGCCGATCTCAGCACTGAACAGGTGGATTGGCTGGTCTTGCATCAAGCTAATCAGCGGATTCTCGATGCAGTTGCCCAACGTCTGGATATTCCTAAGGACAAGGTTCTAAGTAATCTCGCCCAATATGGTAATACCTCAGCAGCTTCTATACCTATAGTGTTGGATGAAGCAGTGCGGCTTGAGAAAATTAAATCAGGAGATATTATAGCTATCTCCGGCTTTGGTGCAGGATTGACTTGGGGAGCAGCGGTTTTTAAGTGGGGAAGGTAATTGAAGTACTCCAGCACCATCCTGCTGACCCCTTTGGGGAATTAAAAATTAAAAATTAAAAATTAAAAATATAAAATTGAACAAATTTTGCAATTTTTTAATTCCGGGTACAAGCCCCCACTGATAGCGAGGGATTGCTCGCTATCAGTGGTATTCAATCAGTGGCGGGTACAAGCCCCCACTGATTGTCATTTTGAATTAATAATTTTGAATTTTGAATTGGAGCGCGTTAAGCAGCGTGACCATAGGTCAAGCGACTTGACCAAGTTAATCAATGTTGACGGTTAACAATCAACAGTCAACCGCCAACGACTAACTTTTCACTGATTACTGATAACTGAAACTATAGAGTGAGGCTTTTCCAAACCATGAGACTCCATCAGCTGCTGATTAGCCATCACCTGTTGAGGAGGACCATCAGCAATAATTTGCCCTTCGTCAAGTAGCAAAACGCGATCGCATACTTCTAAAATCAGTTCTAGGTCATGGGAGGAAATCAGTATTGTCTCCTGGGACCCTTTCAAAAAGCTAATCAAGCGACGCCGGGAACGAAGGTCAAGATTGGCACTGGGTTCATCGTAAAGCACTAGGGATGGACCCATGGCTAAAACCCCTGCGATCGCTACCATACACTTCTGACCCCCAGACAGGTTGTGGGGAACTCGAGCCGCTAAGTGTTCCACACCCGTCAGGGATAGGGCTTGTTGAACTCGCTGTTCAACCTCAACCGCTGGTAACCCCATATTCTCTGGTCCAAAGGCTACGTCATCCCAGACCGAAGGGGAAAATAACTGGTCATCGGGATTCTGAAACACCAGACCAATTTCTGGGCGAAACTCACCCGCTACCACAGGTTTGCCAAATAACAGCATCACTCTTGCCCTAGTTGGTTTTAAAATGCCGCAGATGCTCAGAAATAGGGTAGTTTTACCAGCACCATTCGGTCCAATTAAACCTACCCGTTCCCCTGGCTTAATGGTGAGATTGATATTGCGTAAACTATCCGGTTGCTCTGGATATGAAAAATACAGACTATCAATGGCAAGGGCGTAGTGTAAGGAAGTAGGTGACTGATAGGGTTCAATGTAATCTTCTCGGTAAAAAAATTCTTGTTTTTGCTGGGTCACGGTAAAAGTCTGAAGGATGAAGTCTGTTCGCGTAGCGTGGCCGTTCGCGGAGCGTGGCCTACGGCCTTAAGGCCAAGAATGAAGTCGTTTCGCCTGATAGCGTTCGGTGTAGGCTAGGATAAATTCTCAGCCATATTAATTCCGGTTAATCACTTATAGTCGGGGTGAGCGAATTTTGTTAAGTATTAATTTAAATGTTAATTTTTTTTAATTTAAATTAACAAAACCCCAACCCAAACCCTAAACTTATAAGTCGTTAACCGGAATCAATATTACCTTGATTTGATTACCATTAATTAGTCATCATTGATGAGTCTGAATTCGCTTCGGTAATGCTTATGTTAAGAGAATTTCTGCGACCACAAATCCTACTGAAATCAAGCTAGTGAGTCCCAGAGCAATGTAGTGGTGGAAACTAGCAGTGTTTGTACTAGACGACCTACGCTTTCCCCTAGGAAGCGGTAATGAAAAGCTCTGTGTTCTAGTCTCTCTTGTCACACCAGAACTCTCAGAAACCATAAATTTAGAGGTGTTACTATACCCTCGTAAAATCATCGCTTTATAGACTTGCTGGGATTGCTGGTAACTGCGCACCAAAAGTGTTCCGGTTAGGGACGCTAAAAGTCTCAGGTTACGGTAACTACGGGCGAAGGATGCCAGTAGCGAACCCACTGGGTGACGTCCAAATTCCTGCCATGAAAGCGAATGTCCTTTGGCACGAAAACCTCGCAGCTGCATTGCCCGCTTCATTTTAGCTAGGTCGTTACTAAATTGCTCAATATAGCGGTAAGACAACAGAGTCATATCCGCTAGCAGTGAGGGAAGACCAAGCGATCGCATAGCTTTGATGTTGGTCAAAAAGGGTGCGGTGCCAAATAAAATCACACTAATGGTCAGAATACATAGGAAACGGGTGGCAATCAGCACTAGGGTTAGCAGTCCTTCCTGTCGCAGGGCGATTGGACCAAGCTGGATGATCACGGTAGTGCCTACTGTGAAGGGGAGTAGCAGTGTAATCCCTAACAGAAACAATCCCGGATAGCGCAACCGATTCAACAGAAAGGACAGTGGCAGGCGAGAGACTCGATAAAAAATTAGGGTCAGAGCCACCATCCCTGGTAGCACTATCAAATGCTGTACAAAGGAAAACGCGAAAATTAGGGTCAATAGGGCAATTAGCTTGGCACGAGGTTCCCAACTGTGGATGGGCGAGTCCAAGTGAGCGTAGGCATCAAGTCCATGTTTCATTTAGTCATTGATTGTAATTGGTGATTGCTAATTGGGTCTAATCAACATAGGAGCCATAGGTTCTATCGCTCCACTTCACCCTTGATACTTCATACTTGATACTTCATACTTGATACTTCACCCTTCATCCTTCATATTTTCTCCATGACCTATGACTAACTTAGGATCAATCCCTAAGCTAATCAGAATTTAAATACAAAATAATACTATATTGGGAAAAAAACGTCAATACCTCTCCCCATGCCCCCATTTCCCATCTGCCCATCAGCTCAGATCGGTAAATTATATTCGCCCACATTAGATTAGTCCACAACTGATCACGAGGATATGGGCAAGCACCATCTGATCAAATTGCTTTCCTTCTCTTGATGCAAAGCGCGAGGGTCGGAAACCACGCCAGTCGCTTATGGGGTGGCCTCCTTTGACCGTGCTGGCTCCCCTGTTCCCTTGCTGCATCGCTTTGTCTTAAAGATTCAGGATGCCTATATCACTTTATTATACAAAAATCAACATAAATTAATTATTTTTATTAAAATTGCGCCACATTGGCCACACAGTTAGCTTTTATTTGTGTTTTGATGTCCCACTATAGCTTTTGTATTTGAGATGTAAACCTGTATGGTCTTTTTTTATTGTCCAATAAAACTCCAGCTGTCTTTCCCCTCTTGCCTTTGGCCTTTTGCCTCTTGCATTTTTCAGCAATACGTGTGTTTACAACCCAGATAAAAACGCGCTTATAGCAATGCAGCACCTTCATGAGGGGGTTTCCCCCACTCGCGCTTTGCATCAAGAAGAGTTTTGCTGATTGTTTCTCCCTACTTATGCCAACTTCTAATCAATGACAGCTATGTCACACCATCAATCGACATCCGAAAGTAAGAGCGATTGGCCTACGGCCACGCTACGCGAACGCATTTCTGTAGGTCTTTGTTTGACACCGTTTCAGCGCAAACTGCTGCAAAAAAATCTGCAATCGGATTTACCACAACAGTATCGTCAGCGTATCGAAATTATGCTGCTAGCGGATGAAGGGAAAAGCCAAGTTCAAATTTGTAAAGCCCTAGGGTGTTGTGCCGCTACAGTACGCCATTGGATTCTCATGGCTCGTATGGGTCAAGCCCATAACTGGAATGATCATCCCATTGGTCGCCCTAAAGCAGTAAATGATCACTATCTGGCACGGTTGCGAGAACTGGTCAGCCGTGGTCCAAAAGAATTTGGTTATGCCTTTGAGCGTTGGACGGCGGGGTGGTTAAGTAAACATCTAGCGAAAGAGTTGGGAATTCAAATAACCCCTCAGCATGTCAATCGGCTGCTGAAACAAATGGGGCTGTCTACCAAAGGGAAACCTGTCTGTGAAAACGAAAGTAGCAATCTCAATCAGCCTAGTAATCGGATTGCGATTCGGGACCTGGATGCTCTTGAAGTATCCGATCTAAAGTCCGCTGACTGGCTTCTTTGATAGTCTTGGTTTTTTGCCTAGCGATAGTAAAAACGCTTTTCACAGAACAATCTTCTGTTATATAATACCCAGCAGACTACCGGTAAGAATAGGATTCTTCTTCCATCTTGGTTATTTAATTTCCTTGAAATTGGTTGATATTGACATCTTAACGGGTTAAAACAGTGTTTATTCTGTGGTTATCCCAGGGCCAAAGGGTTAACACCACGTTGACTTTAACCCTGTCAACAGACTCCTAGATCCGGCAGGCTCTTCTTAACAACTGTGGGTTTACTTCAATTTTTAATTTCGCGCCTTTCTGTTGGTGCGCTTTCCAGTAGGCGTTTCAAGCTCACGCCTTGTCCCACCGCAACCATCATACTTTGATTGATTAGTTTGGTGGTGGCAAAACCCTACAAAAATTCTGTTGTTTCGGTATGAAGCTCGAATGGCAACCCAAATATAAAGAGAGTTTTTGATCACTTTACATTGCCTTCATATTACCACAGGATTTTGCCTGGATATCGCGACCCTGCCATCTAGATCGCTAACTCTCCCTGGAAGATTTTTTAGGTTTAGAGGATTATGGTTCAAAATTTAGCCCCAATTTCTTCTCAGCAGCTGAGGGATACCCTAGGGCAAGAGTTTAATGATGCCGAATTTTCCCGGATTCTCAAACAGATAAAATTTATCGAACCCAAAGTCGGCCAGTTTTGGCAAGCTGAACAAGCGGAAGCTGGTATTTATATCGTGATTACCGGCAAGGTTAGATTACTCAACAGTGCTGGGGAAAAATTTGCCACCTTGACAGAGGGAGACTCGTTTGGGGAATCTACCTTTTTTCCCGATGCATCCTTTTCGCCTTACTCAGCGAGGGCTTCTCGGAATCTGAAGCTTTGCTATCTCACCCCTGAATTGTTGTTTCCACTAATTAGCAAATATCCTAACATCCGAGACCATCTGTATGATCTCGCCCGTAGGCAAAATTCAGTACTGGTTGACTCCGACACCCAGCCCACTCCATCACCCCAACCCATCAGCCCATCACCTCCTCCCCCATCCACACCTGCCAAAACGATTAGTAAAGCCTATTTTCCCAATCCTAATCAACGAGTGGGACATTTGTGGCAACGGGTAATCCGACGCTATCCATATTTTGCCCAGCAGAGTGGTTCTGACTGTGGTGCCGCCTGTTTGGTAATGGTATCTCGCTATTGGGGTAAACGGTTTAGTGTGAATCGTTTGCGAGATATCGCTAATGTAGACCGTAATGGTGCATCACTGCGGGGATTATCAGCAGCAGCAGAAAGTATTGGCTTTTCTACTCGTCCGGTTAAAGCTAGTCTTGACCAGCTAGCCAAACAAAAACTACCAGCCATTGTTCACTGGGAAGGTAAACATTATATTGTTGTTTATCAAATAACCAAAAATTCCGTTATTGTTG
Source organism: Moorena sp. SIOASIH (assembly GCF_010671925.1). Classification (GTDB taxonomy): domain Bacteria; phylum Cyanobacteriota; class Cyanobacteriia; order Cyanobacteriales; family Coleofasciculaceae; genus Moorena. The sequence goes on along the minus strand of NZ_JAAHIH010000001.1, from coordinate 1,281,339 downwards.
CTGACCCGGCCATTGGTCAACGTACCCTCAGCCAGCAGCAATTTAAAGCAGATTGGAGCGGTTATGCACTGCTGCTACAACCGACTGCGTTACTCAAGGATGCTAAAGAGACGACTACTACCTTCTGGCAATTCTTTGAGTTAATGAAACCCCATGGGGTAGTGGTGCTCGAAGTGTTTATCGCTTCATTATTTATCCAGATATTTGGATTAATTACACCTCTATTTACCCAGCTAATTTTAGACCGAGTGGTGGTGCAGCGCTCTGGGCTAACCTTAATGGCGGTAGGGTTAGGGCTACTGATGTTTAGCCTATTTCGAGTGGCGATGATGGGGTTGCGACAATATCTACTAGACCACACGGCTAATAAAGTAGATGCAGCGCTGATTGTAGGATTTATTCGCCATACACTGCGGTTGCCTCTCTCATTTTTCGAGTCCCGCTATGTTGGTGACATTATATCACGAGTCCAGGAAAACCGCAAGATTGAGCAGTTCCTTACCGGTGAAGCCTTATCAATTCTGCTGGATTTACTAACGGTATTTATCTATGTAGGATTGATGTTTTGGTACAGTTGGAAAATGGCGTTGTTGGCCTTAGTGATTGTGCCGCCATTTTTCCTACTAGCCTTAATCGCGACTCCGTTTTTACGGAGGATTTCCCGGGAAATATTTCAGGCTTACGCCCAGGAGAATAGCTATCTGATTGAAACCCTTTCTGGTGTCCGAACGGTTAAATCCACAGCAGTAGAACAAACAGTACGTTGGCATTGGGAGGAGTTATTAAATAAGGAGATAAAACAGGGATTTACTGGGCAAGTGATCAGCAATCGGCTCCAAATTTTCAGCAATGCTATTGAAGCGGTGACGACAACAGCCCTACTCTGGTACGGAGCGTGGTTAGTAATTCAAAATCAGCTAACTATTGGGCAATTAGTGGCTTTTAATATGCTGCTAGGAAATGTGATTACTCCCTTCCAGCGGTTAACGGTGTTATGGAATCAATTCCAGGAAGTAGTAATTGCTATGGAACGGATTAATGATGTGTTGGATGCGGAACCAGAGGAGGATTTGCAGCAGCAGGCGCGTCAATCCTTACCACCAATTAAAGGTCACATTTGCTTTGATAAGGTAACGTTTCGCTATCACCCAGAAAGTGAGGTAAATGTACTGGAAAATCTTTCCTTTGAAGTGAAACCAGGACAAATGGTAGCCCTAGTGGGACGCAGTGGTTCAGGGAAAACCACGATTTCTAAATTGATATTGGGATTGTATCCTCCTACGGATGGTAAAGTATTGATTGATCAACTAGATATTACGAGTTTGTCCTTAGGGTCTTTGCGATCGCAAGTGGGAGTAGTAGACCAAGATACGTTTTTGTTTGGTGGAACCATTCGGGAAAATATTAGCTTAGGTCATTCCGCTGCTAGTCTAGACGAGATTATAGAAGCAGCACGATTGGCTGGTGCTGATGAATTTATTAAACAGTTGCCCATGGGGTATGAAACCCAGATTGGCGAAGGGGGAGGAATGTTGTCTGGTGGACAACGGCAACGGATTGCGATCGCACGGGCTTTGTTAGGGAATCCTAAGTTATTAGTTTTAGATGAAGCCACCTCCCATTTAGATGCCGAATCCGAACGGATTATTCAGAATAATTTAAATCAGATTCTCAAAGGGAGGACAACATTAGTGATTGCTCATCGGTTGTCTACAGTCCAGAATGCGGATTTAATTTTAGTGATGGATAGAGGAGTATTGATTGAAAGGGGAACCCATAAAGAGTTAATGGCAAAACGGGGACATTATTATTATCTGAATCAACAGCAATTTAAGGCTGAGGAAGTTGAGTGATGAGTTATCAAATAACCTCTAACAGTTTTGAGCAATAACTAATCACTAGTTACCTACTCCCTACTCCCTACTCCCTACTCCCTACTCCCTACTCCCTACTCCCTACTCCCTACTCCCTACTCCCTGTTCCCTTTGCTAAATCACTAATCACTAATCACTAATCCCATGCCAAATACATTAAACAGACGATTAAACGGAGATCCTGCCACCCAACAACACCAAGAAACGTTGACTTCTCCAACACCAGCTCCATCTCGGGATGATTGGTCTGAGGCCACTCAAGAACTCCTCGATAGTTTACCCCAAGTTTGGACAAGGGGACTGATGTACTTTCTAATCATATTTGTCGGCATCAGTTTGCCCTGGGCTATGCTATCTCAAGTTGATGAAACCGGTACCGCTAGGGGACGACTAGAACCAAAAGGAAAGACGGTGAGGCTGGATGCAGCTGTGGCGGGAACCGTAGCAGATATTAAGGTAAAAAAGGGAGACAAAGTAGACGCTGGACAACAGTTATTAGTCTTAGAATCTGAGTTGGTTAATTCAGAAATAAGGCAAATACAAGATAAGTTAAAAGGTCAATTAAATCGCTTGTCTCAGTTAGAGTTGCTGAAAAATCAATTAGTGGTAGCGTTGGCAACTCAGGAGCAACAAAATCAAGCTCAAGTGTTGGAAAAACAAACACAAGTAGACCAAGCGCTACAGAATCTGGAGGCTCTGAAGAATTCCTATGATTTACAACAAGAAGAAAAGTTAGCTCAAGTTAATCAGGCGCGTCAGACCTTTCAACTTAGTCAAAAGTCTTTTAATATAATTGAGAATCGTTTGGATAATGCTGAGCGGGAGGTGAAGCGTTACAAGGATGCCTATGAGGAAGGGATTGTTTCGGAAATCCAAGTAGTAGACCGGGAAGATTTGCTACAAGATAGGAAACGGTTGTATGAACAAACCAAGTCAGAGATTGAGCAGAGTAAGTTACGTCTCACTGAACAACAGAGTAGTTATGAACGAACCCTTCGACAAGCGCGAGCAGATATTGAACAAGCAGAATTACGACTAAAGGAACAAGAAAGAAGTTATCAAACTCTGAGCCACTCAGGTAAATTAGCGGTGCTGAGGGTTGAGGAACAATTGAAGAATTTGGATACACAAATCACTACGCTGAATTCAGAAATTGCTCAAAGTAAGGGTCAGATTGACTCGTTGCAGCTTCAGTTAAAGCAACGAGTATTAAAGGCACCGGTCAGTGGTACGGTGTTTGAATTACCGATTCAAGCTGCTGGAGCGGTAGTCCAGTCAGGAACTATGGTGGCGGAAATTGCACCGTCAGGTTCGGTGTTGGTAATTCGAGGGCAGATGGCAACAACTGAAAGTGGTTCTTTAGAGACAGGAATGCCAGTGAAGCTGAAGTTTGATGCCTATCCGTTTCAGGATTATGGAGTGGTTCCAGGAGAGTTAGTAGACATTTCTCCTACTACCTCTGAGGTGGATACTCCTAATGGTAAGAGGGCGGTTTATGATTTAGAAATTGAACTGAAACAGGATTGTATACCTGACGCTGATAAGTGTATTGCTTTGCGTCCTGGAGATACGGCCATGGCTGAGGTGATTGTGCGCCAGCGTCGGATTATTGATTTTATTCTGGATCCGTTTAAGAAGTTACAGCAGGGAGGGTTGAAGTTGTAGATGTCTAATCGGGAGATGCTCAGATGGCCAGATGAAATTGATCGTTATCCGACTTCCCTGTTCCCTGTTCCCTGTTCCCTATTCCCTGTTCCCATAACTTCTAGTTTCACATCTAAACTGACAATCCTAGAGCAAATAATTAAGAGGTAAATTAGGTCAAAACTTATGGTTAATTCCCACCAAAAGATAACTATTACTAAGGAAGATATTTGGCATCAAGTTAAGCTATCGGGTAATATTCCTGATCTAGTTGAGGAGATTGTTACTCGTAAGGTTGTCAAGGATGCTGTAGATGAAGCGGGGATAACTATTGAGGTTGAAGAACTTCAGAAAGTAGCTGACCAAATGCGATTAATGAACAACCTGAGTAGTGCTGATGAAACTTGGGCTTGGTTAGAACAACGTGGTATGTCTCTGGATGATTTTGAGGACGTTGTCTATGACACGGTTAGCTCGGGAAAGTTATCTGCTCATTTATTTGGGGATAAAGTTGAGTCTTATTTTTATGAAAATCAGTTGGATTATGCCGGTGTGGTGATGTATGAAGTGGTATTAGATGATCAGGATTTGGCTCTGGAACTTTTCTATGAAATTCAGGAAGGGGATGTCAGTTTTTATGATGTGGCTCACGAGTATATTCAGGATCAGGAGTTACGTCGAAAACTTGGCTATCGGGGGATAATGTACCGTAAAGATTTGAAGCCCGAGATTTCCGCTGCTGTTTTTGCTGCTAATCCCCCGGAGGTGCTTAAGCCGATTGTGACTGCTCAGGGGGTGCATTTGGTTTTGGTGGAGGAGATTGTTCAAGGGGAATTGGATGAGCAGCTCAGGTATCAAATTATCTCGGATTTGTTTAGTGGATGGCTGAAGCAACAAATTGATAAAATTGAGGTGGTAAAAAATTTGGAATCAAAGTTAGAGTAATAAATTTAGTAGAGATTGCTCAATTAATCAAATAATCCTCTGATAGATACCAGAGGATTATTTTATACCTAATTAGGTATTTTATCAGAACACCTATTTAGCAGCATCTCCCAGCATAGGAAAAATTTCTGCGGCTGATACTTAAATTAACAGATAATTTACCTGTATTTCAGCAGAATGGGGAGCTGATAGGCTAATCCTAGCCATTGATAAATGTCCTACCCATAAAAACGTATTTATCTATTCTTCATTGTGTTTCAATATAGCTGTTAGGTCTGATGAACTGCAACCTTTAGCCCTTTTTACTTTACCATTTTTTCTGAATTTTACATCATCACAGTCGCCGCCAATTATACCGTTGATGATATTCTGATCAAGTTCAGTAATGAAGCTTTCATAAACAGGTGAAATAGCAAGGTCAGAGATTGTAATTTTAGCCATTCGTAAATGTCCTATTAAGTAAAGTTTTGTTGTTTGGGATTAGACTTTTCATTTCCTAATCCTATTCCCATACTCTGGGATTTATTCCAGGATTTCAAGGGGTTAATCAATGGCAAATTAACCCAACTCATGCAGTTATGTCTTGGTCGATTTTAAAAATAACCCTACTAGGGTGTTAAGTCAGGACAAATATTAGGTAAAATCGAACAAATATCTAGGTTTTGAGAAACTAAATTAAATTAGTTATATTCTTTTTGCTTCTGGGTCGCTCCCTTGAAAGCTAGACCTGATCAAACGTCATAAAACAATTCCACCCAAGTTGACACTCCCCGGTCTAAAGACGCGGGGATTCTTTGCTCAACGACCCGACTTGCTGAACCTGGCCGGAACCAAGAATAGTAGAGGTCAGATCTCCCAAAGAGTTTGGATCATAGATCCAGGTTCCGGTGTGCCCCACCGTACCCAAGGCTCTATTTAAAATGTTGACTGCGGCGTTATGATCTCTGTCTAATTTACAACCACATTTACAGACATGAGTCCTGGTGGATAGTGATTTCTTCACGACCTCGCCGCATTCAGAACAATTCTGGCTTGTATAGGCAGGATTCACTGCAACCGTGACTCTACCAAACTTACTTCCAAAATGCTCTAACCATTTCCTAAATTGATACCAACCTGCGTCATTAATAGATTTAGCAAGACAGTGATTTTTTACCAAATTTTTAACCCTTAAATCTTCATAGGCGACCAGGTCGTTAGACCGGACTACGCAACGTGCTAGTTTTTTAGCATGTTCTTCACGCTGCCTACTTATTTTGAGGTGTTGCCTGCCTAATCTATTAACAGCTTTCTTTCGGTTAGATGAGCCTTTCTTTTTCCGGGAAACCCGGCGTTGATAAAACTTTAATCTCTTTTCCCCAGCCCTGTAAAACCGAGGGTTTGGTTCGGTATTACCCATTGAGTCGGTATAGAACTCTTTTAGTCCTACATCTAACCCAATAGTCGAGTGACTCGGTTGTATCTGTTCTTTTACATCAACAGAGATACAGAACTGGACATAATATCCATCAGCCCTTTTTACAATCCGAACTCGTTTAATTTGCTTTTTGTCGAAGCGCCACAAGTCCCAATTGCCCTTGAGTTTCAGTTTCCCAATGCTTTTCTTGTCACTGAAAGTAATTGACTTTTTATTAGGGGATAACTTCCATCCCGATTGTTTGTAATCAACCGACCTACAGTGCTTTTGGAAACGTGGAAAACCTTTCTTTCCTGGTACCTTTTTTTTGCAGTTTTCAAAGAAGCGAGATATTGATGACCATGCCCTTTCAGCCGCAGCTTGTCGAGCAGTAGAGTTTAACTCATTGGCAAATGGGAATTCTTTAGCCAGTACTTTGCAATACTTATTCAGGTCGTATTTGTTTAGACCTTTGTTGTCCATCCATAGACGAAGACAGCTATTTCTCACAAACTTAACTGTCCGAATAGCCTCGTCTATGGCTTGATACTGTACCTTATTTCCGTACGCCTTAAACTCAAGGATGATCATCAGAACTCGACCTCTTCTGTTCTGTCATTATGCTAACATATCTAGCACAAAATAGCAAGTCTTTGCTCGTATTTTTCTCAAGGCGACTAAACTCGCTGGTCACTTTCATCTCCGCTCTAAAGAGGCGGAGTTTTCAGTGTTTCTATTTTTAATAAACCTTGGGTGGAATCAGAATTAGTAGTATAGCGCTACGGGCAATGGCATTGGCAACAGGCAACAGGCAACAGTTGACTACAACAGCTTTTGCCGCTTTTATAAATCTCAAACACCTTAATAGGTAGTGCTATAGAGTTCCAGGGATGGAGTTGAGTTAACTAACATTAGGTATCACTGCTTGGGAGTCAAAAGCGTTCGCGTAGCGTGACCTACGGTCAATCGCGTTTGGCCGTAGGCCACGCTACGCGAACGGCAAAGCCTAAAGCGTGACCATTCCCCTAGCGTGGCCCAAAGGCCAAGGTCAATCCCATAACTTCAGTTTACTGTAGCGCTATATATATAGCCTCCCATTGCTGATTACTTACAGCGGTTTGCAAACCGCTGTAGTTAGTTATATGGTTTTAATTGTGTTACATAAATTTATCTAAATAGTTACAAAACTTTATATAAAACTGTAGAAAAATTAGGTTTTTGGATTGATTAACAAAGTGAGAGCTGTTCCGGGTTCAATCATCCCGCATAAATCAACGCCTTATAGTGAATATAAAATTCCAAATCAGGATTATAGAATGCTAACCACCAAAGATGTAAGCAGCAACGATCTCGATAAGTCCTTAAACTTTTACGTAACTGATCAACACAACCCTTTAATAGGTGACTCTAAAATCTCTAGCACTATTATCTTTATTGACTCAGGGGTTGATGATTATCAGAGTTTAGTTGATGGTACAGTACCGGGAACTGAGGTAATTGTCCTGGAATCTACACAGGATGGTGTGGAACAAATTACCAAGGCTCTGCAAGGACGCACTGATATTTCTGCTATTCACATCGTTTCTCACGGTTCACCGGGGTGTTTGTATTTAGGGAATAGCCAACTTAGTCTAGATACTTTAAACCATTACCTCCCTCAATTAAAAACTTGGTCAACCACTGATTCAGCCACTCCTATTCTCCTCTACGGCTGCAATGTTGCTGCGGGAGATGCTGGTACAGAATTTTTGCAACGACTGCACCAAATAACTGGTACTGAGATTGCGGCTTCTAGGAACCGCACGGGTAATGCTGCCTTGGGTGGTGATTGGAATCTAGAATGTTGTACGGGTCAGATTGCTGTAGATTCAGCATTTTTGCCAGAATTGATGGAGGTATATCAAGGAGTTTTTGCTGTGTCCTTTAGCAACGCTAACAACTTTACAGTAGGAACTAGTCCTAGTGCCATAGCCACCGGAGACTTTGACGGTGATGGTGATTTGGATTTAGTAACAGCGAACTCAGACTCTGATAACGTCTCGGTGCTGTTAAATAATGGCGCAGGAAGCTATACCTTAAGTGGGAACTTTGCTGTGGGAAATTTGCCCGTTGACATTGCTGTGGGAGACTTCAACAAAGATGGTAACCTGGATTTGGTGACAGCAGACTTCGGTACTCCTTTTACATCCTCGACTGATAACACTGTCTCAGTGTTGCTAGGAAATGGCAATGGCAGCTTTGGTTCTGCCACCCAAGTCAACGAAGGAGATATTCCTCTATCCGTAGCCGTGGGGGACTTCGACCGCGATCAAGATTTGGATGTAGCGGTGGGAAGATTTTCCTCACCAGGTATAGTCTCGGTGTTGTTCGGAAATGGGACGGGGAGCTTTCCACTTACTAACGACTTTACGACCGGGGTTAGTGGCTTTTCTACCTCTGTGGGGGACTTCAACAACGATGGTAACCTGGATATAGTCACAGGAAGTGGCAGCAACGAAGTCTCGCTGCTGTTAGGGAACGGGACAACAACCTTTCAGCCTAGTATATCGATTCCAACAGGTGTGTCTTTTGCCGCTCCTGATGCTGTGGGAGACTTCAACAAAGATGGCAATCTGGACTTAGTGATAGGAAGTGGTTCTGGTGCTGAGAACGAAATCGCAGTGTTGTTGGGGAATGGAAATGGTACCTTTGGTTCTCCCATGCCATTTACAACCGGTGGAGGTTCTGAAGTCGCCGTGGGGGACTTCAATAGTGATGGCAACTTGGACATTGCAGCAGCAAGTGATGATCAAGTCTCACTGCTATTAGGGAATGGTGCAGGAGGCTTTACCCCTTCTGGTCAGTTTGATGTGGGCAGTAATCCCTCTTCCATTACCGTAGGGGATTTCAACGGCGATGGTAAACCAGACATTGCGACGGCCAACTCTGGCTCCAACAACGTCTCAGTATTGCTCAACACTAGCTCCTCTTCCATGTTTGCTTTAGGTTCAACAACTCAAGTAGGGGACTTTCGAAACGATACTGATTATTTAGTCGCTGATGTAAATGGGGATAGTGAATCTGATCTTGTTGAACTTTGGAATAATAACAATAAGTTCTTTGCTGCCACTTGGATTAGTAATGGTAGCGGTGGATTTAACCTCGGCAGTAATACAGAAGTAGGGGACTTTCGAAACGATACTAACTACTTAGTCGCTGATGTAAATGGGGATAGTGAATCTGATCTTGTTGAACTTTGGAATAATAACAATAAGTTCTTTGCTGCCACTTGGATTAGTAATGGTAGCGGTGGATTTAACCTCGGCAGTAATACAGAAGTAGGGGACTTTCGAAACGATACTGATTACTTAGTCGCTGATGTAAATGGAGATGGTGACTCTGATCTAATCGAGGTTTGGAATAATAACAATAATTTCTTTGCTGCTACTTGGATTAGTAATGGTAACGGAGGATTTAACCTCGGCAGTAATACACAAGTAGGAGACTTTCGATCCGATACTGATTACTTAGTCGCTGATGTAAATGGAGATGGTGACTCTGATCTAATCGAGCTTTGGAATAATAACAATAATTTCTTTGCTGCCACTTGGATTAGTAATGGTAGCGGAGGATTTAGCCTGGGCAGTAATACACAAGTAGGGGACTTTCGATCCGATACTGATTACTTAGTCGCTGATGTAAATGGGGATGGTGAATCTGATCTAATCGAGCTTTGGAATAATAACAATAATTTCTTTGCGGCGACTTGGATTAGTAATGGTAACGGTGGATTTAGCCTGGGCAGTAATACACAAGTAGGAGACTTTCGAGATGATACTGATTACTTAGTCGCTGATGTAAATGGGGATGGTGAATCTGATCTAATCGAGGTTTGGAATGATAACAATAATTTCTTTGCTGCCACTTGGATTAGTAATGGTAACGGTGGATTTAGCCTGGGCAGTAATACACAAGTAGGGGACTTTCGATCCGATACTGATTACTTAGTTACCGATTTAAATGGTGATAATCAGTCTGATCTTGTTGAACTTTGGAATAATAACAATAATTTCTTTGCTACTAGTTGGTTAAGCATTTAGTTGGTTAAGCATTGCTTAAACACTAACCTAATTCGGTAGGGGTGCATCTCAATCCATGCTGTTTCACCCGGTGAGTGTAATGGGCATCAGGCTTGGAACGGGCATCAGCCGTGGAACGGGCATCAGGCGTGTAACGGGCATCAGGCGTGGAACGGGCATCTTGCCCGTTTCATTTCGGGACGGACTATCCCAATACTGCCTACTGAGAAAATCAGGGGCAGCCTGTCCCTGAAGCACCCTAAGCAAATTTTTTACTAATCCCCCAGAGGTGCTTAAGCCGATTGTGGCTGCTCAGGGGGTGCATTTGGTTTTGGTGGAGGAGATTGTTCCAGGGGAATTGGATGATCAGCTCAGGTATCAAATTATCTCGGATTTGTTTAGTGGATGGCTGAAGCAACAAATTGAGCAAATTGAGATTGTGAAAAATCTGGAATTATCAACTACAACGTCAGAATAATAAATTTAGTAGAGAAAACGTCATAAAACCATTCCACCCAATATAAATTTTGGGTGGAATCAGAATCAGTATTAGAGTTAAAGGGATAGAGTTGAGTTAATTGACATTAGGTATCACTGCTTCAGAGTCAATAGCGATCGCGTAGCGTGACCTACGGTCAATCGCCAAGCGTGACCAATCGCGTAGCGTGGCCCAAAGGCCAAGGTCAATCCCATAACTTACGTTTACTGTAGCGCTACATATCTATGCTCTGAATAACTCAATGGCTATATTATCGTAATGCCATCAGTTGATCAGCTTTCTGCTTGCTTTAGGCAGGCGCTTTAGCAATGAACCTGCACCGAAGGCACCAACCAAAGCTAATGTACCCCAGGCAGCACTCGGTTCAGGAACTCTGTAGCTCAGGGGGTAGGGTGTAGGGTCTGGGGTGTGGGGTGTGGTGAAAATAGAAGGTACGATATGCTCATATTTCCCCTAGAAAAGATGGGGGATGCCAACCATTAATTGTCCATCGAAACCGTGCTTCTACAACAAGGGGATTATTCATTTTGAGCGTAATGACTGTTACTCGTCCCACAGGGGTTAGTCCTTGAATTTTTGTGAAATCCACATTCCATGAGAAATGTTCATCCCAATTCTGAGTGCGGGGATTAAATAAGTGAACAGTTTGATTGGTTAAAGGGTCGAGGGCAACAGTTGTATCCGATTTAAATTGGTTGCAGGTATAGCAGGCGAGGCAAACATTGGAAAATATGCTCTTTCCCCCTTTAGATTGTGGGAAAATGTGATCGTAAGTTAAAGGAATACCACTATTTGCCTCACTGGTTTGACAATAACAACAATAACGGCGATCTTGGCGATCAATCTCATTCTTCAAAGATATTGGAATATAGGCCATGAGGTTACACAATACTTTGAGGAACTGGGTAACCGCGCCATTTCAGGAGAGCCGCTGCATGAGCTTTGCGTAGCATAAAACGATCTGCTGAAATCTTAAGCTGCTCAAGTTCAATCTGTTCTGCATCTGTTAAAGAACGCTCTTGATTTTGAGCTAACAACCAGTAGTGACGCTCCATTTCTTCCGGTGTTTTTTTACTCTGGGCGATGGGCCACAAAGCTTGGTCTTCCAACCTATCTAAGGCAGCTAGATCTCCTTGAAATTCTTCAGGTACATCAGACCAATTGGGGGGACTACCAATTTGTAAAGCATGGAGCATGACAGCTTCAAGAGAGCGTTCAGTTGCTTGGGCAGTGTTGACCAAGCGCTGATAGAGGAAGTCAGGAATTTGCAGAGTAATGGTTGTTGAAATAGAATTCATGACGGGAGCTCCTGAAAGCGCAGTCCGTTAAGAGTCTATTGTAGCTCAGGGGGTAGGGTGTAGGGTGTAGGGTGTAGGGTGTAGGGTGTAGGGAAAAAAGACCGAGCTTCCTGACAGAAAACAAAAGGGAGATGCTCCGATGAAGGTTTGCTATTACTGTTTTGCTGAGATCTTGGCTTGCTACAGGGTATGTCCTTGCTGTAAGCAGAAATTTGAGATTGATAGACCCTTAAAGGAGTTACCGACTGGGAGGATGATCCGGTACTGGGTAAGTAATGAGGAAAAAGTACAGTACGCTATATATCAGAGGTTACTTAAGACTGCTTACCAGAAAGAACAGCCGCCAGAGTGGGCAGGAAAAAAGTTTTTAGAGAAATTCAACTACTTGCCGCCTTTGGATTGGCGACGTAATTCTGTACTTATCGGAGCAACAGCAGAACAGCAAAAAAAATACAAGAATTATTTGCAAAAAGTTGCCAAGTTGGGAAACCTGGGACAGGAGTGGGTTTGGGAACAGCTTTGCTTGGAGTTGGGGGGTTAATATAGCTGTTGCCTCATCAGCAGTTCTAATCCGAGTAGGAGTACTTGCAGCAAGAGTCCCCGTGGTACAGGTTCCCACTACCGCAATCTCCAATTGCGCCTTCAGGGGAATTGTTGTAGATGTCGTCTGCTTACCGAAATCATTATGGGAATAGATATTTATCCTTGAGATGCAAAATCAGCCCTTGCTCCTGGTTGGACGAAGATACAGCTATGTTAGAAATCGCATTAATTTTGTTGTGGTTATAGTTTGAAAACACGCCCTAGTGCCTGATCATCTTCATCCAAAAATTAAATCAAACTTTACACAAACAACATAAAATTCCACTAAAATCTAAAATTGGATAAAAATCATCCAAAAAAACGACAAAATAAACCAAAAATTGCCCAAAATCATCCAAAAAGTCCACAATACTAAGTAAATTTGACTATTAAAACCAACATAAAAGCCAACATCCACCCTCGATCATCAAAACAATGAGTTAAAGACTTTTTAGTTACAAATATGTCAGGACATCAGTCGAAACCTGATCTTGAGGGTGCATGTACTAGTACAGGTAAATATTTAACAGCGTTTCAGCGTAAACTGCTACAAAAAAGTCTACGAGCCGATTTACCCCAGCATTATCGTCAGCGCATTGAAATTATGTTGCTAGCGGATGAGGGTAAATCTCAAATTGAAATTTGTCAAACCTTGGGATGTTGTCCAGCTACAGCAAGACATTGGATATTGATGGCGCGGACTGGGATGGCGCACAACTGGCAGAATAACCCCATTGGTCGCCCTAAGGCAGTAAATCAAGAACATCTAGAGCGATTGAAGGAACTGGTAAGCCAGAGTCCAAAGGAGTTTGGCTATCCATTTCGGCGCTGGACAGCTAACTGGTTGAGTAAGCATTTAGCTCAGGAATTTGGGATTGAAGTCAGCGATCGCCATATTAGTCGGTTGCTAAAACAAATGGGATTGTCTACCAAAGGCAAACCCCGTAATCCCGAGTCTAAAACTACTGAGAACGATACACCTTCGAATGATAAAGCTTCAAATAATAGTAGCGATCGCGTAGCGGCTCGTACCGAGCATCGCGTAGCGTGGCCTACGGCCAATCGCATTATCATTCGTGACCTGCAATCAGCTTCTAGTGCTGATTCTCCAGAATTGTTATCCACCACTCTCTCTAGATCAGATTTAGACATCCATGGTTCAAAGTGCATCTACTCCGTTGATTTCCCCTCAACAACTCAGCCATACTCTCGGTACAGCTCTCCCGCTACAGGAATGCCAGCGCTTTCTCAAACACTTGACATTAATAGAGCCCAAGGTAGGTAAGTTTTGGCAAGGGAGTCAGGCATCAGCTGGTATCTACATTATTATTGCTGGAAAAGTCAGGTTGCTGAATCAGGCCGGTGACTTAATTGCCAGCTTAGAAACAGGGGCATCATTTGGGGAATTGACCTTGTTTCCCTCAGCTGACTTAGCAAGCTATAGCGCTAGAGCTTCCTTGAAGCTAAAGCTATGCTTTGTACCGGGGGAAGTCTTGTTTCCCCTGATCAATAAGTATCCCGAAATCCGAGAGCATTTGTGGAGTCAGGCGCAAGCTCGTAATGCCCTACTAGTTAGCTCCCCTACTCCCCCTATCGCTCCATCTGACCATCCCCCCATATCCCCATCCCCCCATCTGACCATCTCCCAGTCTCGGTCTGGGGAAGCCAAGTCCCAGAAATCCCAGAAAAAAGTTAGCAAAGCTTACTTTCCTAACCCGACCCAGCAAGCAGGGCATTTATGGCAACGGGTAATCCGACGCTATCCGTTTTTTGCCCAGCAGAGTGGTTCTGACTGTGGTGCCGCCTGTTTGGTAATGGTATCTCGCTATTGGGGTAAACGCTTTAGTGTGAATCGCTTGCGGGATATCGCTAATGTTGACCGCAATGGTGCATCATTGCGAGGACTATCAGCAGCAGCGGAAAGTATTGGCTTTTCTACTCGTCCCGTCAAAGCCAGTCTTGACCAGCTAGCTAAGCAAAAATTGCCAGCTATAGTCCATTGGGAAGGTAAACACTATATTGTCGTTTATGAAATTACTCGGAAACGAGTGATTGTGTGTGACCCCGCCATTGGTCAACGTAGTCTCACCCATCGAGAGTTTAACGCCGATTGGACCGGTTATGCCCTGCTGCTACAACCAACAGCATTACTCAAGGATGCAAAAGAGACGACTACTCCCTTCTGGCAATTCTTTGAATTAATCAAACCCCATGGGTTAGTAGTGTTAGAGGTATTTCTTGCTTCCTTATTTATCCAGATATTTGGATTAATTACACCTCTATTCACCCAGCTAATTTTAGACCGAGTGGTGGTGCAGCGCTCTGGGCTAACCTTAATGGCGGTGGGCTTAGGGCTGCTGATATTTAGCCTGTTTCGAGTGGCAATGATGGGGTTGCGCCAATACCTACTAGACCATACGGCTAATAAAGTAGATGCAGCACTGATTGTAGGATTTATTCGCCATACACTGCGGTTGCCTCTTTCGTTTTTTGAGTCCCGCTATGTTGGTGACATTATATCACGGGTTCAGGAAAACCGCAAGATTGAGCGGTTCCTTACCGGTGAGGCGTTATCAATTCTGCTGGATTTACTAACGGTATTTATCTATGTAGGATTGATGGTTTGGTACAGCTGGAAAATGGCGTTATTGGCCTTAGTGATTGTGCCGCCATTTTTATTGCTAGCGTTGATTGCGACTCCGTTTTTACGAAGGATTTCCCGGGAAATATTTCAATCGACGGCTAAAGAAAATAGTTATCTAATTGAAGCGCTTTCCGGTGTAAGTACCGTTAAATCCACAGCAGTAGAACAAACAGTACGTTGGCATTGGGAGGAGTTATTAAATAAGGAAATCAGGACAAGTTTTGATGGGCAAGTTATCAGCAATCGACTCCAAATTTTCAGTAATGCTATTGAAGCCGTAGTAACCACAAGCCTGCTGTGGTATGGAGCCTGGTTAGTGATTCAGAATCAGTTAACCATTGGACAATTAGTGGCCTTCAATATGCTGCTGGGAAATATTATTACTCCCTTCCAGCGGTTAACCGTGTTATGGAATCAATTCCAGGAAGTAGTCATTGCTATGGAACGGATTAATGATGTGTTGGATGCGGAACCAGAGGAGGATTTGCTCAATCAAGCCCGTCAATCGTTACCATCAATTCAGGGTCACATTGCCTTTGATAACGTCACCTTTCGCTATCACCCAGAGAGTGATTTAAATGTACTGGAAAATCTATCATTTCAAGTGAAACCAGGACAAATGGTAGCCCTAGTCGGACGCAGTGGTTCAGGCAAAACGACGATTTCTAAATTGGTGTTGGGATTGTATCCACCTACAGATGGGAAAGTATTGATTGATGGCCTTGATATTACCAGTCTGTCCTTAGGGTCTTTGCGATCGCAAGTAGGAGTAGTAGACCAAGATACATTTTTGTTTGGTGGAACCATTCGGGAAAATATTAGCTTAGGTCATCCTGCCGCTAGTTTAGACGAGATTATAGAAGCAGCACGATTGGCTGGTGCTGATGAGTTCATTAAACAGTTGCCCATGGGGTATGAAACCCAGATAGGAGAAGGCGGAGGGACATTGTCTGGCGGACAACGGCAACGGATTGCGATCGCACGGGCGTTGTTAGGCAATCCTAAGTTATTAGTTTTAGATGAAGCCACCTCCCATCTAGATGCAGAATCAGAACGGATTATTCAGCATAATTTAACTCAGATTCTCAAAGGTAGAACAACATTAGTGATTGCTCATCGCTTGTCTACAGTCCGGAATGCGGATTTAATTTTAGTGATGGATAGAGGAGTCTTGATTGAGAGTGGAACCCATCAGGAATTGATGGCAAAACGGGGACATTATTATTATCTCAATCACCAGCAACTTAGTCTTGAATCATGAGTCCTGAATCCTGAATATTGAGTAAGTACATAAACTCTCGGTTTGTTTACTCATGACTAATCCTAATCCCCAATAACTAGTCTCAATAACTAAGAAATAAAATTATGCCCAATACATTGAATGGACACTTAAATGGACATCGTCCAACTCAGCTACAAGACACTAATCATGATCAAGATACTTTAAACGCACCAAACTTAGCTAAATTTACTGATGATTGGTCTTACGCTACTAAAGAATTACTCGATAGTTTGCCTCAGGTTTGGACAAGGGGATTACTGTACTTTATAGTAGTGTTTGTGTCGATTATTTTACCATGGTCGATGCTCTATAAAGTAGATGAAACCGGTACAGCTAGAGGACGACTTGAACCAAAGGGTAAAACTGTGAGGCTGGATGCTGCTGTAGCCGGTACGGTTGATGAAATTAAGGTTAAAGAGGGGGAAAAGGTTGAGGCTGGACAAAATTTAGTGATTTTGAAATCCGGGTTAGTTCGTACTGAATTGCAGCAAGTTAACGATAAATTAAAAGGGCAATTGAGTAGGCGATCGCAGTTAGAATTACTAAAAAATCAGTTAGTGGTAGTCTTGACAACTCAGCAGCAACAAAATCAAGCCCAAGCCTTGGAAAAGCAAGCTCAAATTGACCAAGCGCGACAGACTATAACTGATCTTAGGAATTCCTATAACTTACAAAAAGAAGAAAAATTAGCTCAAGTGAATCAGGCCAGGCAAAATCTTGAACTGAGTAAAACCGCCTCTAAGTTACTAGAAATTCGTTTAGCTAATGCCCAGCGAGAGGTGCAACGCTACCGTAAACTTTGGCAGCAAGGAGTTGTGCCAGAAATTGATGTTTTAGATAAGGATGATGTTGTACAAGAAAGACGACGATTGTATGAACAAACTAAGTCTGATATTGAACAGGCTAAGTTACGGATTATGGAAGAAAAAAGTAGTTATAAACGGACAATTCGTCAAGCACAAGCAGATATTGAACAAGCAAAATTACGATTAAAAGAACAGGATAGGAGTTATCAGAGTTTGATTCATTCCGGTAAGTTATCAGTACTTCAAATAGAAGAACAACTGAATAATCTAGAGACTCAAATTACTACCCTAAATTCAGAAATTGCTCAGAGTAAGCGTCAGATTGACTCGTTACAGCTTCAGTTAAAGCAACGAGTCTTAGAGGCACCGGTAAGTGGAATGGTATTTCAGTTACCGATTCAAAGACCTGGTGCTGTAGTGCAGCAGGGAACTATGGTAGCAGAAATTGCCCCAGAGGATTCATCATTAATTATTCGAGCCCAGATGGCAACTACTGAAAGTGGTTCTTTAAAGCAAGGAATGCCAGTCAAACTGAAGTTTGATGCCTATCCCTTTCAAGAGTATGGGATTATAGCAGGAGAATTAGTGGAAATTTCTCCAACTACCTCTGAGGTGGAAACGCCGGATGGAAAGGTATCAGCTTATAACATAGAAATTGCTTTAAATCAAGATTGTCTTCCCACAGGTAAGGAGTGTATTGGGTTGCGTCCTGGAGATACAGCAACCGCTGAGGTGATTATACGCCAGCGTCGGATTATTGATTTTATTCTCGATCCGTTTAAGAAGTTGCAGCAAGGAGGTTTGAAACTATAGCGCTACGCGCAAGGCAAGAGGCAAGAGGCAAGAGGCAAGAGGCAAAGGTGCGCTTTCCGCATCAAGAATTAAATTCGCCACGGGTCGCACCTAAAAGTTGACGTGCATTAGCTTTTCAGGTTCTATCAATGTCCTAACTTTAATGGGTAGTGCTATATAGGTGATTTCCGGGATGTCATATCAGTCAATTCAGGGCATTATCAATTAGTGCAGTTCTCGATTGCTTGAGATACTTTCATCCTGGGTTTTGGGAGTAGGGAGTAGGGAAAGAGACGGAAGTGTGGGAGGTGTGGGGAGGGTGGGGAGCAAGTGGTGTGGTTTCCACCATGAGCGACTGCATAAATACAATCTATTTAAAGATACCAAATTCTCGTCAACTACTTCTTCTCTCTCCCCACACTCTTCTTGTCTCCCCCCTCTCCCCACACTACCCCCTCTCCCCACACTCTGTTCCCTATTCCCTATTCCCTATTCCCTGCGCCCAGCACTATAACTTTCACAGTTTAAATTACTAGGATAAACACGATGTCACCAGCTATCACGATTACCAAAGACGATATTCTTGAAGAAGTCAAGCAATCTGGTAAGATTCCTGAGATTATCGAAGCAATTACTACCCGCAAATTAATCGCAGCTGCTGCCGCTGAGGCGGGTATAAAAGTAGAGACTGAAGAGCTTCAAGACGCAGCAGATAAATTCAGGATAGTTAGCCAACTCGGGAGTGCTGAGGAAACTTGGGCATGGCTAGAAAAACATGGGATGACCTTAGATGAATTTGAAGCCATGGTATACAATGGCGCTATTTATGGAAAGTTAGCTAACCATTTATTTGCCGATAAAGTTGAAGCCTATTTCTTTGAAAATCAGCTAGATTATGCTGGTGTTGTGATGTATGATGTAATCATAGATGATGAAGATTTAGCGATGGAACTTTTTTATGGAATTCAAGAAGGAGAGATGAGTTTCTATGATGTTGCTCATCAGTATATCCAGGATATAGAATTACGTCGCTCCGGGGGATATCAAGGAGTAGTAACTCGTGAGCAGATCAAGCCGGAGATTTCTGCTGCTGTCTTTGCGGCTAAGCCACCGCAGGTTATCAAACCCATTGTGACCTCTAAGGGAGTACACTTGATTTTAGTGGAGGAGATTATTGAAGCACAATTGGATGATAACCTGCGCTCTAAAATCCTCTTAAATTTATTTTCTGAATGGACTAAGCAACAGGTTGAGCAATTTGAAGTTACCAAAAACCTTGACTTAGATTACCAAGCGGCCTAGGTCTTGATTGGAATGTAGAATGTAGAATGTAGAATGTAGAATTCTCAATTCTCAATTCTCAATTCTCAATTCCACTCTTGGTCTTTAAGCTCTTGAAATTAAATGCCCTCTGATGCTGATCAGAGGGCATTTTTGATTATTTATGTTTCTAAGTTAAGTTTTCTGGATTGAGACTGTATTTGTTATTGAAATTATTTTTATATATTGATTTCAATTCTTTCGCCTTTTTCATTCGTAATAATTATCTGAATTCCTCCATAAGTTAAATTTATTTAATTAGCGGTTAAATCGTTGATCAAGCTTTAATTTAATTTTGATCAATCAATATCTTAAATTGTAATGTTAGCCATTTTTAAATTTCCTCGTCAATAATCTTGGTTTCAGTTGGGATGATCCTTTTATTTGATTCATCTTATCTTATTTATATCATCTATTACTTTTTCGATAAAGTCAAGATTTTTAATACTATAAAATCGACCAAAAAGATGCATTATTTTGGCTTGTTTATTCCCAATCATGCCCGGTTTTTTTTCAAAACTGTAAAAACAATCATTATTAAGCACATAATCTAAACAGTTATGTCTTTTTAAGGCTAGTCACTTCAGTCAAAACAAAAGAGTACTAAAAAGCTATAGTGCTTCGCCCAGGTAACAGGTAACAGGGAATGACAAAGTTTGATATAACACTACCCATTAAGGTTAGGACATTGATAAAAGCTGAAAAGCTGTTATAGTAAACTTTAGCATGCATGCCTTTTGCCTTTTGCCTTGCCCGTAGCGCTATAACCTCCCTTTAGCCCAGACCAGGCTTAGGTCGCGCGTCCAAAAAAAAAGCCCGCCTGGGCGGACTGGATTTTCAAGGGAGTTTTTAAGTTCTAAGTTTTAACCAGACTTTGGAATCAGTATTAACGTCTCAACAAACCAGGAACGTCTAGGACGACCATTTCCTGGAAGATTCCGGTAAAAGTTCGCAAAAGCTGTAAGTATATCCATCTTTTCGGTGTATCGCTGAAATATCTTGAGGCTTGCAACTCTTGTAACCCTTCATCCCTAACGGGGTGAATCCAAAACTTCCTTTGGTTCTAGGGGTTACTTTGCCTATTCCTAGTTTTTGATGCTTAGCTATATCTCCAGTTATCCAACCCTTAATAGGCTTTAATGGATTATGTCTGACAGGGTAGCCATACTTGTTGAGCGCTGCTTTTTGTCTACCTCCGGGTCCAATGCAGGTCACCAATAGTGGCTGAGAGGTTTTCAATGTCAACATCTCAATATCCCCGACACAAGCCGCATCGATCCAATGCTGTTTAGGGAACCCTAATCTAGTCCTATTGTACTTGGTTTGCGCTCCTGTTCCGGTGACTACGGGCTTAACAGATCGAAGTACTTTAACCAGTTTGTTTCGGGTGGTATTGACCGCTGCCGCATCCTTTAATGGCTGCTTAGCCTTTGACTTTATTTTTTGAAGTAAACTTGGCTTCTTTTTCAGAAATTCCTCAATGGGTTTATTTCCTTTTCGTTGATTACACTTCTCGCAGGCCAGACAAAGATTACTGACGCGTTCGCGTAGCGTCGGCTTTGCCGAATCGCTTCCACCTTTGGATTTTGGGTGAATGTGCTCAATCTGTAAAGGAACATTTTGCTTACCGCAATAGGCGCATTCCCTGCCCCACTTCTCAAGTAAATATTCCCTGACTTCATACCCGGCTAGCTCACCTTGCTGGTACGCTACTCCACTAATTTCAGGGTTCTGCATTTTTTGGGTGTCAAACTTAACTCTTTCGACCCAAATCTCATTGATTGGGCAAAATTTAATCAGCCGTTTAACCCATGTTTCAATGGTTAACACCCTATGCTTTAGGCTGGGAGCAAGCCAGCCCTCTGAACGCCTACGATTAAGGAATCTAGGCTTTCTGTAGCGAGTGTGACGATTACGTCTCCCACGTCTGACAGCGCTTCTCGCCTCTAGTTTTTTCTTGATTAGTCCTCCCCTGTGCTCTAACTCCATTGCCCAAATAACTTGGTTATTTTGAACTAGAGCAAATCCGGTGAACCTGCTGCCAGGGTCAATCTTGATTTGACAAGGTGAGATAGTTGGATTATCGACCGCAGTTTTTAAGATGATTGTAAATGGATACATCCTAAAAACAGCAGCTTTACCCTTATCTAACAACCGGCGCGCCTTCTTAGGAGATATCGGATTTAATGGTTGTTTGTTTGTGTCAATAACAAATACGTAATTTTGCATGGTTAAATGCATCAAAATTGGTAAATTTTTCCGGACTTCGTCCCGCTACGCGAACGGTAATGTTGAAAAGGCTTGTTAGGCTAACCACACATTTGCCTTCACCTTAATGGTTAGCGACAGAGCCAGGGACTGGAGTTCATCCATGGGTGTCATGACCAAATCAACGTAGGAAATTAATCCTGAACCTGCATCCTAGTCGATAATTTCCTGTGTTTGCCGGAAATTACCAAGGCTTAAACTAGGAGCTTCCTGCTCGATTCGGTCTAAAGCCTTCTTGGCTCTAAAAATAACTCTCAATAATGCCACCTGACTACTCCAAGCTGAGCGTGGTAACAGGGGAAAGGGAGAATCTACATCAGTCTGAGAGTCATCAATGGATAACTCTAGATTACTAGTCTTCAAATTACTAGTCTTGTGATCGGAAAGTGGAGTATTATCTAGCGCCATGGAATCGGTGGAGATACTATATTTTATATCTGGGTTGTAAACACACCTATTGCAGGAAAAGGCAAAAGGCAAAAGGCAAAAGGCAATAGGTGAAAGATATCCGGAGTTTTATTGGACAAGAAAAAAAGACCTCTTAGATGTAGGGTGGGCAGTGCTTGATAGAGATTCATGTGCTGGCAATAGCTTTGGTAGCCACTGCCCACCTACGATTAATCACAATAGTGCAAGATCTTAAATTAACCACTAGTACTAGCTAACGATGGCACCAACTCCTCTTCTTCCTGCCAACCTTTTGGCCAAAGTATACGATCAGCACTAAAGTGAAGTGGATCATTCTCTGGCCAAGGAGCATCTATTGGTTCCTCGATCAGAACAAATTCGCCATTATCAAAAGGGTTACCTTGGGCGCGATGCTTGATTTCAACTCGCTCCCGAATACCCTGTTTCTCCTGAGTAAGAGCGCGGTGGTGACAGTAAGGATTATTCCCTCTGCGGTCAAAGAAAACATGAGCAGTCCAACTGCAGCCACCACGACACAGTTGAGCAAATTCACAACTCTTGCAGAAACCCCACAGATGGTCTGTACCTTTAGGAGTATCAGCTCCTAGATTAAACCGCAACTCCTCGGTCTCTTCAACAATTTTACGTAGGGAGTGGTCTCGGATATTACCTCCAGTGTAGGCCGAAGTCGGCAATGAGGGACAACCTTTGATAGCACCATCGGCTTCGATGCCTAAGCTAGATAGTCCAGCATTGCACCCCTGCCAAAATGCCCAAGGATTCTCCTCTCCCCGTCCCCGCAGCAGTCGTTCATAGGGACCATAGTAACCAATATTATTACCAGCTTGAACCTTGACCCCTTCCCGAAAAGCCCGACGGGCCACCCGCGCTATCATCGGGTACACATCTAGCAACTCATAGGGTTGCAGCAGAATCTCACTATTATCCGCCGCATTCCCCATGGGTACAGTCAACTGAATTTGCCAAGCGAAGACTCCTGCATCCCGGATGCGCTCGTAAATCTGGGGAAACTCTGGTGCACTGAGGCGATTAATTTGAGTGTTACAACCAAAGGGGATACCGGCCTCTTTGAGATGGCTCATGGTCTTAAACGCCCATTGCCAAGAACCTTTCCTACCCCGCAACCGGTCGTGTGTGACTTCTAAACCATCCACCGACACAGAAACTACTCGAATCCCAGCGTCTTTCATCCGGCGGGCTGTATCTAAGCTAATCCCAAACCCTCCAGTGGTCATGCCACAGACCATTCCAGCGGAAGTAATCGCTTTGGCAATATCGAGCCAGTCAGGACGCAGAAAGGCTTCACCTCCAATTAAGGTGACTTCTGTAATCCCAACGTCGGCCAGTTGTCTGACCATGTCTAAGGCTTCTGTAGTGGAAAGTTCTTTAGCCCTGGTATGACCAGCCCGAGAACCACAGTGTTGACAGGCTAAATTGCACTTAAGGGTGATTTCCCAGACGGCATAACTAATTCTGCGATATGTCATCACAATTCTCCCATGTTAAGTTATCTCGAAAGAGGGACAGACATCAGGTGATACAGCGGTTTTCAATAGGGTGAGGTACAGATTTGTGGGTTTTAGGGAACAGGGAATAGGGAACAGGGAATAGGGAATAGGGAATAGGGAATAGGGAATAGGGAATAGGGAATAGGGAAAAAATCCTGTGTACCTCATAAGTAGATAAAACGCTATAGTAAGCCAATCACAAATTAGTGACTTGGGTGTCAAAAAACTACCAATTAAAGATATCAATTCAAGTAGGGTGGGCAAAGTAATCTAATTTAGATCTAATTTAGACTATTCAAAATAATCAAACTTTTTTTGCCCACCGGACGAGCTAAAAACTGGTGTTTTTTTGGCTACTCCCTTACCGACTAACTATCTGTAGCATCCATAAACTGAAATGGTATGATCTGTGTCTGTCGGAATCAACCTGAGCTTATTGCTCAAACTTCCTTAGATAGTATCGTCTATGACAACACCATACATCAGCTGAAGCGGCGGCCAAATAACCCCATAAATTTGCTGATTACCTCCCTTTATGCCCATAACTTGACTAGCCCCACCAAAAACAGCTTCTAGTTCTTGTTGATCAAGATCCCTCAGACCATCCTCAGCAGCACTTGACTCCAACAATTGGCCAGTATAGTCTTCAAGCTCCTCTTGGGTGAAGTCATAGCCAGCGCCTTGCACAATTTCGCGACATTCATCTTTACTCTTTACTCCTTGAATTTTCCCACGGAATGCTTGATCAGTGGCTAGCCTTTCGTAGAAGGCTTTAACATTTTCTAAAGACATAATTTTCTCCTGAAATTACTGAAATACTGTTCGTAGCATCGGTAAAAAAACAGTACCGTAGCTAGGGCAGTATTTTCTGAAATAGATGAAGTTTTCATCGATAATAAAATTTTATTCAATAAAAAAAAGAATTAATTAGGGGTTTAAAATTTTGTTGCGACAAAACTTTAAAATTATGTCGCAAAATTGGCTGTTTGATATAATAAAATTATTCCCTTAGGGGGAGGATAGCAGCATCATTACTATGGCAGCAACACATGACGATAGTGATCAGGACTTACCCAAAACTGTGGACTAAAGCCTATAAGTAGTAAGACCAATGATTCCAACTAGTACTAAAAAAAGCAGATGGGGAGATGGGGTGCTAGTAAAGATTCGTATTAAGGGTAATTATACGGAGATTATTTGAAAATAAAAACCACTAAATTTCGAGATCTAACTAAAACAATTATGTCACTAAAATCTGTGGCAATAAAATTTTAGATTGGCAGGTTGGCTCCAGGGGGAAGCGTTCGCGTAGCGTGGCCATTCGCGTAGCGTGGCCAATAGGCCAAGGCCAATCGCATTCGATATCTGTGTGGAAATTTCCACCTCTTCCGCTAAACTAGCTAATATAGCGTTTCTAAATGAAATCTAAACCTAGGAAGTCTTTTTTCTTGTTCAAGAAAACTCCGTATATCTTTCCCCTATTGCCTCCCCCCCTTCCGCCCGGGGGGTTAGGGGGGATTCCTCTTGCCTCTTGCCTCTTTAAGCAATTCCTGTGTTTACAACCCAGATACAAACGCCCTTATCAATGACCAGTGTTTCCTCCTGCACCTGTGACTCGTCTATCCCAAGGACAGCTGAACGTATTAGAAACCTGTCCCCGTAAGTTCCAACACATTTACTTTGACCAGTTGGGAACACCCGTGTCTCCCGAACAACAAGAGCGTCTTACTTGGGGAAGCCGCTTTCACCTACTAATGCAACAGCGGGAACTTGGGTTACCAGTCACATCCTTAGTAGAAGAGGATACCCAACTCGACTACTGGCTGACTGGTTTAGTCAATGCCGCACCAGAACTTTCCCACCCAGAGCCTGAAAGCTTCCGGGAAGCGGAACATTGCCGAACCCTGTATTTCCAAGGTTATCTATTTACAGTTATCTATGACTTATTAATTGCAGGGGAAGACTCGGCTCAAATTCTTGATTGGAAGACCTATCCTCAACCTAAAAACCGCGAGTGGTTAGGCCAAGACTGGCAAACACGCCTGTATCTCTACGTCTTAGCGGAAACTAGCGATTATTGGCCAGAACAAATTTCCATGAGTTACTGGTTTGTCAAATCCCAACCCTCTCCCCAGAGTCTTAAATTTACCTACAATAGCGCACAACACCAGAAAACTAGGGAGGATTTGACTCAGTTGTTGACCCAGTTGGCTGGGTGGCTACAAGGGTACCAAGATCAAGGTTTAGCTTTTCCTCAAGTAGCAGCATCCCTTGGTCGATGTGGTGATTGTACTTTTGCAGTGCGTTGTCAGCGTTACGGGAATAGGTTGAGCAACGATAGTACGGAATTACTACCCGATTTAGCTGATATCCAAGAAGTTTCCCTTTGAGCTACCACCCCTGACTGGGTTGGCCCCTAGCACCACTAAGAGTTAAAAAGAGTTAAGCAGAGATCCCTGGGGAACCTCTGCTGTAGCTAGTGCGCTAACCAGCCCATAGGCTACCAAGTCTGGTCGAACTAGATTTCACCAGACTCAGCGCCGCTGGCTTCTTTGCGTTTCCTAGGGTTATAATAACACAAAATCTCTAAATAACACAAAAAACTTAAAATACCTATTGAATCGTTTAACCCTTAGTAGGATAATTGGGAGGTCAAAGTTGTCAAAAGATGTGTCAGAAGAAAAACAAGTTAGCTACAAACTATTTTTGCCTGAATCCTTACGGGCAAAATTCAAATCTATGTGCGCTCTCAAGGGAGTCACCATGAATCATATCTTATTGGAGTTGATCGAAGAATGGATAGAGGACAATAAACCTCCTTCATCCCCTAAGCAGAAGAAGAGTTAATCGGCTGATATAGGTTGAACAGTGCTGAATGCGGAATGGTAAGAGCTAATTGCTGAGTTATTTCGTAAGTATTCAGCTATCAGCGTGTCGCGTATCAGCTAATGCGCTACAGATGGTGCTACTTGATGTGCTATCAGCTATCAGCTCATGCGCGACGCGCACGCTACGCGAACAGCTTTTGAATAAGCGATCCAGTGGCCTCACGGGGGTTTCCCCCACTCGCGCTTGGGATCAAGACAAAAAGTAAGCATTGGTTTAATCTCTGTTAAGTCGGCTGACGGCTGACGGCTAACGGTCACACCGTAAGCATATGCGCTACAGATGGTGCTACTTGAGGTGCTATCAGCCTATGGGCGTAGCGCATATGGTTACATGAGTAATTAATGCGATTGGCCGTTGGCCACGCTACGCGAACGCTAATAAAAGACAATAATGAAAGACAATTCTAAATTATTTGACGAACTGAAGAATCAAGCCCTTGATTCAGACCATGAGCAAGGGTTGATAGCCCTTGGTGAGGAATTGCTCAAAGAGTTTGATAGTGGGTCATCAGAAGCCGTGACTGGTATGGCTCGTTATCGGTTGGAAAAACATCGAAGTGCTTACAAAAAAGCGTACACAAAACTGATGGCTACCATTGGTCTATAGGATTTACATTTGAGTTGTGAAAATACTAGCGTTTGGGAAAGGCAAGAGGCAAGAGGCAAGAGGAACCCACCCCTAACCCCTCCCAGGAGGGGAAGGCAAGGGGCAAGAGGAACCCACCCCTAACCCCTCCCAGGAGGGGAAGGCAAGAGGCAAGAGGCAAGAGTTAATCAAATATTATATAGTAATTTTGGGGAATGTAAAAAACTGTAATATATTTTAATAATTCCTTGGTAAAGGCTATATGAAGAGTGTCTATGGAAAACTATCGACTGGTATCAGTCAAGATAAAGGGGTTTAGAGGCTTTCCTGAACAAGCCGGAGAACGGGAATTTCGGTTTGATCAAGCCTGCACATTAATTGTAGGAGCTCAGGGGGGAGGCAAAAGTAGTACCCTGAATGCGATTGAGTGGTGCCTATTTGGCAAAGATGTCGCTAATAAAAGTGCTACTAAAATTGAAGAGCGCAAGAATTGGTTAGTGAAAAACCAATCTTCAAGGGAGACTACTGTCGAAGTTATCTTTGAAGGCAATGGCGAAATACTGAAGGTGTATCGGAGTGACCGCAAACGTCGTGGTAATCCCAAGTTTTACTATCAGATTAATAATGGTTTGTGTCATGAAGATGAATCTGAATTGCGGGTGATACTGGGTGTAGAATTGTCTGACTACATGAGTTGTGTGTACCTACATCAAGAAACTATCAGTGCGCTACTGATTCAGGAACCAAGAGAGCGCAAAAATGCTCTGGATCGCCTCATGGGTTTGACGGATTGGCGCAATTTATTGGATGGAATTAAGCGAGCTAAAGCCCAGGAAGAGTTTAAAAAAATTGATCAAGAGTTTAGTCAGATTATCAGCAAAATAGAGACAGCAAAAGCGATTAAGGAAAATGACTTAGGTCTAGCGGAAGAAGAGGCAATCTTTCATGATATTCCCCTGAGCCAACTATCCCTCAATGGAGCAAAAGCTATTTGCCAAGGGGTTGAAAAGGCAGTGGAGACCTTTGCCAAAGACTATGGATTGCTGGTGCCGTCTTTACCAAAATACCAAACTACTGATGATTTGGAACGGTTTGTAGATGGTGGTAAGGAGGCAATTAAACAATTACGTAATGCTCAGCCCGACTGGGAACGGCAGAAAGAATTGCTGAATCAGCAAAGTGAATTAAATCGTTTGAAAGCTAACGTTGAAACCAAGGTGATGGAACTCAACCAAAAAGAAAACGAGATTCAGCAACTGGAAGCTCAATACGGCACGCTATCAGGAGTTGTGGCAAAAAAAAATCAAGTTGAACAAGAAGAGTTACCGGCCAATAAAGCGAGTCGAGACACTATCAACAATCGTGCCGGTATCATTATCGAAACCCTGAAATTTCTGGATTCAGTACAGGAAGATAAATCACAGAATTGTCCCGTTTGCTCTACACCAATTAATCCAGTTCAGTTGCGTCAGGAATTAGCATCCTGGCAGCAAGACATGGCGTTACAGCTAAAACCGATTCAGAAGGAGATTCGGGAATTAGAAACAGCAGTAGAGGATTTACAGAGACTGATTAAAACCTTTGAGCGGTTGCAACGGGAACGGTTAGATAAGGATAAAGGATTACAACAAGCAAAAAATGCGATCGCAGTAGCTTTAGAAACAGAAATTAATGACTCGGCTCACGCTCTGGCTCTGCTCAATCAAGCCATTACTGAAGTAGATCAGGAATTAGCCAGGATTCGCACCGCCGTTGAGCAAAGTAATCAGCGTATCGATAGCATTGATCAAGACTTGGAAAATATTAAACGGATTATTACTGTCCTGCGTTATCGCCAAGAGGTAGATAATTTGTTTTCGATTCAAGATTGCCCTGAATATAAAGAGGTTGAAGGAGCAAAAGCTGACTTGGAAGCCTTCTGTGACCGATTGTTAACTATTAGTGAAGCTGTACAGGAAGTGCTAGGAAACTCAGCTAAAGAGAAAATCGATGCTACCAGAGCAGCAATTTCTAGTATATATCGTCAGCTGGCCCATCGCAGTGACTTTCCAGATATTGAGATTGACCCAGACAAATATGAAGTGATGGCGGTGGGATATGGAGAGTCAGAAGTTGCCTTACGACTGTTGAACAAGGGTGATATAAATTGTGCTGCTTTGAGTATATTTTTAGCCCTAGCAACTTCAGAGCAATTGACTCATAATATCGGTTTCATGGTGCTAGATGACCCGTCGCAAAATCTAGACCCAGTCCATAAAGAACGGTTGGCTCAGGTCTTGGATCAGGTATTGGATAAAAAACAATTAATTATTGCAACTTCAGAAGATGATTTCGTCGAGCAGCTAAGTTTCAAGCTAACTAAGCCCAACAAACTCTACCGATTGGGACAGTGGACACCAACTCGTGGACCAACTATCGAGGGTAATGGGTAACAGAATGTAGAATTAAGAATTAAGAATGTAGAATTAAGAATGTAGAATTAAGAATGTAGAATTAAGAATGTAGAATTAAGAATGTAGAATTAAGAATGTAGAATTAAGAATGTAGAATTAAGAATGTAGAATTAAGAATGTAGAATTAAAAATGTAGAATTAAGAATGTAGAATTAAAAATGTAGAATTATATATTCTGGCTTCTGGCTTCTGGCTTCTGGTTTCTGGCTTCTGGCTTCTGGTTTCTGGCTTCTGGCTTCTGGCTTCTGGCTTCTGGTTTCTGGCTTCAACCTTCAACCTTCAATTTTATGCCTTCTCAATTCTCAATTCTTCATTCTTCATTCTTCATTCTCAATTCTCAATTCTCAATTCTTCATTCTTCATTCTTCATTCTTCATTCTTCATTCTTCATATGGATGCATCAACATTCAACCATTTAACCACCATTCAACAACACCTGAATAGTCGGTCTAGAAAAGATAATGGGTTTGGCAAAACTTGCCAGATTTTTATAGCGATTACCTTCTGTCGCTTGGGTTTTCAGGTAGAAAACTATTCCTCTCAAGGTGTAGATATCGATAGTTGGAATCACCCCTACTTTCCTAATCTTTCCATTGAAGTCAAGACCACCATTAAACATACGGTGACACTAGGACAGAAGGATGTGGATGGCTTGAAGAAAAAAGCAAGAGAAGGATATGAACCTATCTTTGCGGTTTTGAGATTAGAGTTATTGTCAAATTGGATTATCGCCAAAGCCAAGGGAATTAAGGCAGGTAATCATCCTGTAGGGAGACTACAAACCTCAGTAAGAGCAATGCCGGAACTGCAAGATCAGGTGAATCAGGAATTCTCTAGGGTTGTCAATCACTATGGCGCTATAGTATCAAGTATTCCGGCTGAGGAAGTTCTCACGTACTTGGATAAGTGTTTGGATAGGGAGAAACTAAAACTAGTACCAAAAGGAAGTGGTATGGCACTGCGGGCAAGGTATAGGTTTTAGGGTTAGGGTATACTTTTTCCCCTAAGCATTCAGCTGATAGCTGACCACTTAGGGCTGAATGCTTAGGGTTGCAGCAAACAATACCCTTCAACCTTTCTACCCTTCAATTGGACTCACTGATCAACAACTGAGCAGGCAATCGCTGAAAGGAAAGCCGTTCATTGTTCACATCCACAAAGATAGTGTCCCCATCATTAAATTCACTCCTGAGAATTCCCTTAGCAATAGGAGTTTCCAACTCCCGCTGAATAGCTCGCTTCAGGGGTCGTGCTCCAAAAACAGGGTCATACCCTAATTCTGCCAAAAAGTCAAGAGCAGCATCGGAGAGTTTTAGGGACATCTTGCGGTCTGCTAACCGTTGCTCTAAGCGCAGGGTTTGCAGCTGGACAATATTGCGCAACTGATGTTTTTGCAAGGTATGGAAAATAATCACCTCATCAATCCGATTGAGGAATTCGGGACGGAAACTAGAGCGCATCGCTTCCATGACCCGACTCCGCATTTCCTCATACTTGGAGTCATCCCCAGCTACATCCAGAATATACTGGGAGCCAATATTGCTGGTCATGATAATAACGCTATTCTTGAAATCTACGGTATGCCCTTGAGCATCAGTAACTCGACCATCATCAAGGATTTGCAGCATGACATTAAAGACATCCGGGTGTGCTTTTTCGATTTCGTCAAATAGAATTACCGCATAGGGACGTCTACGGATGGATTCGGTTAACTGACCTCCTTCTTCGTAACCCACATAGCCTGGAGGAGCACCAATCAGTCGGGAAACGGTATGCTTTTCCATATACTCGGACATATCGATTCGCACCATAGCCTCCTCAGTGTCAAACAGATAGGCTGCTAAGGCTTTTGCCAATTCTGTTTTACCGACACCGGTAGGACCGAGGAAAATAAAGCTAGCGGTGGGACGATTGGGGTCAGCTAATCCCGCACGCGATCGCTGAATAGCATCGGCAACAGCAGTAACGGCTTCCTCTTGGCCAATCACCCGCTTGTGTAGTTCTTCTTCCAGGTGTAGTAGCTTCTCTTTCTGAGACTCAACCAGCTTACTAATGGGAATTCCAGTCCACTTAGAAATAATTTCGGCAATGTCAGCTTCTGTAACTTCTTCCCGCAGCAGGGATTTACTACTGGTTTGGTTCTCGGCTAGCTGTTGCTCAACAGTTTCCAAGGATTTTTGCAACTCGGCTAACTTGCCGTATTTTAACTTAGCGGCTCGGTTGAGGTCATAATCCCGTTCTGCTTGTTGAATTTCTACGTTAACTCGATCAATCTCTTCCTTAATCCCCTGAATCCGGTCAATCACATCTTTTTCTGATTGCCACTGGGCATTCAAAGTACGCTGTTCTTCTTTTAGATCAGCCAGTTCTTTTTCCAGTCTTTCCAGTCTTTCGATGGAGGCGAGATCAGTTTCTTTTTGTAAAGACAACCGTTCCATTTCCAGCTGGATAATTTTGCGGTCAATTTCATCGAGTTCTTCTGGCTTGGAAGTAATTTCCATTTTTAGCCGTGCTGCCGCTTCATCCATTAAGTCAATGGCTTTGTCTGGTAAAAAGCGATCGCTAATATACCGAGTAGACAAAGTAGCTGCTGCCACTAAAGCACTATCGGCAATTTTAACCCCGTGGTGAACTTCATACCGTTCTTTAAGACCTCGTAGAATCGAGATAGTATCAGCTACACTAGGTTGGTCAACATAGACCTGCTGGAAGCGTCTTTCGAGTGCTGCATCTTTTTCAATGTACTTGCGGTACTCATCCAGAGTAGTAGCACCGATACAGCGCAATTCACCCCGTGATAACATTGGTTTGAGCAAATTTCCCGCATCCATTGCTCCTTGAGAAGCACCAGCACCGACAACGGTATGGATTTCATCGATGAACAGGATAATTTTGCCTTGGGAATCGGTAACTTCTTTTAGTACCGCTTTCAAGCGTTCTTCAAATTCTCCCCGAAACTTAGCCCCAGCAATCAATGCGCCCATATCCAGAGCAATCAATTGTCGGTCTTTGAGGGATTGAGGCACATCACCGGCTATAATCCGTTGTGCCAAGCCTTCAGCAATAGCAGTTTTCCCAACACCAGGTTCCCCCATCAGCACTGGGTTATTTTTAGTACGGCGCGAGAGAATTTGAATCGTGCGCCGAATTTCATCATCTCTGCCAATAACTGGGTCAAGCTTTCCCTCCCGCGCCGCCTCTGTCAGATCACGTCCATATTTTTCCAGTGCTTGGTATTTGCCCTCTGGATTTTGGTCGGTCACTTTCTGATTCCCTCGAATGTCAGCAATGGTAAGTTTAAGCCTATTTTCATCTAGTTTAAACTTCTGGAATAATGACTTACCAAAGCGGTCATCTTTCAGATAAGCGAGGATCAGATGCTCAATCGAGATATAATCGTCTTGGTATTCTTTACGATAGGACTCTGCTCGGTCTAGCAAGCTATTCATGCTGCGTCCTAGGTAAACCGAGTCGCTATTCCCAGAAACCTTAGGTTGTTTTTTGATAAAAGATTCCGTTGCTTCCCTTACCCCTTGCACAGAGACTTCCGCTTTGTTCAGAATACTGGTAGCG
Source organism: Moorena sp. SIOASIH (assembly GCF_010671925.1). GTDB lineage: Bacteria > Cyanobacteriota > Cyanobacteriia > Cyanobacteriales > Coleofasciculaceae > Moorena. The sequence goes on along the minus strand of NZ_JAAHIH010000001.1, from coordinate 1,248,494 downwards.
AGTCCATCTTGATCCAGCATCGCCTTCATCAAGTGTTCCGTTTCGATTTGTTGTTGGCGTCCGGCTTTAGCAACATCTTGGGTGTGTGCGATCGCTTCCCAGGCTTTTTCGGTAAACTGGTTAGGGTTACTTGGTTGCATCTCTAATCACTCATTCCTCTAACTGTTCACAATTCTAAAAAACCCAGTGGGATCCCATAGATCGGTCTTCACGTCTTCTGTTTGGGATATTGCCGTCCTCAAAGCCAGGTAAGCTGGTTTTCATTTAAATTCTATTGTTTTGACAGCAGGGGAGCAGGAGAGCAGGGGAGAGGGTTTGACGGTTTTTTTTCAAAGCGATGCAGAGGTGCGACCCGTGGCGAATTTAATTCGCCTACGGAAAACGCACCATTACGGTCTTGGGGGAAACCCCCATGAGCGACTGCATCAAGAGACTGAATAATAACCAATTTAAATGCGCAACAGCTTAATAACCAAAGTTGCTAGTTACAAAATGCTGTTTGCAATGTGGAATAACAGATTAAAATCGATAATTGCTGCTATTAATCCTAGATAGTTAATGGTTTTAATTTCGGCGTTGCTTAATAATGGAATGATTAAGCAACGCCACTTATTGAATTTATCTAGCTGTATCAAGTAGGTGCTTGAAATCCTCACGCCAGCTATCGAAGTCAGTAAAAAAGTTGAAGCCACATACAACCTCAAGGGATCTCTCGGAAAGAATATCTAGTATCCGTGATGCACGTTTACGGGTTTTATCTTTTGGTCCAAAGGGGTTTAATTGCATACTAGACCCTGGAGGGAAGGCGTAGTCACAAATAAACAAGACCTTGTCATAGACATATATCATGAACCCCGGTGTATGCCCACCAATATAGAAAGCTTCAATACCATGCTCGGTGAAGTCACCATAAATTTTGTTGTCAATCGGAAATTGCTGGACAAGTGGATGCTCAGCATCGTTAACGTGGAGATAAACTTTAGCATCCCATAAATCACGATACTGGTTGGATGCACCCATGAAATCCTTATGGGTAAAGTAAATAGCTTCTACTGGCTCCAAGTCTCGATTGAATGCTGATGGACAATCAATCCAGACCGCACCACTATCGGTTTCAATGCGATAAGCAGCATGCTCCATACCAAGACGAGGCACAGAAATCAATTGTGTAACGTAGTTATTTATCTGGTGTGGGGTCACTCGATAGGTTTGCTCTGCCTCATCCCAAGTAACGAATTTGTCATGGCGTGCTCTACAGAACGGACAGACATCAGGCATTTCACCAATCATGTTATAGCCACAAACGGTACAAACCCATTGCTGATGGTTCACAGTTGAAGCCAACATTTCACCTTCATTAGCCATATTCAGAACCTCAATGTACTGATGTTGACATTAATTTGTTTTTATTTTACTAGTATTTACACCATTTATGCGCTTAGTTAATGAGGATTTTTTTGACAACAGATTATTATCAAATCTGTATATTATTCTAGTTTATGGTTAAATAAAACTGGGTTTAGTAGTGATAAATTACCAGTTTTTTTAGAGTTTTTGATGAACCTGAATAGCAGAAGTATTGTCCACACTTCCAACCTCGACTTTTTCAGCAAGCTTGGGAGCGATGCAGCGCGGTCTTGGGAAGGCAGCGCGGTCTTGGGGAGGCAGCGCGGTCTTGGGGAGGCAGCGCGGTCTTGGGGAGGCAGTGCGGTCTTGGGGGTTCCCCCCATGAGCAACTGCCGTGGTTTCCCCCATGAGCGACTGCCGTGGTCTCCCCCATGAGCGACTGCCGTTCCCCCAGCGACTGCCGTGGTTTCCCCCACTCGCTATTGCATCAAGAGATTGTCTCAATTTTTTCAATCCAACAAAGCCTCAGCATGATGGCTGATATGGTCTTTTATAAAGGTGGCGATAAAATAGTAACCATGGTTATAGCCGACCTGGAGACGGAAAGTCAGGGGCTGATCTGCTTTTTCACAAGCCTTCTCAAACACCTCAGGGAGCAACTGCTGCTTCTCGTAAAAGGGGTCAGCGGTGCCTTGGTCAATCAAAATTGTATGGTTATAATTGGCTGTCAGCACCAGTTCGCTGGCATCGTAGGCTCGCCATTTATCTTGGTCTGTGCCGAGGTAATTGGTGAATGCCTTCTGACCCCAGGGGCTGCGCATTGGAGCAGCAATGGGAGCAAAGGCAGAAACGGATAGGTACTGCTTAGGGTTCCTTAAGGCACAAATCAAAGCGCCATGACCGCCCATAGAATGACCAAATATACCTTGTTTCTCCACTTGCGCGGGGAAATGTTGGGCAATTACCTCCGGTAACTCGTAGACAACGTAGCTATACATTTGGTAGTGAGCTGACCAAGGTTCAAGGGTGGCATCTACGTAAAAACCGGCACCAGACCCCAAGTCCCACTCATCGTCCTCACCTGCAATTCCTGTATTCCGAGGGCTGGTATCTGGAGCGACCAGCATCAATCCATGCTTGGCAGCAAATCGCTGAGCACCTGATTTTACCATAAAGTTCTCTTCTGTACAAGTCAGACCTGAAAGGTAATATAGAACTGGAACGGATTGGACTTTCGCCTGAGGGGGTTGGTATACGGAAAACCCCATCTCGCTCCTACAAGTCTGAGAGTGATGAGTGTAAAAACCTACTGTACCGCCAAAGCAACGGTTTTCTGAGACGAGGCGAAGGTCTGTGGACATGGGGCTGGTTCAAATAAACGTACCATGAAGGCGAATGTAGCTGTCCAGCATTTTAACGTTTCTTCAGGTGTGTTTGCCGAAGCTGCTCTTAACTTTACTAAACTACCTTCTAAATAAACAATTTTCAACTAACTTGCCTGATGGAATTAATTCTTTACAGTAAACCCGGTTGCCATCTTTGTGAGGGATTGCTTGAAAAGCTAGAGATGATTGAAGGCTTAACCTTTAAACTAGAGGTTCGAGACATTACCAGTCGAGATGATTGGTTCCAATCCTATCAGTATGAGGTGCCAGTACTATGTATCAACCACTGTGGTCAGGAAAAGCTCCTGCCTCGCCCCTCTCCTCGTGCTAGCGTTGAACAATTGCAGCGAATGTTACGGAAATATTTCCCTGTTAGTGAGTCAAAATAGGCGATACATCAGATTGACGGTTGACGGTTTGACTGTTAAAGCTTGATGGTTGACGGTTGACTGGTGGCTGTGATGATTCGATAGATATTATAGTGTCGTTTGGTGGGATAGATATGAAGCTAAGGGAATTATTAGCCAAAATTGCCAATAGTGTGGAAATGCCTAGCCCCGAGGGTCTTGATGTAACCGTTACAGGCATCTGTACCAATTCCCACGCCTGCCAACCGGGGGATTTATTTATCGGAATGCCAGGCACTCGGGTAGATGGTGGAGAGTTCTGGGAAAGTGCGATCGCATCTGGGGCAGTAGCAGCGATAATTTCTCCCCAAGCGGCTGCCAAACATCCCCCCCAGGAACTTTCACGGGAAACAGGAGTTTGTATAATTGCCGCCGATGACATGACCACCGTGTCTGCTCAAACCGCCGCAGCCTTCTACGACTACCCAGCACAGCAGCTAAGGCTGATTGGAGTCACTGGTACCAATGGCAAAACTACCACTACCCATCTGATTGAATTTCTGCTCGCTCATAGCTTATGTCCTATCCCCACAGCACTTTTGGGTACCCTATATGCCCGTTGGCCAGGTTTTGAGCAAACAGCAAGCTATACTACACCATTTGCAGTAGAATTGCAACAACAGCTCCACTTAGCGGTCAAAGCAGGTGCCCAAATGGCAGTGATGGAAGTTAGTTCTCACGCCTTAGCACAAGGTCGAATCCAGGGCTGTCCGTTTGAGGTGGCGGTGTTTACCAATCTCACCCAAGACCATTTGGACTATCACCAGAACATGGATGATTACTTCAGCGCTAAAGCTAAGCTGTTTAGTGCTGACTATCTCAAAGGCCGGGCAATTATTAATGCTGATGATTCCTATGGAGAGCGGTTAATCCAACAGTTACCAACTGAGCAAGTCTGGAGCTATAGTATCCAAAACTCATCGGCTGACTTCTTTTCGAGGGACTTAAGCTACGATCCAACAGGGGTTAGAGGAATTATGCATACTCCCGTAGGAGAGGTTAGCTTCAATTCGCCCCTAGTGGGTCAATACAATCTGTCTAACTTGCTCGCAGCAGTAGGAACAGTTTTAGAGCTGGGTTTGGATTTAGAATCAGTAGCAGCAGCGTTGGCTCAATTTCCAGGAGTGCCAGGGCGGATGGAACGGGTGCAAATTCAACCGGAACAAGATATTAGTGTGATTGTCGATTATGCCCACACCCCAGATAGTTTAGAAAACTTACTCAGGGCATCACGACCCTTTATTGAGGGCAAGATGATTTGTGTATTTGGCTGTGGTGGTGATCGCGATCGCACCAAGCGTCCTAAGATGGGGAAAATAGCGGCTGAGTTAGCTGATGTTGCTGTAGTCACCTCGGATAACCCTCGCACCGAAGACCCAGAAAGCATCTTAGAGGATGTTTTAGAGGGGATTCCTAAATCAGTGGAACCAATGGTAATTTGCGATCGCGCTACCGCCATTCGGACTGCCATCTTGCAAGCACAACCAGGGGACGGAGTGTTAATTGCTGGTAAGGGTCATGAAGATTATCAAATTCTGGGTACTGAAAAAATCCACTTCGATGACCGAGAGCAAGCCCGAGATGCTTTGATGAGTAGGTTACAGGTTATAGGTTAGCAAGTTGACAGTTATTTCAGCGGGCAGGTTGTAGATTATCACATGGAAGGTCAACGTTTAAGCTTTAACCAAACCACCTTTAACGAAACCACCTTTAACCCTAAGTCAATAACCCCAACCTACTGCGTTGTTCGCGTAGCGTGGCCTACGGCCAGGTTGAGGCTTGGAGAGACAACTAACTCTCCCAGGTTTGACTAGGTCATCGAGCCTCATTCTGGTACGCACGTACGGATACTTCCCCAGTCCGTACCACTGTAAGACTGTGTTGTCAGTCGCTTGCAGAAAGGACATATTGAATGAGGTGACCTAGGGGACGGGTAACCCCCAAACACTTTACTCGTGAGGATTATCTCCATGTTACGAGTCCCAGTAATTTCACCAAATGGACAACCCTTAATGCCGACAAAAGCCTCTAGAGCGAGACGTTGGGTTAAAGAAGGTAAAGCTGTCATCTACCCTAACGCCCTCGACATCTTTGCGATTCAACTAGTAGCTGAAGCATCAGGCGACGAAACTCAGTCGATTGCTGTGGGGATTGACCCCGGCAAAATGTTCACTGGCTTGGCTGTCCAGTCAGCCCAAGCCACCCTCTGGACGGGTCATCTGGTACTCCCCTATCCCAAGGTCAGAGACCGGATGGATACCCGACGCATGATGCGGCGAACTCGCCGTAGCCGTCGGATTAACCGCAAAATTCCCTACGACCAACGCGCTCACAGACAGAAGCGCTTTGAGAATCGGCTAGCCAAAAAGCTTCCCCCATCCATCAAAGCCAACCGTGATTTAGAGTTTCGTGTGGTCAGTGAGTTATTCGAGCTTTATCCCATTAGCCAGATCGTCTATGAAGTGGTCAAAGCCAAAGGGACAAAAGCTTTCTCTCCAGTGATGGTGGGGCAATACCAATCCATCCAACGCCTTGAGGCAACATTCACGGTCCCCGTCACCCAAAAGATGGGATGGGAGACCTCAATGGCACGAAAAGGGTTGGGGTTAGCCAAAGACAAGACCGATAAGAGTCGTCAGACGGCTGAGACTCACGCCAACGACGGTATAGCCTTGGCATCCTTCCCCTTCCGAAAAGTCAAGACCCAGTACTACCGCAACGGTAAAGTCGTGACCCCCACCGTGGCGGTGGTCACCCTTGCACCTTTCGCCGTGGTTTCCCGACCGCCAATTAGCCGTCGTCAACTCCACCTACTCCAATTTTCCAAGGGCGGTAAACGCCGAAAGTACGGAGGAACCACCACTCGCCACGGTTTCCGTAAAGGCGACTACGTGGAAGCTGTAAAAGCGGGTCAGACCTACCGAGGGTGGATCAGTGGCGATACGGCAACACAAGTTTCAGTGAGCAATAGCAACTGGAAAAGAATCGGACAATTCTCAGCCCGGAAAGTCCGATTACTCAAACGCTCCACGGGCTTACTTGTCAACTACTAAAAGGAGGCGGGGCTTTCCTCCCCACCCTATAGAGGGATGGGGTATCCAGCCGCGAAAATTCGATGAACCTGCCACCTAATCCAGAATTGTCTCTCTACCAGCTGGTTTTAGAGACTCTTGCCTCTCCCGAGTCTCTAACAATCACTCCTGTCACCCTCAAATCCCTAGTCACAGCCACCTTTGACCTGCTAATTGATCAAAACATCTCAGCCACAATTTGGGTCAAGCCACAGGGTGAGGGCTGGCACAGAGAAATAAAACGGTATCAAAAACACGTTGATGTACCCAAAACGATTTATCTGTGCCACTGTTTAGGAGATAACTGGAAAGAGGTAGTTAACCTGAACAGAGATTCTCAACTGTTTTCCCTACAGTTGGAGACTGACTCTCATCTAAAACAGGAATATTTCTTACTAATTCTCTGTGAGAACTATAGTAGTTTAATTGTGGCTTGCCAGCCTGAGCTGTCCAAATCGGAAAATTTAGCTGATAGTGAACTCAGTCAACCTTTGTTAGCTGTTTTTACCCTTGAGCAATCAGTAATTCGGCAGTTTTTAGAGGGGTTAAGCACAGTTATTGGAACCACTACAGCAAAGCAACGCAGCCATTGGGAAACCCTTTTAGCTACCCCTCAAAGCTCTAATCATAAACTACTAACCCAGTTGTTGGTTAAACAAGTACAACGTACAGAAGAAATTGTTCAGGATACCCTGGCAACACAGCCAATCGGAGAGATTAACCAATCTCCCCCATCACCCCCAGCAGTTCCTGAGCCGGTTGTGGTAGGGAAGAATTCCTTATCAAGGGTGGAGCCTTATATGAGTAATGAGATACTTCAGCGAGTGGCTCAGGAATTACGGACACCCATAACCAACATGAAAACTGCCCTGAAGCTGCTGGATGCCTCACAAATGAAGCTCGCCCAACGCCAACGCTATATTGGGCTTCTTTATAAAGAATGCGATCGCTTAAATTCCTTAGTGGCTGGATTACTAGAACTGGTTCAGCTAGAGGGTGACCCCCAAACTGATCAAACTTTGCCGTTGCAGCTAGCAGAGATTGTTCCTGGTATTGTCAGCACCTATCAACCCCTCGCCCAAGAAAAAGGCATCCAGCTCGGCTACACCATTCCTGCCAATCTCCCCTCAGTCTTGTTTTCAGAGGTTGGCTTGAGGCATATCGTGATTAATATATTGCACAACAGTTTAAAGTTTACTCCCTCTGGCGGTAAGGTTAGAGTACAGGCAACTCGTAAGGGCAAGTATGTTCAGCTAATATTTAGTGATACAGGTATTGGCATTGCTGAAAGTGACATACCTAAGATTTTTGACAGTTTTTATCGGGGTAGGTCAACACCAAGGGAAGACCTTGGTGCAGGGATAGGTTTAACCATTGTGCAACAGTTATTACAACGGGGCGGTGGTAAGATTTCAGTAGTTAGTCGATTTGGGCAAGGCTCCCAATTTAAAGTGTTGCTACCAATTGCCTCTGAAACTTAAAAAATCGTTGAGGTAATGGTCAACCAATCCCAGGCAGGGGTGTCTTAGCCAGGTCAGCTAACGGTAAAAATACTGTCATCACCTCACCCTGTTGGGGACGTTGCTTAACAATTAGTTTACCACCCAACGCCTGGAATAGATTTTTGGTCACATTCAAATTCAAACTGATACTACCCGTTTCTGGCTGGAAAGTCAGCAGCTGACCAAGGGACTTCAATGTCGGGCAATGGTCGTCAGCGATTGTTTCCCGATTAATCTGAGACTGGAATTGTAACTTCAGCTGGTTTCCAGCAGGTGTAACCTGTAACTGGATATGACCCCCTGTTGGAATAGACCGGGTGAAATTTTCCATCAAGCCAGTTAGTACCTGATCTAGCAAAGCGGGATGACTGACCACTGTTGGCAACTGTTGCGGTAAGACTACATCTAGGGTTAAATTACGCCGCTGTGCTTGTTTTTGCCAGCGGGGGATGCTGTTGTGAAAAACCCGAGCCAGAGATATACAAGTCAGGCTAACAGGGGTTTGCTTGGCTGCTGTGGTTTCTAATTCTACTGCCCGGAAAATCAACTCCATGCGGTTGATTTGTTCGCTACACTCATGGTCAATAATTTCTATACGCCGCATAACTTCTGGAGGTAAGTCACGACGTCTAAGCAGTAGTTTAGTCAGGGTGTGAATTGTAGTTAGGGGTGTCCGGATTTCATGGGTCAGAGCTCGGAGCAACTCAAGGTCAGGTGTAGCTTCAGAATTTTCTTTTGGCTGAACAGCAGAGATTCTAGGAAAGCCTCGCGCTTCATTTTTCACCAATCGTTGCCAGTTAGGCTCACTTCCTTTCTGTTTCTTGGCAAAGGGTGTACTAGAAGACCCATTTTGTGAGTGACTACCAGTTTTGACCCTATCCCTCTGATGCTGATTTGGTCTTGGCTGAACCATTGTTGACTCGGATATTGTAACCGGTATAGTCTGGCTCAGTTCTACTAAAGGCAGTTCTGGTAAATTCTTCAGAAGCCCACGACCAAAGTTCATTACAATGCGGTAATCGGGGGGCTTTGGCACAAATTTTTCGATTAAAGCTTCCAACTGCCTCAGATGATGAGAACTGCTCAGTAATAGTCTATGGCGCAGTGATGCCCAAACACGTTGGATATCCTCTGGGTCAAAGGAGAATTGAAAGCCTGGAAGGCCAAACTGGTCTTCCCCAGAGACCATGACTAAGCTAAAGTCTTTGGTAAAAACTAAACAAAACTGCTCCTTAGCTAAGGGGTCTCCTGGAAACAGGGGTAACCTGTAGGTCGTATTTTCTACAAATGGAGTAGTCTCAGGTTGAGCTGGAGGTAGCTGGAAGGGCATAAAAGCCCAGGGATTAAAGGCGTCGTTCGTAAAAATCCCAGTTTCGAAACTTGCCAGTAGCTCTCGATCACTTAAGACTGGAGCAGGACCAGCTAGAATTAGTCCTTGCTTCGAGGAGTGTTCGGGATTATGGCTTGTTGATCGGTTGCCTGAAACCCCTGGCAACAGCAACTGTTCCAAGGTAGCGATCGCACTTTGCCATTCCCGTTGAGCTTTAGCTGCTTCTGCCCTATGCTTGGGGTTAGCCCCTTCTCTTGTCCTGTGACTGCTAGTACCTACTGAACAAGTTTCAATCACAGTTGCTTGCTCTACTGAAACAGCAACCTTGTCATCGCTTCCAATTAATTCCTTTTGGGATAAAATTTCACTTATACTTGGTAATAACCACCTTGGCACCACAATCCACCCCCGATGCACAGCTAGTGCAGTAATTCAAACTATCAACTCCTTTGATAATGATGGTAATGTGATTGCTGATAGTTTAAGGATCGTAGAACCGAACTTCTACGTAGCAATTCCCGTTAACCTAGGCATTGGAAAGAAGGTGCTTAAACAGGAATTAACAGTTTTAATTAAGAATATCAAATTTTGCTGGCATTGTTAGAGTTAACAAGATAGGCCACCTTCCTGCCTCTGTTTTGGTAAGCTAATAGCTAGCGGCTAACAGCTAGCAGCTAATAGTTGGGGCAATTAATCAAAATATGGCAAAGATCGAGACCAGAACCGAACCCATGGTGATCAACATGGGTCCCCACCATCCCTCCATGCACGGCGTTCTCCGCTTAATTGTCACCCTGGATGGGGAGGATGTGATAGATTGTGAGCCGGTAATTGGCTACCTGCATCGAGGCATGGAGAAAATTGCCGAGAATCGCACTAACATTATGTATGTCCCTTACGTGAGCCGATGGGACTATGCAGCAGGGATGTTCAACGAGGCAATTACAGTCAATGCCCCAGAGAAATTAGCAGATATTCCGGTACCCAAACGTGCCAGCTACATCCGTGTGATCATGCTGGAGTTGAATCGGATTGCCAATCACCTGCTGTGGCTTGGACCATTCCTAGCAGATGTGGGTGCCCAAACCCCATTCTTCTACATCTTCCGGGAAAGGGAGATGATTTATGACCTATGGGAAGCTGCCACTGGACAACGGTTAATTAACAACAACTACTTCCGTATTGGTGGAGTTGCTGTTGACCTACCCTATGGATGGATAGATAAGTGCGAAGACTTCTGTGACTACTTTGACCCTAAAGTTGATGAGTACGAACGGTTAATCACCAACAACCCTATCTTCCGCCGTCGAGTTGAAGGTGTCGGTACCATTAGTCGGGAAGAAGCGATTAACTGGGGACTTTCTGGCCCGATGCTACGAGGTTCTGGAGTCAAGTGGGACTTACGCAAAGTTGACCACTACGAATGCTACGACGACTTCGATTGGGAAGTACACTGGGAAACCGGGGGTGATTGTTTTGCCCGGTATGTGGTGCGGATTAGGGAAATGCGGGAGTCTGTTAAGATTATCCGTCAAGCCTTAAAAGGACTTCCCGGTGGTCCTTACGAAAACCTAGAAGCCAAGCGGATGGCAGAGGGTCGCAAATCCCAGTGGAACGACTTCGATTATCAGTTTGTGGGCAAGAAAATTGCCCCTACCTTCAAGATTCCCAAGGGCGAACACTATGTCCGTCTTGAGTCTGGTAAAGGAGAACTAGGAATTTTCATTATTGGTGATAATAATGTCTTTCCTTGGCGTTGGAAGATTCGTCCAGCGGATTTCAATAACTTACAGATTCTGCCCCATATCCTCAGGGGAGTCAAAGTTGCCGATATTATGGCGATTCTCGGTAGTATTGACATTATTATGGGGTCAGTAGACCGTTAAATTAGGTCAATGGTTATAGGTCATAGGCTCAATGGCTCTAGGTTTTAAACTAACGGGGTTCTGGCAACGTTAGTTAGCTCCGCCTCAAGCACGGAAGCTCTCAAATAATCGAGTATTCCTCCTATTCTTTGCTAAGCTAGGAGGAATTTTTGATTTTAGGTGCCCTTGACCCATTAAGAATTAAATTCGCCACGGCTCGCACCTGTGGTAAGACTGTGATGTTAAGACAGCATTTAGCTGTCCGGCAAAATTCATCCCACACCTAATTCGCAGCATAGGTGTGGGATGAATTTTGCACAGAGTATGTATGGAATTGCTATAATATATGTACTGATAAACAAAGCCGTTCGCGAAGCGTGGCCAAAGGCCTTAAATGCTGGTTTGTCAGCTATTTAACTAGCGGAAAAATCGAATTTTTGTATTGTTCCGGCGCGGAGGGGCATCCCGTGTCGTTAATAAAGCTTGCCGAGTATCCGAACCGTTGGGTGGAGTTGGCAAGAAGCCCACACTGAACCTGTAAGGTCAGTGTGGGAGTATGTCACGGAATTCTAGGAATGTAGCTTCAAAGACTGAATAGTAAATTGCTGTCTATGAGTGAAAATCCCCCACCTATTAAAGTATTACGTCAGCGCCATGTAGGCTGGGATAAGCCTACCGAGGAAAATCTCAAAACTATTAAAACTATTGAGTTGTTATGGCGAAATTTGTTCGAAGCAATTTTTGATCCCATTGAAGATAACTGGTTAGAGCATTGGCAAAAGCTATACAAAACCATTCTGGAGGTTTGTTCTGATAACGAAGAGCGCCGCATTACTTTAGTCTACCTAAGCAATGTTAAGGATTTAACAAAAGAAGCTAGGGAATGGAAAATGTTGGTGACTTACCTGGAGAATACTAAAGACTGGGCTAGAAAATCGATTATTAGAGGCTCGTGAACTGTTAAATAAAATAGTATCGGAAATACTTTTGTGATAAAATTGAGCGCTCCATTATGCACTACCAGTAGCCAAGCTTGACCTGAGTTGTTGTTGCGTTCGCGTAGCGGCTCTTTCAGAGCATCGCCATCCTAATTAATTTGTGAACAATAATAGGTCGTGAGATTCTTCCCCCAACCTTGATCACCCCATCACCCGATCACCCTGTCTAAGCCTCTGGGCAAAATGTTAAGAAGAGTAAACTAAAGAAGTAGTATAAAGTCCGGTTAATTACTTCCCAAATATTCCCCGGATTTTTGGCTGTTCGCGCTTTGGCTTACAGGTAATTGTCAATTACCCATCAGCCAAAGCGCAAATACTCATTACCCGAGAAGGACTATGATGATTAGTCAACCGGATTTTATCTAACTATCTCAAGTGCCAGTTTTCTCAGGATTATAGAGCGCGTGAAAGTTTTTCAGACCCTGGAAGGGCAGCAACGCCAAAGTTTGCTGATTTTATTTACTGTAGGTCTGCTATTTTGGTCAAGCTTAACGTCTTTGTTGCCAACCCTGCCGCAATATATTGAAGACTTGGGTGGTACCAAGCAACAGGTGGGGCTAGTAATGGGTTGCTTTGCCATTGGTCTGTTGCTGTTTAGAAACCCACTGGGGCGTATGGCAGACCTGCGCAGTCGCAAGTTGGTAGTAATTATTGGTACTAGCGCTGTAGCTCTAGCGCCTTTGGGCTATCTATTTACCCAGTCGATTAGCCTGTTGATGCTGGTTCGAATGTTTCATGGCATCAGTATTGCAGCCTTTACCATCGGTTATCTGGCTCTAGTCACCGATTTGTCCCCTGTTGACAAGCGGGGTGAGTTAATTGGTTACATGAGTTTGGCAACACCGATTGGTTTAGGTCTCGGACCAGCGCTAGGGGGTTTTCTACAACAAGAGGTTAGCTACACGGTTTTATTCTTAGTGTCTGCAGCTCTAGGTGGGCTGGGTGTGCTGTTAGGGAGTCAGATTCGTGAACCAATCAGGCATGCTACACCTGAGCAGGAACAATCAGAATCTTGGTTAAACTCGATTTGGCAGCTATTGGTCAAACTATGGCAGTTGTTAACCAGCCCTGCTCTTGGAATTCCAGCTTTGGTAATGCTGTTGTTCGGTATAGTATTTGGAACAAAAGTTAGCTTTGTCTCTCTGTTTATTCGAGAGACTGGTATTAATCTCAATCCAGGATTGTTTTTCACAGCTGCTGCGATCGCTAGTTTTGTGATTCGTGTGTTAACTGGTCAGGCATCTGATCGCTATGGACGAGGAGTATTTATCACCGCTAGTGTGGTTTGCTATATCATCTCAATGTTGATGATTTCCCAGGCTGAAACGGGAGTTGAATTTTTACTAGCCGCTTTCCTAGAAGGAGCTGGCGTTGGACTATTCATACCGATGATGACTGCTTTGATGACTGACCGCTCCTCTGCTGACGAACGGGGTCAGGTATTCGCTGTCTGCATTAGTGGGTTTGATTTAGGGATTGGCCTAGCTGGGCCGATCTTTGGTTATTTCGCTGACCTCTTAGGATATCGAGGAATTTTCTCCTGTGGTGCTGGTATAGCATTTTTGGGACTGATTATCTTTATGACTAAGTCCAACAAAAATCTATCCCGTTCCCTCAGATTTGCCATCGGTCGTGAACGGGATTTATATGCTATAGACAATAGAATGCCTTAGCTTAAGAAACGGGCTAGGAGGGATTCGAACCCCCGACACCGTGGTCCGTAGCCACGTGCTCTAGTCCACTGAGCTACAAGCCCTTAACTGCTGCCACTTTTTTGTGGGTCAACAGTTATTTATCATAACACATAGATCAAAAATGTCGCAATACTCTTGTGGAAATCAATCGTTATCCCATCTCGATAGTCAAGGTCAAGCTCAGATGGTCGATGTTTCTGGCAAAGAGCTTAGCAAACGTCAGGCAGTAGCCGCTGCTCAGGTACGGATGAAAACCACAACCTTCAACACCATCCAAGCTGGTAATGCCCCCAAGGGTGATGTCTTAGGAACCGCTAGGCTGGCTGGGATTATGGCAGCAAAGCAAACTTCCCAACTGATTCCTCTGTGTCATCCCTTGCCCCTACACAAGCTCGAAGTTCAAATCGAACCTGACCCCCAACTACCGGGATATCAGATTCAGGCATCTGTGACTACTAAAGCTGAAACTGGTGTAGAAATGGAAGCACTAACAGCAGTTTCTGTTGCAGCTTTGACCCTTTACGATATGGCCAAAGCTTTGGAAAAGTCTATCGCGATTGAATCGATTCGCCTGTTGAGTAAGACCGGAGGTAAATCCGGGGATTACCAAATCTCAGCCCATTGCTAAGATTAGGTTTCTCGCAAACGTGGCATCAGTTCCACCAGATTACAGGGGGAATTGCCCAAATCGAGCTGAGCTTTGATAATCTGCTCCCAACCTGTCCGACAAGCTCCAGAAGATCCTGGCAGACAAAAGATGTATGTTGCGTTAGCCACACCAGCCAGGGCACGAGATTGGATAGTAGAAGTCTTAATCTCTTGGTAGGAAATCATGCGGAAAATTTCACCAAAGCCCTGGATTTCCTTATCCAGCAGAGGTTGAATCGCTTCTGGTGTACCATCTCGACCTGTAACGCCAGTTCCTCCTGTAGTCAACACTACCTGTACAGATTCGTCAGCAATCCATCGCGAAACCACCTCACGGATTTTGTAGATGTTGTCTGGAACAAGAACCTTTTCCGCTAAGTGATGCCCTGCCTGGGTTAAACTCTCAACTAGCAGCTTACCCGACTTATCCGTGGCTTCGGTACGGGAATCCGACACCGTCATGACTGCAATATTTAAGGGAACAAACTGTTTGCTTCGGATCATGTTCAATCCAACATTAGGTTCTAGAATTAAATTAACTGACTAGGGTCGGTATCAGACCAAGCCGTTACACAACTAAAAACTGACAAATATCTATGCCTCCTCGTTGGCCTCGTAAACCTGACCGACGTGATCCAGCCTACCGTCGTCTAGATGACCGCATGAACTTTGCTGTACATGTAGCAATTTTTGCTGCTTGTAATTCCGGAGTGTGGTTCTTCAAAACTATACAGTATGCTCAATGGACTTGGGCATACTGGTTTACTGGTCTGTGGGGATTGATTTTAGTAGGGCATGGGGTTTATATATTTGCGATCGCAAACTATACTCCCCTGCCTACTCAAGAACCTCCAACCGAATCCCCTCAAGGATGAAATCACCCAAGATAATTGTAGTAATTGATTTTTTCTTGACTGTTGGCGCTTAACTGTTGACGGTTAACTGTTGACGGTTAACTGTTGACGGTTAACTGTTGACGGTTAACAGAAAGCCAACAAATAAACTCCGGTCTTTTAATACAAGGTGATGAGCAAACTGTTTTGAGGGAAAATTTAAACTTTACACCTTCAACTTTAAACCTTTAACTTTAAATCTTCCTTAGATATCCCAACATGTAATTAATTAGAAACAGCTAATTACCATGGCTAATCCAACTTCTACAGAAGCAATCGAAACTCTCGCTGCTGAAATTGGCGACAAAGTATATATTGATGTAGCCAAATGGCATCTCTACCTTAGGGATGCCCATCTACATACCACTTTGGCTGAACAATTTTATCCCCTACTAATCGATAACACTAATACAATCACAGAAGACCAGATGATGCCAATCCTGCAAAGCATTCAGGTCAAGCTAGGTGGTGGGAAACGGCAAGTTCCCCTAGCAGATTTGCTACCCATGCAGTGTCAGATGGATCTAATCGATATTCTCGAAGAGTATCAAAGACAGCTGTAAGTGTCTGAAAATAGGCAATTTTCAGATAACTAATCACTAATAACAAAAAATTGGGTAACTTTAACAGCTACCCAAATAATTCTGCTTGTTCTTGGTTCACCAAAACAGCAATGATTTTCCTGTGAAGCGTGAAAAACTAGGCAGTTACAGCCTTCTTCGCCACAGCACTTAACTCACCGTTGGCATACTTAGTTGCAAAAACATCGATAGTCGCTTGCTTGATCTTGCTAGCATTACCAGCAGTACCAAAGGCTTCGTAACGCTTCAAGCAAACCTGCTTCATATACTTGATAGAAGGCTTGAGGAAGTGACGGGGGTCAAAGTTAGAAGGATCTTTGGCAGCAGCTTCCCGGATAGCAGCAGTGATAGCCAAGCGGTTGTCGGTGTCGATGTTAACCTTACGGACACCGCTCTTAATACCCTTTTGAATTTCTTCAAGGGGTACACCATAGGTTTCAGGAATAGAACCACCGTACTGGTTGATCATGTCAAGCCACTCTTGAGGCACAGAGGAAGAACCGTGCATCACTAAGTGAGTGTTAGGCAGACGGTTATGAATTTCTTCAATCCGACTAATAGCAAGAATTTCTCCAGTCGGCTTGCGGGTGAACTTGTAAGCACCGTGGCTAGTACCAATAGCTACAGCTAGAGCATCAACTTGGGTGCGCTCAACAAATTCAACTGCTTCGTCGGGGTCGGTCAATAGTTGGTCGCGAGTCAGAGTTCCTTCAAATCCGTGACCATCTTCTTTGTCACCTTTACCGGTTTCGAGTGAACCTAGGCAACCCAGTTCCCCTTCAACACTAACACCGATAGCATGGGCAACTTTTACTACTTCGGCAGTAACACTGACGTTGTAATCGAAGCTGGCTGGAGTCTTAGCATCAGCTTCCAAGGAGCCATCCATCATCACACTGGTGAAGCCGTTACGAATTGCCGAATAGCAGGTGGCTGGGCTATTGCCATGGTCTTGGTGCATGGCAATGGGAATATGAGGGTAGGATTCCACCGCTGCTGTGACCAGATGGCGGAGGAAGTTTTCACCTGCATATTTGCGGGCACCACGAGAAGCTTGTAAGATTACCGGACTATCCGCTTCTTCAGCAGCCTGCATGATAGACAGGATTTGTTCCATGTTGTTAACGTTGTATGCTGGAATCCCGTAGCCGTTCTCAGCTGCGTGATCCAACAGTAGCCGCATGGGTACAAGTGCCATATTATATTCCTCCTAACTTTGTTTGTTAGCTATTCCGGCGAGAAGCCTCACGTCTGACACTCCCTAGTGACTCGTGAACAGAATCGCCAGTCCAGACATGTAAATCTAGTTGCTTCTAGACAGCGATGCAGCGAGGTAGCGCGGTCTTGGGGGTTCCCCCCATGAGCGACTACCGGTGCGGTCTTGGGGGTTTCCCCCATGAGCGACTGCATCAAGACAGGTTAATTCTTTAGATAATCTTAAGATATTTTGCAGCTTTTATTCAAATTTCTTGATTAGATCATCTAGACAAAGCTGAGTCTATAAAACTTGACAAAGATTACCAAATCTCTAAAAGACTACCCAACCACCCCTGGGAAAAATCTGGATAAACAGTAAAGTATAGGTAGTTTTGCTAAGAGTTTTGAGAAGAGCTCCTAACCTTTCTGATTTGAGCAATAATTTAAGGTTTGTTGGCTTTGCGGGCTCCAACAAGCCCAGGCAGTATACCTTTTAAAGCACAGAGGTGGTCAACTGTTCATTTTATACCTAGTACCTAATACTTACCTAGTACCTAGAATTCGTATCGATAGACATATAGGGCTAACTAGTAGTTAAGTAAAAATGGGTCGCCCGGGACTCGAACCCGGAACTAATCGGTTAAAAGCCGAGTACTCTACCATTGAGTTAGCGACCCGGTAAGCTTTTTTCAAACATACCTTTACTAATAATATCACATTGATAAGGAAATGTCTAGGGAAATTTAGAAAAATTTCGCCGTTAGCCTCACCGATGCCTCACTACTCTCTCCGGGAGCTAAGTGAGTTAAATTTTCCCCAGTGTTAAGAGCGTTACGGGGAGCACTCCAAGGTTCAAGGCAATAAAAGTCCTTGCCTTGAACTGTCCAAAATACCAAGGTCGAGTAAGCATCAGTGTAGGTCAATGCGATCGCTAATCCCCGTTCGGGATCAGTAACACTGGCAGTCTTATCACTGAGTTGCCCAAACGCTACATCAATTTCATCACAGCTAAAATCAAAACTGCCACTGAAAGGATGTACTGCTTGAGTTTGCTTCTCCTGATACTCCGATGCAGGAATATCAAACTCCAGTTTAGTTTTGTCAGACGTCAAGAAGTAGGGATGGAAACCTGTGGAAAAGGGCATCGGTTCAGCGGAATGATTAGTATAGCGCTGGTCAATGTCTAGGGTGTTGCCCTTTAATCGATAGGTAAAGGTAACTTCGAAGTCGAACGGATAGACAGAGCGAGTTTGGTCATTACTCTTGAGGGTGAGAGTCAACACTGCCATGTCATTCGTTGCACTATCAGTCACCTGCCAAGGCAAATTACGGGCAAAGCCGTGTTGTTTGAGAGTATAGTCTTTGCCAAGGTATGTATAAGTATCATTAACTAAGTTTCCACAGATGGGGAAGAGGATGGGAATGCCACCCCGTACACTCAGATTGGGATCTTTAAAGCGTTCCGCATCAAGATAAAAAATCTCGTGACCTTGGATATTCCACCGAGTGACAATGCCACCCCGTTCAGGAACCACTTCTAATCGAGACTGGGCATTGTGGTCAGTGAGAATGTAAGTTTCGTATTGGTCTTGACTGCGTACGATCTCAAACACTGGCTTTTCTCCCTTACGATTTAAAATCAGCTTTATCTATTGAGCGCCTGACCACTTTTAGTCACAGCAAGAGGCTATTTTTGAGTGACTCTGACTGCGACCGATGGCAGGTTGGCAGGTTGGCAGTTTTTTTTCCCAAATTCATGCTTAGTGCCAAGCACGTACAGGGATTAGTATGTCACAATGATGGGTATGTGGAACCTGTAGACACCTACCAAAATGCTTGCTCCTTGAACCAGAAGGCTTTAGCCACGCCGATGTTTATCAGCAGTAGGGTTTCTCCTGCTGTATCCTATAGATAGCCAAGTCGGTGACCAAAAATTTTGGGTCTCAAGCCCCGTCCTTCTAGGACGGCTTTTAAGTAGAGTATGTTAGAATAAACATGTAGCCTAGTACAGGTAGGATTCGTCGGTACTGCCAATTTAAAAACAACGACGTAAAGCGATACTAGTACACGAGGAGCGAAAAACCTCGCCAAAACGCATGGATCTTAACGGATACCGAAAACCAGTAAAATAGCAAATTGAAATACAAACGTACCGTGGGGCACACGGGAACGGGGGAGACCCAACGCTTAGGGAGATAAGCCCACTGGGATTAGTTAAATTAGGCTCGATATGCGCGTTTTTAAACGGGTATTAGGCTTAAATATTGCCTTTGCTGGATAACTAATTGTAAGGCATGTCGTAGAACTAAGAATCCCCGCTCATAAGCGGGCGGGGAGTGTCACAGCTAAGAAGACTAAGGGGAACGCCACAGCTCTTTTTGAGCCAAGTTTGTTAGTAGTGTGTTTAAACAGCCACAAAGCGTGTGAGTAAAATCCTACTGTCAACCTTGCTAGTACCCGGTTTTTAACCCCATGAGCAACATTAGCTCACAATCCCCTATGTTTAACTTGGGGGAGTTTTCGGATTCTTACTCCATTGCCATCGATAGCAATACTAGTGGAATCTAAGTTTCCAAATAACTATAGAGTAACCATACCCCCAAACACCATCTCTGAAAGACTACAGCACCATTGCTGGCAAGCAGCAGAAATGGGTTCGGGAGATATAGGATACTGAATTAAATCAACTAAGGGATGTAGCGCCGACCTGAGGGGGTTGCCCAAATTCGCGTTCTGCATCAAGACAATGCATAAAAACAATGCATAAAAAAAGTAATCAATCACACGAGCAGGGTTGATCAACTCAAACTCGCTTCTAATGCATGCCTTACTCTCAAGCAATGAACATAAAAGACTATTAAGCTATTTTAATCTTTAACAAGGAATAGACAAACCCGCTTAATTCCATGTTAAGTTAACCAAAAATGATTTCAAGCCAACCCCTACCCTTTAGGGCTGGGGATACGAGGAGTGAGCTACAATTACTGCTAATCCTTTAAATTCTTGGAATCCATTTTTGCTGCTTATGGCGGCTCGACTACTCAAGTAAATGGTATTTTAGTCGCCAGAGCCAACAAAAAAAGGATCTGGAGTATTCCTACTCTGGTGGCTCAGGTTTATTTTAGCCTTCGATTGTATCTCATCATCGTTCCGGATGGAGAGAAACCCGCCAATTATATTCGTGGGAAGTATGTCAAAATAAAGTTGTTTCTAAAGAAACGCAACCGCTTACTTCACCAGTAAAACCAAGAGTTATCTGCAACAGGAGAAGCCGAATATGCTACACCGCAAGATTTATCAACTCTGCTGCGATGGTCGTGAGGTCTGCGTTTTCTTGCGGGATCAGCAACGTTGGATTGAACGCGCCCGCATTGTTGATATCGAGGGAGATTTAGTCACAATTCGTTATGAAACAGACGAAGAGGATGAGATCAGTTCCTGGGAAGAAATGGTCCGCTTGGAAAGCATAGGCTCTGTGAGTCACAAGCTAGCTTCTGTTTTCCGAGGTAATGTTGATCCGATAGTCTCTGATGATTGTCCAGAGGCTGAACAAATCCACCCCCGCTCCCAAGACTTAAATCAGGACTAGATTGTTCATTGTTAATGGACAACTGTTAAGGGAAAATTGATAACTCACAACTAGCTAGCAATTTTCCCTTAACTATTCGTTACTCAAGGGGTTCTATCCGTTCAAAAACTGGACAGTATCCATCTAGTGTTACTTTAAAACCATAGAGAGCTGACGCTGGATTCCAGCAGCGCTGCCCTCTTTGGTACAGACAATTACCACAACACTCGATATTAATTGGTATCTTGGCTCTGCCCCCTTGTTTGAGTAGTTCTCGTTGTGACAATCCCCGCAAGACCAGTTCTTCTCCTTGCCAGCGGGCTTCTACTAAACCAGTATCAGCGAAATTTTGCCAACGAGGATCCGTTGCGATCGCCCTTGAAAGAGTGATATAGACAAGTGTATCTAATTCATTTAACTCTCCTTCATAGTTTGTTTCCGTTGGTAGAGCTGGTCTGATAAAGGTATCACCAATGGGAAGTTCTACCAGTGTTCCTGCTGCTGGCGTATGGAGGTGATATCGATTTTGTAACTCTTCCAAACCGGCAAGATCAGCTAGGTATGTAGGGGAGCCGTGAACAAAAATCACATGTTGAGGTCGAAGATTATGAATCAACTGGGTGGTTCCCAGACAATCCCCATGTTGAGCCAGCAGATAAGTTTCAACCTTAAGCCATCCGTAGTCATCCATTGGATCCAAAGATTTAAGATGTTCCGGTTGCAGGACAACCCAAGAAGGGTTCTCTTGCTGCCAGTACTCCCTCCAATCCATGTTTAAGTCAGTGAGGATAATACAGGGAGATTTACCGATAGCATCTCGGTGCTGGGGATCTAACCGCCGCACCCGAGGACGTACCCGCTCATCCCAAAACAAGGCTTGATGTCGGGCAAAATTTTGTACTGAGGTGGGAAAGTGAGACAGCAGTTCTAAGTAAGCATTACAACCAGCAGCCACCGTTCCATTGACCCAAATATCCAGGTCGCGTCCTGTAAAGTGGTGATGAGAGCGCAGGAGCATGAGGATTTCTTGACCTAGACCTAAGGTAGGCACTGGTAACAGCACTGAGTTATTGGTAGCAATTGCCTGCTCAATACGCTCTACTAGTTGATTTTCTTGTTGCCGCCGATGGGGATGTCGAGCAGTACCATAACTGCCTTCTACAATTACCACATCCGGCTGTGTCCCCCTGAGCGATTCAAGGGATAATCCCTCCACCAGCCGTGAGTTCGACAGGAAAAAATCACCGGTGTAAAGCAGTCGGTAAGTTCGATGGCGAGTGGTGTAAGTTAGTAAAAATGCTGCTGCTCCTGGCAAGTGTCCAGCTGGGAACAATTGAGCAGTGAGTCCCTCGCAGAATTCTACAGGGGTAGCCCACGGCAGAGCTTGACAAAATGGGGGAATATCTTCAGGAGGCAGTTCCGGCCAGTTGAGTAGTAATAGTTGAGTCGTTACCTCACTGGCGTAAATTGGTAATTGTGGAAAAGTTTGGTGAAGAGCCAGCAATCCCTGAGTATGGTCTGAGTGAGCGTGGCTACACAGGACTAAATCTGCTGGTGGTATCCCATCGATCTGTAGGGGGGAAATGTCTTCTAATCCACAATCAAGGAGAATGCGGTGTGGTCCCATCTGCACCAACAAACAGATCCCTTCTGCACCATGACCAACACCGTAAGGAAAGCAGGTTAATCGGTCATCCTGATCAGAGGATGCTACTGGGCGTTGATTGCTCATGAGCTTCAACTTAAATTTTAGCTAATCTGGCTCCGTTAACCCACGTCTTACTAATCAGGGAAGGGTGAATGATTAAGCCTTGGAAGAGGCAGACAGAATGGGTGATCGCCAACGGAAAATAAGGTGAAACTATTTTTCCGTTGGCTGTATCTTCCTTGAACGGAAAATTCAACGGATTCTTCCCCAGTCAAAACAAACGTGGTAGAGTTGTCACTCCGTACGAATTTAGAGGGGTTTGTATGCTGGATATACCCTATAGGTCACTCTGGAGTCTATGAAAATCCCACACCCTACCCCTTAGGGTGGGTGTGGGTAGTTCTCAACTAGTTTCCCTTCTTTCGAGGTCAGAGTCAAGAGGGGATAAGGGCTGCCAACAACATCACCACAGTAGGGAGTTAAGTAGGGATGGACTGGCGAAGTTCCTCTAACCTCTAAGTGAGGATTTTAATTTTTTGACACTCCCCATCCCTAGAAGGCAGGGGCTTGGTTGGGAAAACCCCCGTGAGCCCCCTTACACTCCCCGCTCTTCGGTCAGCATCTAGCCTTTAGCCTCTGCTTTGATGCTAGATGCATGGGTTTTTCCAAGGCTAAACGATGAAGGCTTTTTGAAAGCTCAGCAGCTGACAGCTAAATTGACACTCCCCGCCCTGGAAGGAAGGGGATTCCCAGATCCACGATCGGCCTTAAACCTTTGTCTCCTAATCCCTGACTCTGTCAGAAACCGGGCAATGTCTAAACCGAAATCCCGTCAAGACCAAGACTTTAGTTTAGTTCACAAAAGACCCAGCGGGCTGATCTCCTTGGGCGTTTAGCAACAAGATTGAGAAGTGCCTTATGAAGTCCGTTTCTCCTCTGTTTCACCTGGTTCCGGCGTGCCCCGCCGTACCATTTAATCTTAAACTGTGCAATGCTCGGGTTCACACACCAACTGCTAATTGATGATTGGGTTTTTAGCGATGCAGCGCGGTCTTGGGGGTTTCCCCCATGAGCGACTGCATCAAGAAAGGAGGACTTTCCCTACCCTCCGGGCATTAGTACTTTTAGGTCAATAAGTTACGGGTCTCTCTCCCGGCTCAGCCATCGCCAAAGGCGACGCGGGGCGCGTTCGGTTTTTCAGCCTGTACCCTACACTCTGATTATACTATAGCGCGATAGTTGTGTCAACTAAAAGCCGTCCTAGAAGGACGGGGCTTTAAACCCAGAATTTGCGGTAAATACTGGAAGCTTAGTGTGCAGAGCCGTTGCCGTGATAATCGTCTGAATCATAAAATCCGTTCTTAGTCCCAAAAAACAGGCACAAAGCAGTAAAAGCAATTGTTAGTACCACTAAAACCAGTTTTACTTCCATTTTCTTAATAACTCCTCATGGCTGTGAGAAAAAAGCGTCACGTTCATTGTAACTCCCTCTTTCGTCCAGAACCTGCCTCAATCCCCTGCCTAAGCTGTCACGCACTTAATTTTTGGGTTGAGGCTGATGGGGAGATGGGGAAATGGAGGTGGGGAGAGGGTTTCATGGTTTGTTTCATAAGATGAACAGATTCAATTTAGATGCGTGTTAGCTTAAAATCTATAAATAGTGTAATATTGTTATATTGCTATATAATTATATTTTATTAATTAGAGCGAGTATGGTATTATTTCTATCAGTGTGTTTGTTGGGGTTTAAACGCCAAAGTGATAGTGAGCTTAGAAAAAATGGCAAGTACAAAGTACCAGCTTAGTGAGTACAGCTTAGTGATTACTGCTTAGTGAGTACAGCTTAGTGCGATCGCTATCGGTAGTAACTTAGGTAAATTACGCACTATCTTAGAAGCTGCTAATCGCGAACCTAGACCAAATTCAAGGTTTTTCCCTACCAGACCGTTCTAGTTTGCCTAAAGCTGCACCATTTCAAACCACCACAACCAGATCATCTCAATTACTGCTCTAGCCGGTTGAAGTTTTATATGAAAGAAATCTATAAAATTAAGCGTCGCCAATTACTTAAACTTAGCTCCATCACTCTTGGTAGTAGTGTTTTGGCAGCTTGTAATAATCAAACCTCTACACCATTAACTACAGAAAAAAAAGGTAAATTAGATAAAATAAAATTTGCTCTGGGCTGGAAAGCTGAAGCAGAGTACGGTGGTTTTTATCAGGCTGTTGCTACTGGCATTTATCAAAATTATGACCTAGATGTTACTATACAACCAACAGGTCCTCAGAGCAATCCTACCCAATTATTACTGGGAGGAGTAGTTGATTTAAGTATGGGACAGGCTGTTGATGCTATCAAAGCAGTGCAACAAGGTATTCCCAAAATGACTGTAGCAAGTATCTTCCAAAAAGGAATACGAATTCTCTTGGCTCATCCAGGGGTAGGCAATGACTCTCTAGCACAATTAAAAGGTAAACCGATTTTTGTTGCTCCTGGAGCCATCACAACCTATTGGCCCCTACTCAAGGCAAAATACGGTTTTACAGATGACCAGAAACGCCCCTATAACTTTAATGTTAGCCCTTTCTTAGTAGATAAAAATTCAGCCCAACAGGGAATTTTGACCTCTGAACCTTACATTATAGAAAAACAAGGAGGCTTTAAGCCCAATATATTACCCTTAGCAGATGCTGGTTACAATCCCTATAGTTTCACCATTGAAACCACGAAGAAACTCGTTGAAACTAACCCCGACCTGGTTCAGCGATTTGTTGATGCCTCAATCAAAGGATGGTATAGCTATCTAGAGAATCCCGAACCAGCCAATGAGCTGATCAAAAAAGATAATCCAGAGATGAGTGATGACCTAATTGCCTATGGTCTGGATAAGCTTCAAGAGTATGGTATTATCATCTCTGGTGATGCTGAAAAACTTGGCATTGGGGCAATGACCGATGAACGCTGGGAAAGTTTGTTCAATGAGTTAGTTACCGTTGGGGTACTTGATGCCAAGACTGATTACAAACAAGCCTACACCTTAGCATTTGTCAATAAAGGAGTAAATTTTTATACAAAAAGTTAGTCAACATTTTAGTTTATTAGTTACTTTAATTAAGTACCAAAATAACAGCTTATTAAAAAAAAAGTAAAATGCCGAATATATTATTTATAGACATGTTAACCTCAAATTTATTAGATATTGTTATTAGACATTAATTTATATCTAGCTAGTGGATAATTTTAACTATTATTAACGGATTGCTAATCACTGATTAGACCTCTTGCAAAAGTAGTTTTATGATACTGTTTTTATAAATTTTTTTCCGCTGTTACCTGTTACCGACTTCTGCAAGAAGTCTATTGCTACTAACTGACAATAGATGAACCAAAAACCAGCTATTTCTCTTACCCATGTCAACAAAACTTTTGACAATGGTACTGTAGCGCTAAAAGACCTAAATCTCAACATCAATAAGTCCGAATTCATCAGTCTGGTAGGACCATCGGGATGTGGTAAGAGTACCCTGCTACGCATCATTGCTGGACTAAGCACTATGAGTTCGGGAAACATAGAATGGAGCGATCGCGCCCACCAAAAGGAGATAGCTTTTGTCTTCCAAGAAGCAGCACTAATGCCTTGGGCAACGGTAATGGGAAATGTTCGTTTGCCTCTTAAATTGGCTAGGGTCTCTAAAAAAGTTGCTGATCATGCTATTAAAGAAGCGCTCCAATTAGTTGGACTGGAAAGTTTTGCCCAATCCTATCCCCGTCAACTATCCGGTGGCATGAAAATGCGAGTCTCTATTGCCAGAGCTCTTGTTACTTCTCCCAAGGTATTGCTGATGGATGAGCCCTTTGGAGCCTTGGATGATATCACTCGTACTAAGCTTAACCTGGAGTTACTTGATTTGTGGAGTAAAAAACACTGGACTGTGGTTTTTGTGACTCACAATATTTATGAAGCCGTATATCTATCCAATCGGGTGGTAGTAATGGCAGCTCGTCCAGGTCGAGTAGTGGCGGATATAACTATTGATGAACCATCACCACGTAACGAACAGTTTCGTACATCCTTAGTTTATACAAAATATTGTCAGAAGGTGGCTGAGCAGTTGTCAAAAGGGATGAATTATGAGTGATAATTTATAAATTATTATTTAGACATAACTGATAAATTATGATTATCAAAAATATGAATATAAATTTTACAGCAATTTTACAGCTATATTAAACGGTATCTAATAATTTTATTTATGAAAAAAAATAAAGCATTCGTTCTGGCAAAGCTAAAACTGAACCATTTGCTATCTATCGATATTATAGCCCCTGTGGCAGTGGGAATCCTGGTGTTGATGGTGTGGGATATATCTGTTCGAGTGACTAGTACGCCCTCCTACATATTACCAGGTCCTTTGCTAATTATCAAGGTATTAATTAGGGACTGGAACAGTTTATTTCAGCCATTGCTGATCACCATAAAAATCACTGTAGCGGCCTTTATAACAGCAGCAGTTTCAGGCTTGCTAATTGCCATGTTAATGGCTCAGAGTAAGTGGATTGAAAAAAGCTTATATCCCTATGCAGTAGTTCTGCAAACAATGCCTATTGCTGCGATCGCGCCTTTAATTATTATTTGGCTGAGGAACAATACCTTCGCTGCTTTGGTAATTTGTGCTTGGATTGTAGCATTCTTCCCGATTATTTCTAATACGACGTTTGGTTTAAATAGTATCGATTCCAACTTAAGTGACCTGTTCCGGCTTTACAAAGCATCTCGCTGGCAGACAATGCTGTATCTGCGATTACCAAGTGCTTTACCCTATTTTTTAGCTGCATTACGTATTAGTGGTGGATTAGCCTTAATCGGAGCAGTAGTAGCTGAGTTTGTTGCCGGTACAGGCGGTGCTAATTCAGGAATTGCTTATCAAATGCTAATTGCTGGCTACAATCTCGAAATTCCCCGGATGTTTGCTGCTTTGTTTATGATTAGTAGTCTAGGTATCTTGATTTTTGTACTCTTGACCACCTTATCCAACTTGGTTCTGGGGCAATGGCATGAAAGTTCTCTCAGAAGAGATAATTGATCTGATAATTAAGATAATTGATCTGATAATTAATAGTGATAATTAATAAGGAACCAGCTATAAACCTTAATCTTTTCAGCGATTCGATTTCGATAGAGTCAGAGAACTATGCCTGAGAAAAATAAACCCCTAGTCAGCATTATCATTCCAGCATACCAAGCCGAAAATACAATCGCGCAAGCTATCAAAAGCCTTATAGCACAGACTTATTCAAACTGGGAGGTGGTGATTGGTTCGGACGATGGAGTAGACTACTTATCCTTACTATCTCGCCAAGGTATTAACGATCCGCGATTGAAACAAGCATTTACAGGGGGGTGTGGCAGTGGAGAAGGTCCCGCCCGCAACACGGCGGTAGCAATTTCTACTGGGGAGGTGATTGCCAACCTAGATGCTGATGATGCCTATGAACCAAACCGTCTAGCAGAAATGGTTCCTCTGGCCATGACCTATGGTGCTGCAATCGACAACACTGGCGTGTACAACACTGACCTAATTATGTACAAGTGTCCATTCCGCGATCGCACCACGCTTACCTTTGCTACGGCGGACGACATCCTCAAACCTCGTGTGCCTTTTTTCCCAGTTTTCCGCCGGAAATTTTTGGGTCGAGGTTGGACTAAAGTTCCCTTTGCTGCCGACGTTATGTTCAATCTTGAGCTGTTAAGCCGAGTTGGAAAGATAGCAATCCATCCTCAGCCCCTTTACCAATACTACAAGCGTCATAATTCTATCACGCAATCAGCGACAGCTTTTGAAACTGCCGAGCTAGCCTATCATAAAATTCTGGCACTGCTGGATGCTCGGGAACTTGATCTTACTGAAGATATCCGCAGCGCAGCCATAGAGGAGTTCTCCCAAAATCTACGCCTCAATCGTGTGTTCCGTCAGTATATGCAGTCGGGACGCTGCCAAAATCTTGAGGAATTTCTCGATATGACCGAGAACGGACATGCTGACTGGCTCAAGTCTGAATTGGAAATGGAACAATTGTAATTTCTCAATTCCTAATTCTCAATGCAATGGGGAAGCTTGACAAACCCAGACGCAATCGCGGGAAATATTATATATTTTAATAGGATTTTATAGTTAAGATGGTTCAGAAATTTTTCCATAACTTTATCAGTAATTGTATCAGTCATTATGGATAAAACGGAATCATCTATTTTCCCGATAAAGTTCAGGTGCCATCCCCTTAAAAATTTCTGCCACCCCAACTCACTGAGAAAGTGACTATGGTGAAAAATACCTTAAAAAATACAGAGGCGATCACCCCGCCAGCTATTTGACTAAATATAGCGGTTTTTAGCCTAATGAGGTACACAGGATTTTTTACCTTTTCTTTCTTCTGACTTTACTGCTCCCTGCTCCCTGCTCCCTGCTCCCTGCTCCCTGCTCCCTGCTCCCTGCTCCCTGCTCCCTGCTCCCTGCTCCCTGCTCCCTGCTCCCTGCTCCCTGCTCCCTGCTCCCTGCTCCCTATAAACCCAAAAACTTGTACCTTACTAGGTTAAAAACCGCTATATACTAAATATATTGACCACCATCCAGCGTAATCGTGCTACCCGTTAGAAAATCTTGTTCAAGTAAAAACAGGGCGCTGTCCGTCACTACTTTGGTATTTCCAGGGATTTTTAATGGAATAAACTTACGGGCATAATTTTCCATAAAGGCTTGAGGGTCTGGGTCACCTGGAGGTTCGAGAATTTGTCCCAGCGCTAAACCATTTACTGTAATGCGGGGGGCTAATTCCAATGCCATAATTTTTGTCATATCCCACAATCCCCGTTTGGTAATTCGATAGGCAAAATGGTTAGTATCTGGCTTGGCAATACCAGCATCGTTAATATTAATAATTTTGCCATTCCTATTTTGGGGAAGTTGCTTGGCAAACCCTTGACTGAGTTGGAAGGGGGCACGAAGGTTAATGGCAAAAATTTTATCCCACAGAGCGACATCAGTCTGGGCAAATAGATCTTCTTCTGGGAAGATAGAAGCGCTATTAATCAGGATGTCGATTTTTCCAAAGGTTTCAACTGCTTGAGGGATAATAGTGTCTGTGGCCACGGGGTCGGCGAGATTAGCGGAGTAGGTAATAGCTCGCACTCCCAAGGACTCTGCTTCGGCTTTGACTTCAGCAGCTGCATCAGCAGAGCGTCCGTAATGAATAAAGACATCGCACCCAGCTTTAGCAAGAGCGATAACAAGAGCACGTCCTACCCGAATGCCCCCCCCAGTTATAAGGGCCACTTTTCCCCTTAAGTCCATGGTGTTACTTAGATGATTTCTATTATCAAACCAGAAAACAAACTCTCTGACCAAAAACAGGAGGGCACAAGCCCCAAGTTTCTAATCTACCTTCCGCACTGTGAAGTCCAGAAGCTATATCATGAGTAAGTTAACACAAACAAGGAGGTAAAGCAAGCATGTTAGTACTGGCATACAAGGCTGTAGTCAAAAAAACTCAAGCTAAAGCAATAGATGAAGCTATTCGGACATCTCAATTTGTGCGCAATAAAGTACTTAGATACTGGCTCGACAATCCCGGTGTTGCTAAGAAAAAGCAACACCACGTACAATACTCGATTATGTAGTGAATATGGATTTTCCAAAGACCTGAACAGCCATAAGACAGCCGAGAAAGATATTAAAGGCTCCCAACGCAAAATTCACAAAAAGAAGAAGGGATCATCGGGTAGGAAAAAAGCTCGTGAAGTTTATGGTCCCAAGCATCATTGAGTAACAAGAAAAAGGAATGAACACACCAACAGACGCTTCGCGTAACGGCGTTGCAAGAAACGTGGTTGAAACTAGAATCCCCTGCCTTCTAGGCATGGGGAGTCTCAAAAACCCCCATACAATAGAACAGGTAATGGGTTAAACCACTTTGGGAAGGGTGAATCTTCTCGTGAATGCAAGATAAGTGATACTCAGTCCCATTGAGGCGTGGTCTAAAGCTGCTGTGTTAACCGATGAAGGTCGATGGTCTATAATTCAGGAAAATTGGTAACCACAAAGCTTTCATTGAGCGCGATCGCTCTTGGCAGTAACCTGGGTGACTCTCGTGCCATCCTAGAAGCTGCCCTCAGAAAACTCGACCAAACCCTAGGCGTTACCGTAAAATTGTGCTCTAGTTGGTATAAAACTGCACCAGTTGGACCGCCACAACCTGATTATCTCAATGGTTGTGCCCTTTTGGAGGTGGAACTAAGTCCCCAGAAATTGCTAGAGACTCTGCTAAGAATTGAACAAGAGTTTGGTAGAGTCCGTCAGGAACATTGGGGACCACGAACCCTAGACCTAGATTTACTTTTATTTGATGATTTGATTCTACAGACACCTGAGCTCCAAATCCCTCACCCGCGTATGAGACAGAGAGCTTTTGTGCTAGTGCCCTTGGTAGAAATTGCTCCTGATTGGGTAGAACCAGTCTCGGGACAGAGTATTTTCCAACTGGTTCAAAAGCTAGACTGTTCTGGAGTTAAGTTGTTGTCTGATACTTCGCTAGTAGGTTTTCCCAAGTAATTGCCTTTGCAGATAATCCTCAATCAACACGCGAGTATAGGTATTGAGGGGATACTCCATTGCCTGTTGCGGAGTAACCCATACCCATTCCTCAATTTCTTCGTTGGGGGTTATCGTTTCCCTAGCAGAGAATGCATAGTAGTTGACCATAATGAAATGGGCTTCTCGGACAAAGTTAGAGTCTAGCACCGCTTCTTGTAACAACCCAAAGCTCACTTGGGTTAACTCTAGACCAACTTCTTCTCGAAACTCCCTTAGGAGTGCCGATTCTAGCGTTTCGCCCCATTCTACTTTACCTCCCGGTACACCCCATAAACCCTTCCACTTAGTAGTTTTGACAATTAAGACTCTTCTACTAGGATTGACAACAAGTGCCCCTACAGTAGTCAAGGGAAACTGCTTCTGCACGGATACTGGTTTGATTGTGGTTTTATTTGGTGTGGTTTTATTTGGCATCGCTTTGCTTAGCTGATCCTTCCCCAGTCTTATGTAACACATGGATAGATTTGCAATTAGTCTCCTATTACCAGAAAACCAAGATTGCTTATGGCTAAAATTGTCTCATACTCTTAACTGTTCAACGTGACTTCGATAGAACTCAGGTGTTGGTAGCTTGAAGGAGCTTCGAGCCAGAAGCCATGAGTCATAATCATTGATAAAAGAAATTTTTTCGGATAAAATAGGTTTTTTAACGGCGTTAAATTCTGTATTATAACCAATAATTCTGAATTATTATCCTAACTCCTGACTACGGTCTCATGGATTGGAGTCAACACTTCTGAATTTCTGTCATCGAACTCAGGTTAACATCATATTTATCACACTAATACCGCCAACTAGTAGGGAAATACCAGCAATCGCTGCCAACATCAGCGCTGCCAACATCAGCGTCAATGCTCCTGTGAAGGTATTGACAATTTCCAAGACATCTTTCTGGCTTTGGACACCAAAATTATCTTCACCATTAATTTTGTGCCTAAGCCGCAATAGATTTTCAATCGCTCACCAACCGATTGTTCCACTTCAGGTCTAGTTCCGAAATAAATCGCCCCTTGGCTACCTCAAAGCTACGAACTGAAAGAAACTCCCGAGTAGTTCTCATAACCTGGGAATTACTATTTCGGTTGCGGTAGGTGATTAACTGCCGATTGTTAATTTCGGGAGTCACTTCAGCAATAGTCCGGACTTGGTTAGCGATCGCTTTAGCGTCTCTCCAAACTAACATCTTAGGTAACTCAAATTTAGTCCGGCGAGCTTGGCGAGACCCCAGCAGCACAAACATTACATTTGGCTCTAGAGTCTCAAACTATTCTGTTACAAGCTTCTGAGCACCTTCCCCAATCCTGACCACGGCAATTACCGAAGCATTGCCAATGATAATCCCAACATGGTCAAGCTACTACGCCGTTTGTTAGCAACCAGCATCGTGACCGCCATTTTCAGGCTTTCTACAATGTCCATGTTTTAATCATTAGTCATTAGTCATTGGCATGCATCACTTTTGCCTTGGTCTGAACTCACTAATTAGTTTGTTGGGTTAGTTTTTTGGGAATTACTTTGTTGGGAAAGGGGTTGCTATGGGACGTCGCTCAATGACCTGGTCGATTAAACCATAGTCCTTAGCCTCATTCGCTGACATGAAGAAATCCCGCTCGGTATCCTCCTGAATCCTTTCCAGTGGCTGACCGGTATGTTCTGCTAAATACTTGTTCAGCTGCTGCTTGTGGTAGAGGATTTCTTTTGCTTGGATTTCTATATCGCTTGCCTGTCCCTGTGCTCCCCCCAGTGGCTGATGAATCATAATCCGGGAGTGGGGCAAGCTCATGCGTTTACCCTTAGCACCAGCACTGAGTAAGAAAGCCCCCATACTAGCTGCTAGTCCAACACAGATAGTGCAAACGTCCGGACCAACTTGATTCATCGTATCGAAAATGCCCATGCCCGCAGTCACTGAACCACCGGGAGAGTTGATGTACAGGTAAATATCTTTTTCCTGGTCATCAGCTTCTAGAAAGAGTAATTGGGCAACCACTAAGTTAGCTAAGTCAGAATCAATCTGTTGTCCGAGGAATACAATGCGCTCTCGCAACAAACGAGAGTAAATGTCAAAGGCACGTTCACCACGACCTGATTGCTCGATAACTGTAGGAATCATAAAAAATAAGCGTGAAATTTGTAAACCCCGTGTATGGGCAACTGGGGAGAAAAAACGAACACAAAGGGCGGTTAAAACCCCCTTGGATGAATGTGGGGAGAACAGATGCAGTTCATACCCGTTCCTGTTAACAGCCTTCATAGCCTATCGAAGCAGAACCTCATGTTTGCCTCGCGGCTTGTTATCGGTCGGTACTATCCTGTCAGAATGTAGAATTTAGAATTTAGAATTTAGAATTTTAAATTCTTCATTCCTCATTCTTCATTCTTCATTCTTCTGATGGCACTGTCTTACCCCTAGTAGGACTGTTTAACGATCTAGTTAATCAGCTTCGGACTGGCATCCCATCCTAAGGTAGGAACTTTAACCCTTGCCGATAACCTAGACTTCGCAGGTCTTAGGCTGGTCAGCTATCTTGCATGACTAGGCGAGGGAGTCCTCTCTAGGCAAGAGTAGGGTACTGACCCCAGGTGGGTGCTATATTGGTTTTTCTTTACATTGTAGCGACTAGCAAACTCTTGCTTTGGTTCTAATCTCGGCTACCCCCAATCTATTAAATTACACAGAATTATTTAGGAGCAACCCTTTGCACTGTGCCAGTCACTGAGGCGGAACATATAACTTGGCACTTATATGGTTGCTTAAATAAACTGGTAGAGTTAATTACCTTCACGGGTGTATCAATTTTTAGAAAGTTCGTATCTCAGTCAAGTAGCATCGTTTTCGATTGTTTCACCAAGACTATATATTCGGAATGAGGAGTGTGGCTCGTGTTTAAGAAAGTTTTTCAGGCACTTACTATCACAATATTGCTCAACTTACTACTTTATATTAGTCCACCAGATCCTGAACAGTCTGATGGTGTGCCGCCGTCACTAGAAACCCCAAAAGTGTTCTTAAGTTTGCTTTAGCACCACCAGACATGATTGATTAGTCGTTATTGACACTCCCCGTCCTGTAAGAACGGGGATTCTTAGTTCCTCGACATGCCTTGTCTTGATGCAGTCGCTCATGGGGGAAACCCCCAAGACCGCGCTGCATCGCTAAAATTAGCTATCCGTCAAAGGCAATATTTAAGCCAAATGCCCGTTAAAAACCAAACATCTAGCCTAATTTAACTAACCGAGCGTGGGCTTGTCTCCCTAAGCGTTGAGTTTCCTCAGTTTCCGTGTGCCGGAGACGAAACCTTATCAGAGGGTCGCCTTTATGGTTAGTCGGCTATGGGTAAAAGGGTTAAAACTTTTTGCTTAAGGCTCCACTCTTCTTACGGTAACTTCTAACCCCACGGTACTTTTGTTTTCAAAGTTTGCTTTACTGGTTTTCGGGATCTGGCACGGATCCATACGTTTTTAATGAGGTTTTTCGCGCCTCAAGTGCTAACATCGCAAAACGCTCGTGAAATTATGACAGTACCGACTTTTCCTGTCTGTGTTAGGCCACTATGCATATTCTAGCACATTACTTGAAAGCCGTCGTTCGCGTAGCGTGGCCAAAGGCCAACGAAGGACGGGGCTTGAAACCCATCTTTTTGGTCATTAAACGTTCAAGGTCTTAATTAGTTCCATCTATGGATGAAACTAAAGAACTTGTTGACTAATGACTAAAATATCCAAAGCCAATTGGAGTGATGGAATAACTTAAGGGCTAGGAACAGCCAAGATAACTAAGGCATTGTGAATCCGATGTAACTGACTCAATAGTAATGGTGCTTACTCCCCAACTTATCCTATCATTCCAGAAGTGAAATTCCATTCCCACCTATCTCCGAGCCATGAAATTTAGTCTTTTAATAGAACACCTGGGTAGTACAGCGTCTTTGTGCCATAGCCTGAATAGCGATACAGAGCTTAACCCTGAAATTACCGGAGTTGCTCCCATCGATCAAGCCACCCCAGGCACTCTCAGTTATATTGAGGGACCCAAGTTTGCCCACATGGTGGAAAAAACCCAGGCGAGTGCCTTAATTTTGTCCCTGGATGAAGCATTACAGGCAAAAGCGACAGAAAGAGGTATTGCTTGGGTAGGGACATCTGAACCGAGATTACTATTTGCTCATGCGATCGCATGTTTCTATCAACCCTTTCAACCAGCACCAGTGATCCACCCCACTGCAGTGATTGACCCAGATGCTCAGTTAGGAACAGATGTCTATATTGGACCTTTCGTCATAATTTCAGCAGGGGTAAAGATTGGCAATCAGGTCTGTATCCATCCTAATGTAGTACTATATCCTGAAGTAGAAATAGGCGATCGCACTGTTCTACATGCCAACTGCACTATTCATGAACGAAGCCGCATTGGTAACGATTGTGTGATTCATAGTGGTGCAGTCATTGGTGCTGAAGGGTTTGGCTTTGTGCCAACCCCCCAAGGGTGGTATAAAATGCAACAGTCTGGCTACACGGTCTTAGAAGATGGGGTGGAAGTTGGCTGTAACAGCACTATTGACCGTCCAGCGGTTGGGGAAACCCGCATTGGACGCAACACTAAATTAGATAATTTGGTACATATTGGTCACGGCTCTTTGGTGGGACAAAACTGTGCCTTGGCAGCCCAAGTCGGATTATCTGGAGGAGTGAAAGTGGGTAATCAAGTGCTGCTGGCGGGTCAGGTAGGAATTGCGAATCAAGTGAAAGTTGGGGATGGAGCAATTGTGACCGCTAAATCGGGAATCCACAAAGATGTAGAACCCGGAAGTGTAGTTTCTGGCTATCCTGCTATTTCCAACAAACTCTGGCTAAAAATATCTGCCATCTACAATCGGCTTCCGGAAATGTATAAAATATTAAAACAACTTGAGCGAAACTTTAAATATAAAAAATAAATAGGAAAACTTTAAAAAAGCTGAACAATCTTTGCTGTTCCTTTTGCTCTGATTTTGGAACAGTAATGAATTAACCTGAATTGAACAGATTCCTTTACAAAATCTTTACATTGGAAGCTTAGTGACAAATCAAAACTCTAATTTTAATTTTTAAAGGTTATAGTTAATTGTTTCTTCTCGGAAACTTAATGAATAAATATCCAAATATAAATATCTTGTAAAGATTACCTATATACATTGACTTTTAAGGAAACAACCGTGTAAAAATTTACACAATACGTTCATTAGTCATTAGACGATCATCAAACTGATCAGATTAATCAGGGTGTTAATACGGTTGGTGCTCATGTCAAAAGTTAAGATTGCCTCTGATTTTTCTGGAATCATCGTCGTTTCAACCTTTAGCGTTCTAGAAAAATTAATTTTATGTCCACGTCTCAAATGCCAAAACAGTCCACTTTAAGAAAAGAAATCAACTATCTGGTTGACTCGTCTAGTTTTTCTAGTGCTGAGCAACCAGTTAAACTAGTTAATGGTGGCTTTGAAGAAGGACTTAAAGGCTGGCAAAAGCTAGGACCAGGTGGGATCAAAAGAGCTAGTTTTGGCATTACTCCAACAGAGGGAGAAAAGCAGCTTTTACTAAGAACTAGCAATACCGAAGTCACCAGAACAGGCCAGCCAAAAGCGCCATCAGCCTCTAAACTAGAGGAGTTTTTATACCTGTCCACAGGAACTCTCGATTGTATTGCCCAGAAAATTTTAGACACCGTTGGCATATTTGGTACTTCTAGCAAGGTAGTCAGAGGTGCTGCTATCCAACAAATGATTACTCCTGGTGTTGGTGATACCTTAACCTTTGATTGGAATTTTCTCACCAATGAAGACGTGGGAGATGAGGCTATTGTTGCCGACTTCGCTTTCTTTTGCCTTAGTTCTCCCAAGTCCCAAATTGTCTATGAACTAGCTAACCCAATCCTAGGGGTCTTTAGTCAAGCACCGAACAACTTTTACAACCAAACCGGATTTAAAGCATTTACTCATACCTTCACTACTGCTGGAACCTACAGCCTAGGCTTTGGTGTTGTGAATGAATTGAGTAATCAAACTCAGTCTGGACTCATCATTGACAATGTTAAGCTAAGCAGCGCTACTGTTGATGATCCAGCTTCAGTACTCAGCCTACTTTCAGTAGCCTCCTTCAAGGATGCTTAAATAGGACTTAGGCACTCAAGCTATATGTAGAGCTATATCTAGAAATGAGTTGATTTGGTTAAACTCTATCTATATAAATTAGACCAGAGATATTACACCAGAGATTAGACCTCCTCAGGGCATAAATCTTGTTAAAGCTTAATCGTACGTGGGAAATCAACTCAGAAAGAAGTAGACATTAACTTATCCAGACGAGCCAGTACTTCCTGGCTATGAATTGCTGGTATCACACCAAGGAATATTTCCCGTAGAATGCCTTCTGGATCAATGATATAGGTATGGCGTAGGGACATAATACCTAGCCAAGAACCATAAGCCTTGCTCACAGAGCCATCGGTGTCAGCTAAAAGTGGGAAATGTAAACCCTCTGAGTCACAAAACTCCGCGTGAGAATCGACATCATCCACACTCACCCCTAGGATCTGCGCATTTCTCTCCATATATTTGGGCAAATCTTGCTGAAATCTGTTAGCTTCCAAGGTGCAACCACTAGTAAAGTCTTTGGGGTAGAAATAGAGTACGACCCACTTACCGTGATAATCGGAGAGGGACACCGAACCCTTACCAGTATTGGTTGGTAGGGTGAACTCGGGTGCGGGTTGATTTAGAGGAGGTTGTTTGCCACCGAGAGCATGGACAGGGTTGGCAAAATTTATCCAAGCTAGCAAAACGATAAAGCTAGCCAAAAGACTGCTGAGCAATGCGCGACGAGAGATCATGATCAAAACAGAAAATTATACTTTACATAAGTTTACATGATTGATCAACTAAGACTTTATACACAATTCATCCCGCTTGCCTATGCAGATAATTGACATTTAGCCAATAATTTGTTACATTTTTTAATATAAACGGGCTACACAGAGTAAATTAGCGGAGCAAAGAACCATGTCCAATCAAGAGTCTAACGAAGCCAAGTTCGGTTTCACGTCTAAAGCAGAAAACTTAAATGGTCGTCTAGCTATGATCGGCTTCATCGCTGCTTTAGTCACAGAATATATTACTGGTCAAGGTGTACTACACTTCTTGGGCTTGATGTAGTTCCCAATAGTTAGTTAAATTTGTCAATCTCAATAAATAGCTGGAGTTCTAGTGTTGAACTCCAGCTTTCTTATGTGTTTTTAGCTGATTATGTGTTTTTAGCTGATTCCATAGTTTGTTCTACGGAATGTCAGATACATTTAACCCGGTAATTCCCTGCAGATGCCGGAATCCGTGTATAGCACGTCAATTGTTAATTGACGAGGAGGTATCTCTTTTGGCTTTGCAGGAAAATCCCAAAAGCGCTTTTGCTTACAGCCAATGCATTTACGAAAGAACAACTTAACTGTTGTTTGATACTTCAATTGCTCTGAGCTCGATGATTGCTTCATTAGTCTTGATCACAGACTCCCAAATCTCAAGCTTCTGTGGCTGTTACGGCAATTCTACAAGGGTTATCCGACGACAAACCGGAAACTTCCCGCAGAATCATTGATTAGGACTTACCAGCTAAAATATCAAAACGGTGCGACCCCGTAATTTAATTCTTCAAACGGAAAGCGCACCGGAACTGATTTCTGGATAAGAATTGGGGTAAGGAATGCGATATAATGTCTGTTTGAATACTTATCATGTTTGGTTGATAGCCAATTGAAAATTGAAAATTAAAAATTGTTAGGAGTCAATTGACAATTAACATGCATGACACCAACCGTATTATATGTGATTAACCAGACTTCATATGAATCCCTATTCCCCACCCACTAGATGCAACGATAACAGAAAACCCTGATTGCTATCAAGCAGCAGGGTTTTCTATCGGATATATTCCTTGAGAATGCTATTGCGATTTGGATGGCGTAGTTTGCGAAGAGCTTTGGCTTCAATTTGCCGAATCCGTTCCCGCGTCACGTTGAAGATTTGGCCGATTTCTTCCAAAGTCTTCATCCGTCCATCATCTAATCCATAGCGTAGACGCAGTACATCACGTTCCCGGGGACTCAGGGTATCAAGCACACTTTCTAGGTCTTCCCGGAGTAGATTTTTGGAAACCTGATCTTCTGGGGTTTCACCATCGGCTTCAATAAAGTCTCCCAAGCGGGAGTCTTCTTCTTTACCAATAGGTGTTTCTAAGGAGATGGGAAGTTGGGCTGATTTGGCAATGAATCGCAACTTCTCGATGGTCATTTCCATCCGATCTGCAATTTCCTCTTCTGTGGGCTTGCGACCCATTTCTTGAGAAAGGAGTTTAGTAGTTTTCTTGATCCGCGAGATGGTTTCATAAAGGTGAACGGGTAAGCGGATAGTCCGGGACTGGTCAGCAATGGCACGAGTAATAGCTTGACGAATCCACCAGGTAGCATAGGTGGAAAACTTGTAGCCTTTTTCGTGGTCAAATTTTTCCGCAGCCCGGATTAAACCTAGAGAACCTTCTTGAATCAAGTCTTGGAATGAGAGTCCTCGATTCATGTATTTCTTGGCAATGGAAACCACCAAACGGAGGTTAGACTGTACCATTTTTTCCTTAGCCCGCCGACCGACGTGTAAGCGGTAACGGAAAGCTGGCAACTCCATATCGACCTCTGTTGCCCATTCCCGATCTCCAGGTTCCCGCTCTAACTGCTCAGACAAGCGCTCCCGCACTCGTTCTAATTCCAACAAATCAGCAATTTTACGGGCTAATTCAATTTCTTCATCAGCTCTGAGTAGACGAATCCTGCCAATTTCCTGCAAATAGAGGCGAATTGAATCTTCTGTATAGTGCTTCTTTTTGCTTTGGGTTCGGCGACGGTTAGATCGCCCCTTACCAGGCTTAGTATTTTCCTCGTCCGGTTGAGCGTCCACCAAATCATCTCGGTTCACGTCATCCTCAATCAAGACTTCTAAATCGCTCTGAGGTTGAGCGATTGTTGCGAGTAATTCATTTGCCTGGGTCATGTTTTTTCCTCATGCTCCTTCAGTTTCAGACCAGTAGATGATGTCCGTTGATCTACTTAAGATAGCTTAGTCAGTGAGAACCTTGTTTGTTGCACCCTATGGTGGGTCGAATCGCTTCAGCGGTAGGAATTAGATCGACTCTATTTCCTTGGACTTAACTTGCAGTGAATCTACTATCCATTTAAGTGTTAATACTGAATTTTGGGAAGACTTTTTGATTGTAGCCTTATTTACAAAATTTTGCTCTAGTGTTTATCTGAAAGATTTAGCTTATTTATCTGGTCAAAAGCTTTGAGAGTGTAGCAATAAGTACCCACTTTCCCTTATGCCTATAATATAGTCACTATTTTAGTACTAATGTTCTATAAAACCCAACAGTTGGACTTCACTAGGTTAATTAACTTGTCCTGTATGATAACCATTGACAAGCTCTGGGTCTAGGTAATGATTATTTTGCATTACTCTTGTAACACATAACCCTAGCCAATGTAGTAACACCCTAAGTGAAAGTACTGCCAAGTAAGTTTATTTAACCAGCTCCTAATTCGGTATTCCTCCGTAAGGGAATGGTGAACCAGGGCATCGGAAATACTCCAGATAAAGACGATGGGAACATTGCGTAGGGGAAGCAAGTCTCCTCGTCCGATGGAGCTTTCGGTTGATCATTATTTTAATTTCTAATTTTAATTTTTACGGTTTGCTCATTGTTTTTAAAATTGATCAGATTAGCTGAGCACTACATATAGCGTTTAACTGGATAGTCTAATCTATATGAAGTATATAAAGTCGGTAATTGGATTAATTAGTTCACTACAGGAGTAATGAGATGGAAAACCGGAAGGGTCTAGCAAAGCAGTTGTTATAGGAGTTTACGGTGCAGTGAGTGAGAACACCGTAAGTCAATCAACAAAACTACTAATTTTCCTGCCATAGCTGGTCAATGCTAACAAAGTTGTAACCTTGGTTCAATAGCTGAGGAATTAACTCAGCCGTAGTTTCAACCACATCTTGTCCTCCATAATAACCATCATGTAGGACGATCAGGGAACCGTTTTGAACCTGCTTTAGGACTCGCTCCACGATTATACTGACACCAGGACGTTTCCAGTCTTCTGGGACAACACTCCACATTACTGATCTATAGTTCCACTGGTGCAGTATATTCAAGGTTCGGGGCGTAAATAATCCGTTAGGGGGACGAACATCTTTTACCTTGTCTGGGTGAATCTGACAAGCTTGAGCGATCGCGTCTTGGGTAAGGAGCAAACTCTGCTGAAGGGCATCCCGTTTTAGAAAGGGAAAAGACTGATGGTAATATCCATGAAGTCCTAACCAGTGACCTTGTTGGTAAACCTCTCTGGCGACACTGGGTGCTTGGTGTACGCAAACACCCAACCAGAAAAAACTGGCTCTGACTTGGTAGCGGTCTAAGACTT
This sequence comes from Moorena sp. SIOASIH, assembly GCF_010671925.1. Taxonomy (GTDB): domain Bacteria; phylum Cyanobacteriota; class Cyanobacteriia; order Cyanobacteriales; family Coleofasciculaceae; genus Moorena. Next base: position 1,207,207 of record NZ_JAAHIH010000001.1, on the reverse strand, counting down.
GCAGTAACTTGGGAGTGTAGTGTGGATGGGGTCCATCATCGAAGGTCAGTGCGATCGCAGGTGAATTCGTTGCTCCTGACCACAGGCAATTGGGAAAGGCAGGTTTGAGAATTTGGTACAGAATAGGGTATAGGGGAGCAAATTGCATTTAGTCGTAAGTTTGGATGGGGTGGAGTGAATTTGACTAGTTTCCATGTCCTACTTGATCGCATTTTGCGGCGTCGCCAGATTATCTTGATGTTGATCGGCTTTTGTGTAGCAGTAGTGCTTAGCAGTTGTAACACTGTGATTATTACTGAGTATGAAGCTACAGCACTGACCACCTTAACCTGGCGAGTTGAGTATTCTATTAATTCAACAACTGATAGAGATCCCGATGTTGAGGAGTTTGCTTCCAAGTCCGTAGTCAACCGCAATGGTGAGAAACCACAAGGTGCTGTCACAGGACCTGATGACAAGGGGTTATGGTGGCCAGTTGTCCCACCAAAACCAACCATTGATGAGGTAGAACAGCGTCAGCGACTTCATCATAAGCCTAGCAACCCAGAGATGTTGCGTACAGTTAAATACAATATCACCTATAAAGAGGGGGCACAGACAGTTACACTACCTACTAACTATGACGTTTACCGGCAAGTTGCTAGAGCCTATCCTTACCGGAAACCTCTAAGGCTTACCCTGGGAATCAATGATGCTTCGGTGGAAAAAGCTGATACTAAGTGAGGTCAAGAAATGAGGACAAGGGCTCCCTTGCGGGTGCGCGAAGGTGAGGTGTATGGGATAAATTCTTAGTTCCATTAACCCCATCACTCGTTATTACTTCACTCTGACATTAATCACACTGGCGTTGAAGTTATAATCTCTACCTTCTAACTCGACTGGGGTACCAATTTTAATCTTGCTATTGCCCAGCACTACTCCATCCTTGGTGATTGTTGCTTTACCACCTAAGGTGAGTAACATATTAATCCCATAAAAGCTAGGTCTGGGATCTGGTAGTTCTTTGATAGAGCCATCTGGTTGTGGCACCAGGACACTTCTACGCAGAATTTTGACGGATTTGACGTCAACCTGACCATAGGGTTGCTTACGAATCACAATATTAGTCTTCTTGGTCTCCTCCAACTGATTGACCAACACATCTGGTTCAAGCAAGCTTAACCCCCGGACAATAACATCTACTTCTACTGGTTTGGTGCTATTGAGTTGGGCAACGGAACCAGACTCACCAGGAAAGAAGAAGATTCCTACAACTACCAACAAAATCACCAAGGCAGCACCGAAGTCGATAATGCTCACCTTGCCAAACAAACGTCCTTTAGAATCTACAATAGCCATAAACTTGGTTAGGTGTTGTTGCGAAAATTGTATAGTGTAAAGATAACTCCTTAAGGTTCGCTGGCTCTAGGTTGAATGGCTAAGGGGTTTCTAACCTAGTTATGAAGCGCTCCTCTTAAAGCAGGTCGGCTGTCAACTGCTTTTGATGTACCTAATACCTCATAACTAATACCTATAATTAGAGTTATCCATAAGTGGTGAGTGAGAGTAACGAACACCGGGTTTGTCTGTGGAACATATTACCCTATTTGGGGTTCAACCATAACGAGGAATGTTACTGGTCAGTAATTATGGCAGACAACTCCTAGTAGAGAGTTGACTTATGATGCTAAAGACAAGGCTCCTCTACAGCAAGCCATGGCTGCAAACCCTTTTTCCACTGGAACAAGGGATAGCTAAAATAATCTCTTTTCGATTTAATAATTCATAATTTTGCTATGTTCAGCAATATATTATCGATTTACTCCCGTTATCGACGTCATTTGTTGTATCCGTTAATCAGCATGCTTCTATCCCTGACTCTGGTGGTGGGAACAGCTCAGGTTGCCCAAGGGGTTCCCTGGTTAGAGCTGCTATTGCGTGGTATTCAGATTATCCAGTTATCTAATATGTCTGATCAACAGGAAGTCCAAATTGGTCAGCAAATTAATCAGCAACTTGTTGGAAAGCAATTTAAGCTCTATCGCAATCGGGAAATTAATCGCTATGTTGATCAAATTGGTCAGCGACTAGCTAAAAGAAGCGAACGCCCAGATATTAACTATACATTCCAGGTGGTCGATGATGGTAATATTAATGCCTTCGCTACCATGGGAGGATTTGTTTATATTAACACGGGTTTAATCGCAGCAGCAGACAATGAAGCTCAACTGGCAAGTGTGATGGCTCATGAGATTGGTCATATCGTAGGTCGTCATAGTATCCAGCAAATTAAGCAAGCCGCGATCGCTAGAGGTTTAGCAGAAGCGGCTGGAGTTGATAGCAACACGATGGTTAATCTGGGCGTGGAATTAGCACTACGTCGTCCCAACAGTCGTCAGCATGAATTTCAAGCGGATGAACTAGGTATCAAAAACTTAAAACAAGCAGGCTATGCTCCTATAGGATCAGTAGACTTTATGAAAAAACTCCTCAAGCAAAGAGGCTTTATTCCAGGCTTTCTGAGTACTCATCCGTCAACAGCAGACCGAATTGATTCCTTGGAGCAGTCTATCGATTCAAATCGTGCCTATGTTGGTGATGGATTAAACAATCGGGCTTACAAAAACAAAACTCGTGCAGTCCGCAACCAGAAAAAAGCTGCCCTCGAAAGGAGAACAGGTCGTGGAGGGCGAGTGCTCAGATAAGCACAGCTAGCTCAAGAGCGGCAAGCTTGCCCAATAGTCTTTTTGTTAACCTCTAGAACCGTCAGGAGGTACTCAACACTTGACGTCGGCATATTTTACTAGGTTCTATCTTGGTCACGGCTTCTTCCAAGGGGAATTGGCGAACATCACCCCGAAAGACGTTAACTTGATAAACAAGATTATTGGTAATGTCTAGACCCGTCATCCAACCACTTTTAGGATGATAAGCACCAGTGTCTATATCTAGCCAACCACAACCTTGGGCGATTGTACCGGGAGCCACTCCTGGTAAGGTGAAAGTCATGGTGTGACCCGTGATGATCAGCTTGTCGAGAAAGTAAGGTTCACGCATACTGTGAAATTCATCCCGAATCCAACAAAATTGCTCAACGGTTTGCTCCTCAATGGTCATGCGAGGATTAACCCCAGCATGAACTAGCCAGGTATCTCCTAAATCAATGTAGGTTGGCAGTGTTTTGATCCAATCAAGGTGATCTTGGCAGACTTTTCCACCATAGCTATTGATAGTACTTTCACCACCACTATAGAGCCAGGCTTGTCGTGTTGAGTTAGGTACTGAATTGTTACCGATAATTTCTAGTAACATCAGCTCATGATTACCTAATAAACAGGGGTGAGCGTTTTGCTTGACAAATTCCACAACCTGAGAACTCATCGGTCCTCGATCAATCAAGTCTCCAAGAAAATAAACGGTGTCGTCACTAGTGGGTGTGATCGCATCCAATAAGGCCATAAGAGGATTATAGTGACCATGAACGTCACCGATAACAATACGACGGTGGGTCATTACTTTACTTATCCAAATTTAATTGCGTTAAATATCAGGTAGACCCCTTCATATAAAATTTAAGGTTAATGGCTTTAGGCATCAGAGTTCTAGGTTAAATGGCTAAGCGGTTTATGACCAGCGTATGAAGCACCCCTCCTCAAGCACAGAGGCTATCAACTGCTTTTGTTGTACCTAATACCTAATACCATTAGCCTCATACCTATTTATAGATATATGCACCGATTCTGTGAGAGTGGTCTTCCTTTTAAGATATTTGCTATTCCTGAATAGAGTCGTTAAGTGTAATAGTTTTGAGGAATAGGCTCAAGTAGCTAGTTTAACTTGTCTTCTAAGTATTTATGTGTAGTGTATATGTAAATTTATCATGAACTACCCGGATTGGCTACGGGTAAGTCGGGGTTTCCGACACAAATTGTTGCTACAAAAGCGGCTATTGAACCGAGTTTTTGACAGGATTACACCTGCGCCTTAACAAGACGATGATTGACACAATTGAGTTAAAATAAATAGCATCGCCTACCGATACCAAAGCCTGTCTGCAATGAACAAGCCAACTACTTTGATTTGTTTGATTTGAACAAAAACCGTGTCTTCTTCTGCTCTGCCTTTGATTAATACCCTGAAACACCCTACTAGCCAGGCTTGGATCGAGCAAGCCCTTGCAAACCTTGATGTTATTTTACTCGACCATTCCCATTGTGAACGTAAAGCGGCTGGAGTAGCACTGAATTTAATGTTTCGCTACCCATCCTACAGTAAACTGGTGCGTCAGCTGACAGTCATTGCCCGTGAGGAACTAGAACATTTCGAGCAAGTTAACCAGTGGCTAGAAAGACGTAGCATTCCCTTAGGTCCCCTTTCTTCACCACCCTATGGAGCTGGATTGAAAGCTCAGATTCGCCGAAACGAACCACAACGGTTGTTGGATTCTTTACTAGTTGCTGGACTGATCGAGGCTCGTTCTCACGAACGTTTGGGATTACTAGCAACTCACTGTTGTGATCCATCCTTAGCAAAATTTTATCATAGCTTGATGGCATCTGAGGCTCGTCACTATGGTGTTTACTGGGTACTGGCTGATACCTATTTTGAGCGAGTACTGGTAGCTCAGCGGTTGGATGAGTTAGCAGTTAAAGAAAGTGAGTTGCTGGTTACCCTTTACCCAGAACCAAGAATTCATAGTTAGCAGCCAATATCCTCAAAGAAGCAGTCACACTATACCACAGCAACAGCTATCAAGCAGAAACTGGTGTGGAAACCAATTGGTGCGTTCGCGTAGCGGCGACCTAGGAGCATCGCGTTTAAGTTAAGTCATTGGTTTGCGTTTAATCAAAAATGCTCTCAAGCCAGCTGCCTGAGCACCCTGATAGTCTTGTTGAAAACTATCGCCAATATGAAAAGCCTCCTGAGCACTACAGTGATGTTTTTGTAAAGCAGCAGCAAAAATCTGTGGATCAGGCTTGGCAAAGCCAGTTTGGGTAGAAATTGTGATGGAGGAGAAAAATTCTTCTAATTTTAGAGCTTTTAAGACAAGATGGAGACGGGAATCAAAATTTGATACGACACCCAACTCAATACCAATATGCCGCCATGCTTTCAGCGCTGGGATAACATCCGGATAGATGAACCAAGGTTGACCAGTGGCAAAGTGGGCATAGAGTTCGTCAAAAAAATCAATGAAATCGGTGAACTGGTCAAGTACACCAACTTGTTCAAAGGTGCGGGAGGCAATCACCCACCACCATTCAAATTCTCGCTGGGGAATTTCTTCAGGATCTGTTTCTGGAAAAACCGCTGGTTCTGCTGAGGCGAAGGCTTTGACAAAGGCTTTGTCCAAAGCTGAAGCAGGTACTGTAACCCCAAATTGATTAGCGATCGCACTATAAACTTCCCCTACACTCCCTTGAACACCAAATAGGGTACCGACAGCATCTAGAAAAATTACTCGCGGTTTTTCCATGGTTAATGGTTAATTGTTAATGGTTAATTGTTCATTTAATTTCAATTTTCCATTTTCCTGTATGTATGCCTTTATGTTCCAGACAGAAGATCAGTTAATGGTCGAGTAATCCAGTTCATGCCAACTTTCAGTTGGTGCTCTATAGTTGGCATCCGATAAAGATAGGCAAGTCGCCGCACTATGTGGGCTAAAGGACCATCCAGCTTGACACCTAAACCAGTAAGAGTTGCATTGTCTTTCCCCAAAGTCATCATCTCTCCCAACTGCTGGTAACGGAAGGGGAGCAGGGGACGCCCAGTTAAAGAAGCCCAGACATTCCAACCCACATAATCAGCTTGCTGAAAAGCGGATTGAGCTGTATTGGGAACTGGTTGATTATCAGCATCTCGGCAATCGGCTAGATCACCTAGGGCAAAAATTTCGGGATGGTCAACCACTTGTAACCTTTGGCTGGTGATCAGCTGACCACGGTGGTTTTGTTTGAGCGGAAGCGATCGCACCACTGGTGTGACTCTTGTGCCTACTGTCCATAGCACCAAATCTACCGGAATAGTATCCACCTGTCCTTTATACAACAGAGAAATGGTGTCAGGTCCAATGGACTCAACACTGGTTTCCAAATCAATCCAGACCTTTTGTTCATTCAAAGCTTTGCGTGCTGCCTCTCGGTTAAAGTCCGTTGATGTTCTTAGAATCACATCACCGAGTTCAATCAACCGCAACCTTCCTCGCTCTCCTAAGCGTTCGGCTAGATGGCAAGCTAGTTCTACACCAGAGTAACCTGCACCAACTATAGCGATCCGGATTTTATCTGTATCGGATTCTTCCAAAATCCGTAGCCGTTCTTCCAGCTGATAGGCATCAGTAATAGTGCGGAACGGGATAGCATACTCAGCCACCCCAGGCACCTGCTCTAGGGGGGTTTCTCCACCTAGGGCTAACACCAGGCGATCATACTGAAATTCCGCTCCAGTCTCTAGCTGTAGCCGCTGCTGTTCTACATCAATGCCTGCTACCGCTGCCTGAGTAAACCGTACACCTGTGTTTGCTAACAATTCTTCATAGGGTGGAGCAATTTCCCAGGTTTGTAGTTCGCTGGTGATCAGTTCATACAACAGCGGTGAAAATAAGAACCGATCATTTTGATCAACCAAGACAATTTCTGGTTGTTGGGGCTTTTCCCAAGGCAGCTGGCTTAAGCGTAGGGCTGTATAGAGACCCCCAAAGCCTCCACCGAGAATGCAGATTCGGGCTGGTTGTTTAGTCATGGTTGATTGAATCGGGGATGTCCTATTAGGGGAACTTCTTTTAGCTTGATCCGCGCTTATGCCCCATGTCCGTACCAAAGGTGGGCGTGGGATGAATGGCGGAGGCGGAACTTTGTTTTTTTATTTTCATCTATAATGAAGATAGCAGGGAAAACAAATTAAGAGCTAACCGCCACCTGCGTGCCTAAAAAATAAAACGAGTTGTATTGTTCCGGTGCGGAGGGGCATCCCGTGTCGTTAATAAAGCTTGTCGAGTATCCTAACCGTTGGGTGGAGTTGGCAAGAAGCCTACACTGAACTCTAAGAGTCAGTGTAGGAGTATGTCACGATAGCAAGGCTATTACAACAGGGTAGCTGGGTTTCGCCTCCCCCATAGTTAATACCAATTCTTCAAAGTAAGACTACAGATGCAGATGGGGAGCTCGGGAGTGTTGCGAGTGTCACGAGTGTCACGAGTGTCGGGAGATGCCCAGAGTCAATTGAT